>MEZF01000080.1:25851-28629 GCA_001774245.1 Candidatus Bathyarchaeota archaeon RBG_13_52_12
GCAGCAAACATGGCTACTAGCGTCCTCGACTTGGCTAGGTTCGCTATGCTTCAATTCAGAGAAGATGAGGATGACCCAGTGTTAACAGGTGAGACCCTCAGGGAGATGCACAGGATCCACTGGCTCGACCCTAACTGGTTGGAGGGATGGGGTCTTGGCTTCAACATACTGAGAATAGGCGATAAGACATACATTGGCCATGGTGGATCCGTCCACGGATACAGAACAAACATCAGAATTAACCTTGAAGATAGAGTGGCTGTTATAGTATTCACCAACGCGGATGACGGCGAGCCCATCAAATACGTGGAGAAGGCTCACACATGGGTGGCGCCAACATTAGCCGAGAAGCCAGTAAGTGCTAATCCTGGAGACTGGGGCAGATACACTGGCAAGTTCAGGAACATCTGGGGAGATGCGGAGGTGCTCCTGTATGATGGTGAGTTGATAATGATAAACCCGCAGCTAACAGATCCTTTGGTAGAGTACACTACTCTAAAACACGTGGAGGGCGATACTTTCCAGATGAAGGCACACGGCTATGGCTCCCATAACGAGTACGCAGTCTACGAGTTCAACGAGGAAGGCAAAGTAGAGAGGCTGAAGACGGGAGAGAACTATACTTACCCTGTTAAAAAATGGTAATCTCACATTATAGTAGAGCACGCGCTCTGCATAGCCATATCCTGAGTCCCACCTGACTGCTATCCGTGAAGTTGATTTATTGACGCATTGACGGTTGGATATTGATGAAGGGTACGAATCATGGTTAATGATATATAGATACTAAAACATCGGTATAAACGTTGGATTATGTATAAAGAATCATATCACAGACTAGCCTCTGCCCTCGATAAGCTGCCTAACGGTTTCCCACGGACAAAATCTGACGTGGAAATCGAGATACTGAGACGAATATTCAACCCCGAGGAGGCAGAGCTCGCGTCCCACCTAACCAGGGACATGGAATCCATCAGCGAGATAGCCCACAGAGCAAACCTCGAAGAAGAAGAGGCCGAGCGACGACTATCAAGTTTGGCACAGAGAGGACTACTGCGGAGCGCGGTCAAAGACGGCAAACCCCGCTACCGGCTTACTCCATGGATCGTCGGGATATTGGAGACGCAGCTAGAATCGATGGATCACTCGTTCGCTCATCTAGTGGAGGATTACATACATGAAGATGGCTTTGTGGAGGGGATCATGAAGCCCCTGCCACTCATACACAGGGTGATTCCAGCCCAGAGCGCGGTTAAGTCTGAGTGGATCCTACCATACGACGACGTCAAGAAGGTGATTGAGTCCAGCAAAGCGTTCGGTGTACGCGACTGCATCTGCAGGAAGCAGAAGGACCTCATCGGAGCCAGGAAATGCGAGTTTCCCCTAGACATCTGCATGAGCTTCTCGAAAATTGAACGTCCTCCCAATAAATATGATATATCCAAGGAGGAGGCTCTCGCCCTGCTTGATAAGGCCGAGGCGGTTGGGCTGGTTCACACGGTGAGCAACGTCATGGAGGGGCTCACGTACATGTGTAACTGCTGCATCTGCTGCTGTGGGATCCTTCAGAACTCGTCTGCCGTATCCAACTACTTCTCAACAATAGAGCACGATACCTGCACCGGATGTAGTCTATGTGAGCAGAGATGCCAAGTCAAGGCAATCTCCATCAAAGACAACGTTGCCACTGTTGACCTGGAGAAGTGCATTGGGTGTGGGCTATGCGTGACTGGTTGTTCTGTGGGTGCTGCTAGGCTCCAGTTGAAGCCCGAGGATAAGAGAATTGATCCTCCTAAGGATTTCCGAGTGTGGGAGGATCAACGCCTGCAGAATAGAGGATCACTATAAAATCGTTCGTACATTACCCCCAACTCCACTTTTTATTAACAAAAATTTAGACCAAAGTTACTTTGGCACAAGTCTCATCTAAATTGCAATAGCCTTATCCTGATTCCCACCTGATATGTGGACGCGCGCGCGTTCCAAGCCTATCTCAAGACCATGCTCGAAAATCGCATGCACGGCTAAAGTCCATATGCAGCGCCGTCTTTGTATAGAGTAGACGAGGATGGTTGAAGGTTGACCCCCCGCTCCACACAAACCTACAGGTGTTCACCGATATTGAATGAGGAAGAGATCACTGAAATCGAGCGGAGAAGCGACCTAAACCTCATAAAATACTTCGCCGCTGAACTCAGAAAGATAGAGTCTGGCGTGTCACCCTGTAGGGTCTTAAATGATAGCATTCGTCGAAAGCTGGTGAAATCGGGTACCCTGATACAGAGGAGGGACGGCTGGGCTCTCAGTGATGAGTGCCGGAAGATTATGAGAATTTGATAGGTAACATTCGGTAATATGTGGTTGCTCACGCCAACCAGAAATGCGTGTTTTGCAAAGAAAAGTTGAAATTCGATACAACTCAAGCGCGCACGCCTTTTTCTAATCGCGAGAATAAATTTCTAGACAGCCAAGCACGCCTCCGGAAACCTTCACTTGAGGAGAATATACGCGTGTACATGCCAATGCTATTTGCAGCCACGCATAGTGTGGATACGCATGTCGCTTTCCTCCATGGTCGCCCTTTTCCCATTGATTCCTCCGGCGGAGTTGATTACGCTGCAGGCTTGGGCGAGGTGGTCGTGGAGGACATCGAACTTGTCAGGGTTATGCTCCTTGTTTTTGTCTATGGGGTATAGCAGGTGCTTGGAGGCCCAGTAGTCTAGGGCGACAGGGTCCTGGCCTGCTAACAGCTGGTTGAGCCTACTGGTCGTCTCGGCG
>MEZF01000080.1:28646-40623 GCA_001774245.1 Candidatus Bathyarchaeota archaeon RBG_13_52_12
GTGATGAGCTTCAGGTTCGTGTTGTAGCCTTCGCCGTTCCATATGCCCTCCCTCAGCTCGACCCTGTTGCCCTTCGCAGTCGTGAAGCAGGGGTACGATACTGGATTCAGCTTCCTGTAGCCGTCGGTGGAGTGGTCGCTTTCAGAGATGAAGGTTCCGCGGATAGGATCAAGCAGATACTTTGACACCCTGCTGTCCGCGAATACCTCGTCGACGATGTATGAGTAGCTGTGGCTCTCGTCCTCCGCGTTCGCGTGGACGCCGGCGTCCGGGTACCGCCCACCCCACGTTGTGGCGCATTCAAGGCTCCCGCCGCCCTGTCCATTCTCGATGAAGACTACCTCGCCCTCGAAGCCGTCGGGGTGCTCCAGGATCCTCTGGACGAGCCCCCTGGCGACGTCCGAGTTCGTGCAGCCCCTGTACTTCCACTGCGCGTTGACCTTCAGGAGGACCACATCGGATCTGCCGATTAGCCCGTCTTCGCCGCCGAGGTCCGCCGCCCTCTGTGTCTTGTAGAACTCTAAGCCGTTGTTTCCCATCAGACTCAGGAGAGTATCCAGCCCCTCATGGTGGTTCCCGGACGCTGACGGGATTGGGCACTCGGTCACATGGTAAATATCGGATCTATCGATACTCATCTCCTCTCACCTGCTATTGCTATTGTGTTCGTTGAATTCAAGGCTGTCGCGTGCAAGAAGCAATTTATCAAAGCCGATGTGTACTTGAAGAAACAAGCTAGGTAAACCTCTCCTCTCTTTTTGCGTTAGTATTTATGCCACGAACGCGAGCGAGCAAAATGACACCGCTTTTTCTTATCAATATTAATCAGTTTTTATAAATTATGGAAGCATAACTACTCTTATGAGTAAAGAGATTGAGGTTCGGCTATATCAACCAGGCGAAGAGAAAGACATAGTCGGACTCCTAAGGATAGCTTTTGATACGTATAGAAAATTGAAGAACCCACTCGAATACTGGAAGTGGAAATTTCAGGACACGCCTCTGGGCTCAACAGTTAAGGTGGCTATGGTTGATAACAGGATCATCGGCGTTGGGCACGGGCTTCTATTCAATGTGAAGATTGGGGAGGGGATTATTCTCGGTAATAATAATGTTGACTTCACTACGCATCCTGACTATAGGGGCATGGGGGTGTACTCGAGAATCTTTGAGATAGGCCCAAAATTCCGTGAAGAGCAGGGAGCCGAGTTTAGCTACACGATCTCAAGCAACCCAATTATTATCAATAGAAGAAATGTAAAGGTGGACCATACGGTCTTTCCCAAGATTGTATCTTACATGGCTAGGATCCGCGACGTGGAGACGCATCTGAGAAACAGGCCGGTCACGAATACATATCTTAAGAAAAGGCTTACGACGAACCCAAACCTCGTCGGACTCGGATTCAAGTCCCTAGAAGCGATGAATAAGTTGAGGAAAATCGTAAAAAGCGGTAAGGGCCCACAAAACGACTTCAGCATTGAGGAGGTGCAGAAATTCGACCCAAGGATCGATGCATTTTGGGGCAGGGTGAAAGACAGTTGCAGCTTCATCTTGGAAAAGGATCACCGATTCCTGAACTGGAGGTACTGTGACCCAAGGAGCGGCGAATTCCAGATCCTCCAGGCAGCCCATGGGGGAGATGTCCTCGGCTATTTGGTCCTCCAGACGAGCTACGATGGGGGATATGCCGAGAGTAGGGTCATGGATATGCTCGCCCTGCCCAATAGGTTTGACGTTGCAGCGGCGCTGATGCGGTGGGCCTGTGCTGCTGTCGATGACAGGGGGGTTAATGTGATGTATTACGAGGTAGTGAGGGGCCACCCCTATCAAAACATTGCTCAGAGGTGTGACTTTGTCAATACTCGCTCAGGGCCATACATTAGGTGTGTATTTCCGGATGACACATATAATGTAGTTAGCGAATCGACACCAGATAAAATACAATTTAATTATGGTGATTCACTCTAATCACCACGCACGTACATCTAGATTGCACTCATGTCAAACTTGGATAATATCGGGATCGTGAGTAATGCTATGATCGATGCGAGTACAAACCCCGCCGTGTACCCGAAAGTAGCCATCACGAGACCTCCAGCCATCGAGCCGACTGCCCCTGCTAGCGCTGTCGCTGAAAGGAGTTCCCCTTGAACACTCCCCTTAAGATCATCTGGGGCCTGTGAGATGGCGAAGTTTGTGATGGGAAGCCAGATCAAGGAGTAGAGGATGTTGAATGCAACAGAGATAATGAGTGGAAGTACGAATACAAAGGGAATTGAGTGGATTAGGAAGAATGGGAGCGCGGCCCAGCACAGTATCAGGATGCATCTGGCTATTACGATTAGATTGATTGATCTTTTATGGCTCGACTTTATTCGTGGGGCGATCCACGCGAATGCGATAGCCGCTGTGACGCCGGTTACTACGTTGATGGCAAGTATCAGGCCGTCGGTGAGCCCGAGATCCTTCATCAGCGGAGTCTGGCCGACGCCGAATAAACTAATCCCCGTCCAGTGTATGAAGGCGGCTAGGAAGAGGAGCTGGAGTGGAGTCATCCGCCTCATGTTCCAAGGTGGCTTGATTCTTCTCATGTCTAGATAGTGGAGGATGGGCCTGGGTGAGAGGAGTTTCTCCGCATCATGGAAGTTTTTGACGGGGAACGGGTGTCTAGCCAAGGTCGTTTCTGGTTCACTTCCCATCACCCAGAGGAAGAGGGCCGCAGAGAAGCAGGTCGCTGATGAGATGTAGAAGAGCCAACGCGTCTCAAGGAACGGCGCGGTGATGGTGAAGATCAAGAGTCCCAGGATGTTGCCTACGCTTGCTACGGAGCTGTACCGAGCTACGCCGACCTGCCAGTCCTCGAGCCTGCAGCACTCCACGGTGTACATCACTGCTATTGGGGCCACCCCTGCTGTGATGGCGGATGCCATGGTGTAGATTATGATGATCTGTTGAACAGAGTTCGCCAAGCTTAACATCAGGAAGATCGGGCCCAGGGCTAAAGTGAAGAACAGTAGGTATCTTTTCCTTATTCCTGAGTAATCGGAAAGTTTTCCCCAAACTATGGAGAATATGAATGTGGCGATTGCTCCTGCGGCTGTCATTGCTCCGATTTCGGCTATGCTCGCACCCAGTGTTAGGGCTACCAATGTTGCGAGGAGGCCGGGGCTGCCGATTGCCATGTAGAGTGGGATCACTGAGATGTGCCAACGAGTTTCAAGTTCACGAGGTTGTCTCTGAGAAACAGCGGATCCCATCTGAATCCTTTTTTCATCGTTGTACATAAATCGTACCGCGCGCGAGAGCAATAATTTCTCGAGTGAGAGGAATGAGTCCATTGAAAAACTTGGGGAGGCATCAAAGCTGTGGGCTCAATCAAGTTCTCAGCGTCTTCCAATCTCACTGTAAAGATGCTCGTGAGTGTAAATATGAAGGAAGACTCGAGCAGAGGGTAAACACTTTTTTACAGTTGCGGTTAGCTGATCCTGATAATGCTCTTGAAACCCCTCATAATCTACTATAGCAAAACAGGTACGACGGCTAAGATAGCAGAGACCGTTCTACCTATAATTAAGGCAGAAAGTAGAAGACTTGGTGAGCCAAAAGGCTGGAGTGATAGGCTCAAGCTCCAGCGCCATTTTCGAAGGGACAATGAGGCTAGAGAGCCTGACAGGCTCATTGATAAATTCGACCCAATAATCTTGATGACGCCCGTCTGGAGAGGGAAACCCACTTTGGCCATGATTGAATTCCTTGAAAAGGTCGATCTTAAAGGTAAACGAGTTGTCTTGGGGCTAGTTGGAGCGAACGAAACAAACCCCGATGCCCTTGAAAAGCTGCGGCGCAAAGCTATGGAGAGAGGGTGCAACTTCATAGAGACCATTTACCTTAGGGGAGTGCTTCCAGGTCGTGATTGGACCGACCTCAAGGAAGAGGATTATGTCAGGGAGGCTACAAGACTCGCTGAGAAGGTCTCTGCTGTAAGTGAATTCACGAGGTAAATGCTTTGCACCATGTGAAATTGAACACTCGCAGGGAAGACTTAGACGACCCTTCCACTATTTTTTCTTCAATAGGTGAGGTACTAGAATAAGCCCGACTAAGGACGCAATATAAATCCCGGTTATCGCTAAAAGGTACTCTGTATACAATACATTCTTCATCGAATAAACAATGACGCTCAGGCCAACAAAGATAGAGGCGAGGACTGTGCCAAGTAGAACCTTGTAGCCTGCTCTATCGATGTTTCTACCAAGCCTATCAATGTCCCTATGTGCCAATCTGAACCTATAAGTACCGGTTGAGAGTTTCTTACTTGCTTCACTGAGGTTTTGTGGAATCTCAAAAATCTCCTTTTGAATGTCGGGCAGTTCTAAAATCGTCTTTTTCGCTCGGCTCAAGACGCTGTCCTTTACTATCTCACCCAGATAGGGGCGGACCTCCACCAGGAAGTTGAACTCGGGGACGAGCTTCGACATTACGTCTCCAAGCATCATGATCACCTTGATCATGAGCATCGCAACCATCGGAACCTGGAGATGATACTTCCGCAGAGTAGTTATGACATCCGTGAAGGCGTCCGTGTTGGGCTTACCTGGGTCAAAATTCTGACTCTCCAACAAGCCAAGGTAAAGATCATCCTTGAAGAAGTCAACCCACCGGTCATTAACCTTCATTCCCAGCTGATCAAAGACTCGAACAAGCTCGTCCACGTCCGCGTCAACAACGCCGAGCAGCATTCTTAGCAATAGATCCTTTTTCTCGGGGCGAAGGATGCCTACTAGGCCAAAATCCAGGAAGACTAGATCTCCCTTCGGCGTAACTATAAGATTACCGGGGTGCGGGTCACCGTGGAAGAACCCATCCTTGAAGATTTGCTTCAAATAGGCGTTTAAACCGTTGAGGGAGACCTCACGCAGGTTAACACCCATCTTTTTTAGCCCGACCACATAGTCTATCCGAACCCCACGCATGTACTCCATAACCAGTATGCCACTTCCAGAGTATTCCCAGTGGATCTTAGGCACGCGGATACCCTTTAGAGAACTCATGTTTCGAGCCAATAGATCGGCGTTCTTACCGTCTCGAATGAAATCAAGCTCCATAGTAATCTGCTTCGAGAAATCCTCGACTACCCCGGGAAAGTTGTATATTCTTAGAGAATAAAACAATAAGTCGACCCTATCCGCCAAGAACCTGAGTATATCAAGATCGATAGCTACTTGCTCCTTTATCCCGGGGCGTTGCACCTTAAAGACAACGACTGTCCCGTCCTTCAGCTTTCCTTGGTGTGCCTGGCTGAGGCTGGCCGCTGCGAAGGGACGCTCATTTAGGTAGATGAAGCGGTCCTCAATCGGGCCGGTGTACTTCTCAATAATCGGTTTGATTTTTCCGAAGGGTACGGGTTCGACTTTATCGACGAGCATCTTCAACTCTTTTATCAATTCGGGTGGCATCAATTCTGTTCGTGTACTCAATATCTGACCAAATTTTACGAATACCGGACCCAAATCCTGGATCGCGAGGCGAAAACGCCTGTAGACATCTAGGCTCGCCAAGCCAGGCTCGCGTATATTAAGCCTCTTTCTTATCCGCCTCGGGATTAAGTCGAGTACCATAATCTCGAAGCCATACATTATCAAAATGGAGGCGATATGCCTATACCTTTTAAACGGCGGAGTCAATAATGTTACTTTGGAACACCAGTGTTTAAATCGAATGCCTGAAAAAATAATGGCGTGTGCGTATGAATAAGATAGTCCCGAGGACTCATCTTGATTGGTGAAGAAGATGGAAGTCAAGCTAAACATAGAGTGTGTGGTTAAGATCCTGGAGAAGCATGGGTATAAAATCGAAAACGTAAAAGATGTTGAAACTGGATCCCATATTACAGCAAATAAAGAGATTGATTCAAAAAAACTTGGAGCAGTTGAACTTTTCCAAGTCAGATGCGGGCCACCTTATGTTAAATTTGAAGCAAAGGTGGATGACGATGTACAGCGGGGCATGGTTGAGGCTTTGAATCAGGGGCTTGATAACTTGGTGAAGGGAGCTAAGAGACTGACCACTAAAGAACCGAAAAATACTTTTTCAACTCGTTAATCTACTGAATAACGCGTTTTGTGCACCTCGGGAAGGGAGTGCGCACCACTAAAGGACTCAGTTAAAAGCCAGGTCGCTAATATATTATTCACATTTGGTTCAAGACATAGAAATCACGCCCCAAAATCCGAAACCAGGGGATCAGATCAACATAAAAATCAAGGGGACATGTGATGAAAGGGTTCCGGTTGAGCTCAACTACGAACAAACGGTACCAATAGTGGGCAACACGTTCAATGTGCAGTTCCATAAAGTCCAAGTTCCATGGCCGAAAAACAGACTTGTCGTCGAGGCAGAAACTGTCTCGACCATGAAGGTTGCCGCTAAATTCCTGTTCTGGATCTCCAAGAATATTGAAGTCGCGAAGGGTGTAGCTCAATACACGCTGAAAGATGTCCCGAGGGGAACCTACAGCGTCAAACTGAATGGAACAGTTCCACAAGGAACATCAAATGTAACAATCAAGATAACTGCAATCTCGGAGCTCCAGTTAGATGAGGCAGGAAACTGCGTGTACACCTTCCACCCCAACCCGGAACATGAGGGAAACCTGGCAGTTAAATGCAATCAAATAGAAAAGCGCATAGAGATCAAACACCCGGAACAATAGACTAGTGCGAAACTAGATGTATTCACGTAGCAGGGCAACCAAGTCAACCAGGACTTCGCCAAACCAGTGTCTACCCTCAGACTCACCGTCGATTGCATTATACAGGCTCGGATTAGTCTCCTTTAACCGATCCATCCACCAGGGCACGGAATTCATTATTTTCTCATCGGAGACTTCGAGGTGACCCCTGAAACTTGTGAGAGCGAGGTGCACCCAAGGAAAGGCAACTACGTCGCTCAGCTTCTCTCTAAACCGTGGATCATCGGAGTGGTCCATCAGACGTTCCTTCCGCCTAATCATATTCTTTACTTCATGTTCGGAGTCGACGTGCTCCGCGCTTGCGAGTTTTTCAATGCTGGGAACGATGACATGTCGAATATAGAAGTGAGCCGACGCAACTTGGGCTTGATCATTGAGCATCTTATTAAAATTAGAGATGAATCCCAACCCCACCTCGCCTCAGCTAGTAATCAGTAGATGGGAAGTATCCTTGAATACGAGGATATTAACTTCCTCAATAGTCTCACAAGCGCCCAAAATTTAACAACGAGAATAATTGTTTAAAAAAACTTTGATTTAGCCTAGTTCTTTATCATTAGCAGTTTTCCATAGTGCCGTCGAGCGTGAAGTTCGAAATGCCTCAGCTTCTCAGCGTGGTCATGTTCACTGATTAAGCCTAGGCACGAACCGCTGGGGGAGAAGTGAATTGTCAGCGGCCAAGCCTCGCCGAATCAATTAGTTTACAGGATCCCTGTGATGAGAAAAACCCGGAAAACAATTCCGCCAAGCACAACGGCGAGCACTATTTCGGTTAAACTGATCAATGCAGCCGTCCTCGCCCCAAACTCCTTCGACAGCACGGCAATTGTGGCGATGCAGGGGATGTAGATCATTACGACGAAGGCGAAGACGAACATCTGGGAGGGCGACAGGATGAGTGCGAAGTTTGTTGTACCCATCAAAGATGCAAGCAGGATCAGCGTCAACTCCTTCCTCAGAACCCCGAAGATCAGGACGATCCCCGTCGCCGCCGGCAGGCCGAGCCACCAGACAGTCACCGGGCTGAAGGCTTGCTGTATGAGGTTGAGCAGCCCGACGAGGTTTGCGACGTAGATGACCAGGTTGCCGATTATGATCACGGGGAATGCCTCGACGATGAAGTCTTTGAGCCTGAACCAGGTCCTCTGCCCAGTGACCTTCGCCGTCGGGATCTTATAACTCGGCATCTCCATGATGAGGCCCATTGGCTCACCGGGAAGGACCTTGAAGGCTACTCTGCCGAGGATGAAGATGAGCATGAAATCTAGCGCATAAAGTGTGACCGCCCAGCCGAAGCCCAGGTACGTCGCGACCAGGCCCATTATCACGATGCTCCTGGCGGCGCATGGCACCAGACTTGAGACGAATGCGCATATCAGCCTCTCCCTCTCAGTCTCCATTATCGAGCAGCCCAGGCACGCCGGGACGTTACATCCGAAGCCGAGCATCATGGGTATGAAGCCCTTTCCGTGGAGCCCGATGCGGTGCATCAGCGAGTCCATGAGGAACGCGACTCTGGCGAGGTACCCGGAGTCCTCCAGCAGGCTGAGGACGAGGAAGAACGGCACAATGTAGGGGAGTGCGATCGAGGTCCCTGCAATCGCCCCCTCTACGAGGCCATTCCACAGGAAACCCTGTAACGGTCCACTTCCAAGGGCTGAATAATAACTGGCTCTGAGGAGTTCGAATGCGGACCCGAGCAGCTTTGACATGTAGTCACCGAATGTGAAGATCGAGTAGAACATCCCCACGATTATGGCGATCATGATGGCGTACCCGAGGATCGGGTGGTCGGTGGCTTCCTCCAGCCTCTTCCAGGCACTTGACCTAAGCTCCACGTGGGTGCTAGCCTGGGAAGCTATCCTGCTCGCCTGAGCGTACCTCTCCGACGCGATGACGCTTACAACGTCGTGGCCGTGGATCTCCTCGACCCTCCTCCTCGCGGCGACCACCTTATGCTCCATCGTGGGCTTCTGGCCGTACACCAGCGTCTCCAGCTCTTCGTCGCCCTCGAGGAGCTTCACAGCAACCCAGAGGCGGGGATAAGGTACGTTAACGTCGCCGAGATCACATACAAGCTCATCGATGATTGCCTCAACTTCGGGTCCGAAGCCAAGAGGCTTTGAGCTTGGCTTACCCTCCTCGTGGATCCTGATGACCTCCACCATCAATTCCTGGAGGCCCTCGTTCCTGGTTGCGGTTGTGGGCACGACCGGGACTCCGAGAAGCTTCGAGAGAGCGGCTTCATCAACCCTGATCCCCTTCTTCTCAGCTGAGTCCATCTGGTTTAGGGCCACTAGGAGATGTGGCTCTATCTCCAGGAGCTGCACAGTGAAGAAGAGGTTCCTCTCAAGCGCCGAGGCGTCTACCACGTTTATGATGGCATCCGGGTGCTCAACAGCTATGTACTCCCTACTCACCTTCTCCTCGAGGCTATAGGTGCTGAGACTGTAGATACCCGGCAAATCCACTACGTCGATTGTGTATCCACCGAAGCTCAGGGTACCCTCGGCCCTCTTCACCGTCTTACCGGGCCAGTTACCGACGTGCTGATGGAGCCCAGTCAGCTGGTTGAAGATCACGCTCTTACCGACGTTGGCGTTGCCCGCCAACGCTATTGTGAGCTTCTTACCATCCCTCAGACCACTATCCGCTGCGTCGATTTGGCTCAATGTTCTCTGCCAGCTACTTCACGATAACCGCGTTTGGCCTGTGTGGGTGGGGAGGCTCTGGTATACCGTTCTCGACCTCCACGTAGATCTTGTCAGCTAGCTCCCGGCCAAGCGCGAGAGTAGTGTCCCTCACGCTGACCTCGACCGGGCCGTGGAAAGGCGCTGACTTAACCACCTTCACCGGAGTCCCGAGGCATAGACCCATATCCATGATTCTCTGGGAGGCCTGCCCAGCGTCCCTCAGGAAGGCGACTTTCCCAACCTCTCCAGGCCTCAGGTTACTCAGCTGCGTAACAAGCCTGTGTAGTTTCTCGTCCTTCTGCCTGGCGACCTTGCAGGATTCGCATCCGCTAACATCGAGGGTGCAAGCCGGTATCGGCTTGGCGTCGTCGGGGCAAGTCTTTGGGCTGTTCATTGAGTCGCATAGGGCTGCCGCCACCTCATCGCTGAGGCCGTGCTCCATCATGCAGGCTTCGCTGTGAACCTTATCCATCCTTAGCCCGAGGCGATCGTGTAGAAACCTCTCAAGAAGCCGGTGCTTCCTGACGACCTTCTGCGCCCTGGCCATCCCCTTGCCTGTGAGGACCACGCCCTTGTAGGGCTCGTATGAGATTAGACCATCCTCTGAGAGCTTCCTGATCATCTCGGATACGCTTGGCGGCGAGACCTTGAGCCTCTCTGAAAGCTCCTGGTTCTTAGCTAGCTCGCTGCGCTCGTTAAGCGAGTAGATTGCTTCCAAGTACTCTTCCACGTTTTCGCTCAAGGTGACTCAATGTATTTAGGTGAGCCTAACATATAAATATTAGGTTAACCTAAAATCGTGACGGATGCGCGCGTAAAAAATAGGGGCTAGTTCTCCAGCGTCTGTTCTAGGTTCTCGGTGACTTGGCCTTCTTTCTTACCCAATCGGCTAATTCCTTGCCTATAGGGAACCAGACCCCGCCAACATTCTCCGCTTCCAAGATAAGCTTCTCCAACATCTTGAGCCGACTCACTCTCCCTATACACTCCGGATGACACGTCAGGCCGAAGTATCTACCAAGCTCATGAAGCCCCTCCCACTCGGGTTTCCACAGCCTATAGACCTCATCGGGGCTCATCCTGTCCATCTCGAAGTGAGGCCAATCGTCGAGGAGCCACTCAACCGGAAGCTCAACGAGCCCTGTGTCCACGTTGTTGTGCTTCAGCATATAGGGCATATCTTCGTCCATCATATTGCTACTATACTGGAACCCTAGGCGCTTCATGTGGCTGAGGCTACGCTCATTCAACATCCAGTATGGGGCCCTGTACCCACGGGGCTTGACGCCAACGCGCTCCAGCGCGGCGAGGCTCCTCTCCCAGACCTCAGCTTCTTTCTCGGCTGTCAACTCAGTCATCCTCTCGTGGCTATAGCTATGAGCGGCTACCTCGTGACCGTGACTGATGATCTCAGCGACTGAGTCCCGATGATTGTCGCAAGTCCATCCTGGCGTGAAGAAGGTGGACTTTATCTCAAGCCCGTCGAGGAGGCCCAGGATCCTCGGGACCGCGACTTGCGGAGCGTAGCGCCCCTTGCTTAGTGATGAGAGGTCGCCGGGAGTCTTCCAAGTCTCGGCGCTTGAGGCGTCGTAGTCGAAGCTGAGGAAGAAACAGCTCTTGTAACCTTTTGGCCAGAATCCCATTAATTCACCGGGAATGATAAGCGACAGGCTCCAGATTTTAATTCTTTGGAGCCTGCCATGAATCACGTAGCTATTTTAAGCCCAATTGAAGGCGTTCGCACCGAGGGCAAACGTTATGCTGGGTGAGAGCCCGGGAGCCCGCGCGCTGCTACTCTGGCTCGATCGTTGGCATCCAGGGCACCACCCGGATCGATGGGTCTCGGAGGTCATTCAGAACAGCTACATTCAGAAGGAGCGGAGTAATCGACTCTATGAACTTCGAGTTCTCGAGGGGCCCAACCCGGAGGGGGCGAAGATTAGGAATGTCCCTGACGAGGCTCCCCACCTTAGCAAGAGAGAGCTCATCGTCCCCCGCTAGGAGCACATCGATGTTCAGCACCGAGTCAATGTTGTAAAGATAGGACGCGGGAACCGTCTGGAACCCCGAGACGACGCACGCGGGCTTAACGACATCCTGAAGCACCTCAGCAGCTGAACGCGTGCGCAGGTCGCCCAGCGCCTCCCCCTCCAGCGGCGTCCAGTAGAACAGCCTCTTCTTCCGAGTCATGGGGACCACCGTCGAGATAACCACCTTTTCGGGCGTGAAGAGAGACGAGAACCCCCTCAGATACTCCGCTGAGACGGCCGGGGGGAGAGACACTATAACCACCTCTGCCTCCTTCACCGCGTCCTCGTTTAAGACCCCCTTAATGCATCCCTTCATCGTAGACTGATAGAAGCCCCTGGCGTAGTTGTTCAGGTTAAAAGAGGTTGCCGACGCCCTCTCCAGTGATCTGGATCCTATGAGGAGTTCGTGTCGTAGAGCAAGCCTAACGCATAGTCCTCTCCCCATGTCGCCGGTTCCGCCTATGACGCCTATCTTCAAAATTATGCCCCTCACATTCTAA
>MEZF01000081.1:0-2618 GCA_001774245.1 Candidatus Bathyarchaeota archaeon RBG_13_52_12
AAGCCTCCTCGTTGCTTAGAGGCGCAGACTCATCAACGCCTGGTGTGGCTTCTATATTATCCAGGGGAGCAGCTGCATCTGGGAGTTCATTTATCTCCTGTAAAGTTTCAATTGAAGACTTTTGTGTATCTTCAGGCAGAGGGGTAATTGGACCCTCAAAGGCTTTGTCAGGTACGTTTGCATCCATTAATTTTTCATCTTGTGAAGGCTTCGACTCAGTCTGAGACGTTGTGGGCTTTTCTTCACTCTGGATCTTTTTAATAACATTAGCAGTGCGATGGGGGTCGTAATTTGAGATTCCTTTACTTCGGACGATCTCTGCCTTTATCTGAGCGGCTGTGAGTTTTGGGGCTTCGGGAGCTTGCGGAGTTTCCGAAGCACCCTCCTCCTTTGGTTTCAGGTCTTGAGTTGGGGCTTCCTCTTGGGTTGTAACTGCGTCGGTTTCAGCGCCTTCTACGACGCTCTCAGAGTCTTCAGCGGGTCCAGGTTTCATCTTCCTGAACTTCTTAAAGTATATGAACCCGCCACCGATGCAGGCTGCCCCAATCACTAGCCCAGCTACAATAACCATCATAAAATTCTCAACATATTCTGCGCGTACAGTTATTGTTGACTGTAACCCTGTTATCTGTAAAACCTCTTCGTTATTCGATGATTCGACGGCACCACTCCATTTTGAGAATATATATTTTCCACCTAACACCCCGAGAATACCTGACATCGGGACAGTGGTAGGGGCGTTAAGGCTGATGGTCTGACCATAAGTATAGGTTCCTGAACCAATGATCACTGCTGGTGAGTTAGACTCTATAACTAGATTGTATTGACCCAGAACGCCCTGGATGATTCTACTTGCACTCAGATAATTACTTCCACCGGTGTTAATGGCTACTTCAACTCTATTTTGACCTTCAGAGACTAGTAAGTCGTTCTCAGCGATACCCTGATCATTCGTTATAGTATTATTATTTACTAACCCACGACCCTTCCATACGACTGGCACGCCCTTAACTGGCGCACCGTCGAGTGTTACACTCATTTTAATCGTCGCGGTCTTACCAAATGGAAAGGCGTAAGGGGGCAAGATCTGCATTGACATAAAAGCGGGGGCGGGAGCCATCTGAGCTGTGATCGAGTTATAGCCAGGAGAGGATAGGGTCAAGGTAGTCTTTGAAGTAGACAATCCTTTCCCATAAAGGAGGACTTCTGTGTTATCAGGCGCTATGGTCAAGACGGATGGAAGGTTAATGTTCGTTGTATTGCTTGAAGCTACGTTAATTTTCAGGGGCTCATAAGTTAGAGCGGAGCTCTTCTGAAGCGATAAAAGTTGGATAACGATTGGGAAATTATAGTTTACTACGGGCTTCACATACGACAAAGCAAAGGTCTTAGGCCTTGCCTCGAGGACTGTGAGTTGAATATTACCAGTTGGTAAACCGCTACCCTGAACGGTTAAGGAGAAAACACCTGGAGAAGTTCCTTTTACTCCGAATGGGACGGAGGATACCTTCTTTGGTAAAAGTATTGAAGTAACATTACTGTCACCGACAACGGTATTAGATGAGCTAATTTTAATTGTGACATCTTGAAGAACCGATGTAGGGATACCCCCGGATGTGACCAGAAGACATGCGTCAACTTCACCTCCTGAAGGAATCGGAGGACATTGAACGCGGATAGAGTCAGGTACCGGGGCATAACATACGACGTTGGCTTCCCCTGTAACTAGATTAGAAGCAGCAACGGTGACCCTAACATTACCTAGAAGCTTGGGAATGCCTGATACCAGTGCCTGTGAGTCACCACTAGGTATCCTAATTGGTGACTCGACACTTAAAATCGAGCTATCAGATGAAAACACGTCAACATATATGTCATTATGAACAGTCGTGGGGACACCGGTCTGGTCAACTGTCTGGACCAATAAAGCGTATGGATAATTCCGTTCATCAGCTAAATAACTTGTCGAAACTGGGTAAACCCTCAAGGTATACGCAGATTTGGTCGAAGAATACCCAGACATGGTAACAGTTGCACTAGTAAGATCCTTCGCCGACGCTGTTATCGTTCCAGAGCCCAGGTTTAGACACGAAAACGGCGTAGAAGCCCCCCACTCACCCACCTCCACCGTAATAGATTCTGGGATATAGAACCTAGAAGAGTTCGAGGAGTACAGACTAACAGTCACTGGGGATACAACCTTAACTGGCTTCATGTTATTGTCGACGATCCCTACGAATAGATACCCCGTATCACCGCGAGTCTGTGAGCCTGCAGCCCAGATGTAGATCTTTTGCGCTCGAGGCCCCATCACGTTTAGAGTAGCTGAACCAGTCTTCAAGTTGGTTGTAGACGCAGTGATGGTGCACGATCCCTGAGATCCAGTTGTAACAACCTTAGTCTTGCCTGACACCCCATTAGTAGGAATCACCAAGACCTTATCCGACACATCAGCGATTTGAAGACTGGAAGAGGAAAGAGAAACAGTTACATCAGAACGAGCCTTAGTTGGATTCCCGTATCCATCGACTACAGTAATCACTATCTCCGCCTCGCTAGATGCGAGTGGAAGTAAGACATCGGGTAGTATCGAGACCTTCAGTGAGGAGGGATAACCT
>MEZF01000081.1:2629-3981 GCA_001774245.1 Candidatus Bathyarchaeota archaeon RBG_13_52_12
TACTGAAGTAACGACCTTGGAAGATTGATAACCCGAAGCAGAGGCAGTAACTTCGACTTGTTTGGTCTCTAGAGAGCTACTCGTAGCATTGACAATCGCATAATAAGAAGCCGCTCCAATCATCGTAGTCTTCTGAATCTGGAGTAAACGCTCATCAGAAGAGGATACAGTAACATTTAACGGGAATGGAATCGGACTCGGCTTCCCAAGAGCATCTACTATCGTAACGAAGAAAGCTGGGTGAGGTTTTCCATCAGAGGGAACGGAGGGTATAGCCGCTACAATCTGAAGAGAGAGCTCTGCGGATTTAACAGGGACTACCTCAACCAGCGTACCCATTAATAGCAAAGCGACGAATAATACTCTAATCGATCCTCGAGACAAGGCAAAACGATTTTACCTGTAATACTTTTAACGATTCTGAATCTTGGATATAGATTTAAGAATCATCATCTCATGAAAAATGGTAGAAAAACAGGAAAAATGTTGTGAATTACTCATTCAATGGATTAAAATCATCATACTCGGAAATAGCTCCACAGTAGAGTCATGACAATGTCTCCGTAAAAAACGGTAACCAAGTAACCGAGTAAAAGGGCAACAATGAAGGGGATAGAGTAGGATACCCAAACATGTTCTCTCCCATCATCCTTCAACTTTTTCAGGATAGTTACAGCTTTCTCATCATTAGAGATATCGGGTCTGAGAGTTAAAGAAACAATTCCATCGTTGATCCTCTCTAAAGGGTACTCGTATGGAGGGCCTCGAACCTTGTCTAATCGAGCCCTCCTCCCAGTAAATAGCAAGATAATCCTGGTAACCCAACCGACTGAACCGTATCCAACAAACAAATCTTTTCCCCCATCTAATAAGTTCATCCCGAGAACTACGATGGCTAATGAAGCAGCCATTAATACAGAATTTGACAGCACGCTCAAAGGCATCAATAGTGACTGAAAGCCAATACCAACAAAAAAAACAGGGGATACAGGTGAAAGTAAAGCCAAAGTAGCCAAAGCTAATGTATCAGCTTCTCCGAATAGGCCAAGATAACCCGTCAACAACCCAAATACCACTGAAAATCCAACAGATACAAGCAATGTGACGAGATTAAGTGACCCAACCCAAAGCTCATAAACATCTAACACAACTGCGATAGACCCAAAGACAATCCATACAATGTCACTAATTTCCCTAGTCTTAATATCCTTATATGAACCGTAAAGGAACATCAATACGACAAGAGGCACCCGAATATAATCTAACATAACAGCCTCGCACCCAACCCGATTACCCAATGTAGACATATAAAACTTCGAGACTACATAACATCTAAACAAGAATGGAAACCA
>MEZF01000081.1:4031-4366 GCA_001774245.1 Candidatus Bathyarchaeota archaeon RBG_13_52_12
GTAAAAAAGAAACGACTTACAGCAATTGATAGGGCCATTCATAGTCATTTATCAAGTTGGTGCCGGGAATGGGAATTGAACCCATGGTCTCTATCCGGCTAAGGCACTGGTGCCTACAACCTCTGGATCATGAGTCCAGCGCATTAGCCAAGCTATGCTACCCCGGCCCTTCTGACCCATATACACTTCACCAATTTAAATCCTGATGTCCCACTCATCGTTCAACGAGTCTGGGTTCGCTAAGGGCGACCGGTTTACCATTCTTCAAATATACTCTTGGTAAAAGGGGATTTAGTCCCACCATTAGGGAATACGTCATGATTCCTGCTAGCTCA
>MEZF01000081.1:4392-10799 GCA_001774245.1 Candidatus Bathyarchaeota archaeon RBG_13_52_12
CTCCCGACCAATGGCCTCCACAACACCACCTACCTCTACATCTGTGCCATCGAGATCAACCAAGAAGTGGTTGACTGATACCGTACCTAGAACCGGCTTTACTTTCCCACCTACTTTTACTAAACCTTTCCTCGTTAAGCCTCGGGGATAGCCATCGGAATAGCCAATATGAACCGTCCCAACCTTTATCCTAGCGGAAGCGGTGAACCTTCGACTATAAGTGAGGGATTCACCTGCCTCCACCCATTTTACCTGTTCAACCCGGGCCTTGAAGGCGATTGCTTGTCTTAGATCTAATCCACTATCCCTGTCCTCAGGGTCAGGGTAGAATCCGTAGAGCATTAGTCCGGGTCGAACCGCGTCCAGGAATGTGAAGGGACGGTGGAAGACAGCATTCCCACTTGCCATGCTTCTGATCCCATACCTGATCCCTAAGCCATCCAGCTTGCTACTTACGTCGATCATTCTATCCACCTGGATCCTGTCGAGTTCAGCGTCCTCAGACAGGGTAGAGAATAGACCAGTTATTTCGAGGTAGGGGAGAGAAGAGATGTACCTGATGAGTGTAACTGCATCACCCCACCTGACTCCGACCCTGCCCAGTCCCGTGTCAATTTTCACCCATACACGGGCCTTTTTCCCTAGCTTCTCAGCGACGAAGTTCAGATAACCCGCAGTACTTTTTTGGTAAACGGTCTGAATGATGTCTCTGGCGACTATAATCTCGAATTGCTCGTTAGAGAATAGAGGATCCATGCAAATCACTCCGCACTCGAGACCCGCGCCCCTTATCTGCTCAGCCTCCCAAAGTTTAGCTACGAGGAATTGATTGACCCCCATGGTCATCATATGCGCTACGACGGGAACCAGCCCGTGACCGTATGCGTTCGTCTTAACGCAGGGGATCACCTCTACATGAGCCCTCTCCTTAACTTGCCCTAGGTTGTAGGTAATCGCATCGAGGTCGATCTCAAGCCATGAGGAAAACCCTTGTGTTCTTTTCTCGATCTCCTCAGTGGAAAATTGCTTGGCGAAGAAAGCTTCAGACAACCGACATCGATTGCATTAGTGCTCTACATCTATTAACCGGTTTGGGGTTCAAGCACTCTCGGTTGCTCGCTTCCTAGGATACCTATGCTCTGCATGTCAAACGGAAGCCACAGATGCCACTTTGGCGACTTGAAACAGATCGTTCTAGTCAGTGTGTTTCATGAAGGGTATCTTGGTATGGCATTTTGAGTAGAATACGTGGCCTATCTCGTTAACCATGAATTGCTCCCTGTTGCCACACTTCGGACATACTACTTCGCCCGCCTTCACCTTCTCAGCTAGACGCGTCTTGTTTTCCAGAGTCTTGTGCTGCTTGCCCATCTCTGAAGGAATCAATGTGCAGTGACTTGATGAGTCTTGGTTGAGTAATATTCAGAACACCTTATCTCACCTTGAGTGCGATGAACTATTGGGGATTAGTGTGAGTCGCGGGAGAGTGCTTCTCCTAGCCTTTGTTGTCTTCCTCTACATATCGATTCAGCCGATTCGCGCCTAGAATAACAAGGTGATTCTTGCTGACATCAATGAAGAGATAACGGAGGCTACAGCATCGAGATCTAAGACACCACGAAGAAGGAGCCGAGCGGGCCGAGCGGCAAGAATGCTGATATAGACTCTACCTAAAAAGACCCTTTTTTTTCATTGAATCGGAGAAATAGTCACCTATTAGCTCCCCATTTGACTTAGAAAAGGAAGGCCGGGGGAAGCGTCAATTTATGGATGGGGATCCTGGTCATAGCCTTGATCCTCTCCAGCTCGATCTCCTCTTCAGGCGTCACGAGGGTGATGGCGTTACCCTCCTTTCCGGCTCTCGCCGTCCTTCCTACTCGGTGGAAATACATGTTTGGATCCATTGGAATATCATAGTTGATGATCCAAGGCACATCCTCGATATCTAAACCTCTGGCAGCGAGCTCGGTCGCGATCATTATGCTGAATTTGCCCTGCTTGAAGCCGTCGAGGACCTGTTGACGCCTCGCCTGAGTGAAGTTGCCGTGTATCGCCTCAACATTATACCCCGCTCTACTCAACACCGAATGTAGATCATCGACACCTATCTTCATCCTGCAGAAAATTATGCAGCGTTCGATTTTGTAGAAGTCTATGATCCGCTTGAGCGTCTCCTCCTTCTCATGCTCTGGGATTAGAATATAGTGTTGCTTGATTGTTGTGAGGCCTATCTCGTCGCGGCTGACGTTGACGAAGTCGGCATCTCGCATGTAGCGACTGCTTATGTTCATCGTTCTGTCGTCGATTGTGGCGCTCCAGAGGCTAACCTGCTTCTTCTTCGGCGTGTGCTTAAGGATATACTCGATGTCTTCGACAAAGCCCATGTCGAGCATGTTATCGGCCTCGTCGAGGATCAGTATACTTACGTCCTTGAGGCTAAGAGTGCCGCGGTTGAGGTGATCGATGATCCTTCCGGGGGTCCCAACTACTATAGTTGGCCCCTTATTCAACTCGATGAACTGCCTATCAATGGATACGCCACCGTAGACAGCTGTCGCCTTGACCTTAGTGTATTTAGCGAAGTCGTTAATGTCCTCCGTGATCTGTTGGGCGAGCTCCCTCGTTGGCGCGAGAACAAGGCCCTGAACTATGCCACGCGAGGGGTCAAGAAGCTGAATCATGGGTACTCCGAAAGCCGCGGTTTTCCCGGTTCCCGTCTTCGCCTGCCCTATTACATCTTTACCCTCCAGCATCGGCGGAATCGCATTCTCCTGGATGGGGAACATCTCGTCGAAACCAATCTCCTTGAGTCCCATCTTTAACTCCTTGCTGATGGGTAACTTACTGAATTTCACCTTCTTGTAACCCGTGCCTTTCAGGAAGGAGGAGTGAGGGGATCATATAAATCCATGTAAATGTACGACACGTAACGTTTCCTCGATTTTGTTGACAAAACTCTATAATCTAGGGCTCTGGTTCAACTAAGAACGACTTGACAAGAGTAGCCGTCGTTAAGGGAAGCAGGGGAGTCGAACCAGTATATCGGGCACTAGACCTCATCGACTACAGAAAAGCGTTGAAGGGCTGGAAAATGGCGTTAATAAAAGTGAATTTTATCACGACAAAGAACTGGGAAACCGGAGCTACTACGGATCCCATAGTTGTCGAGGCGATCGTCAACAAGCTGCGGGAGAACTCGATTGAGGTTTTCGTTGTAGAGTCCGACGCGACAACGACTAACGCTGACAAGGCTTGCGGAGCCAGTGGAATGAGAGATATGTGCGACAGGGTCGGCGTCCAGTTCATCAACCTCCGCCATATGAAGGAGAAGGTCGAGTTAAAAATCCCGAATCCCATGACTCTCGATACCATAACTGTCCCCAGCATAGTCACTGAGTCTGCAATCATCAACGCGGCGAAGCTTAAAACCCACATGGAGACCGGTGTAACACTGGGCATGAAAAATATGTTTGGACTCCTACCTGACAAGTTCAAGGGGAAATACCATATGATGGGAATGAATAAGGTCATAATCGACATCAACACGGTCCTCAAACCCACAATAACTGTTATCGACGGCTTTGTGGGGATGGAGGGGAGGGGCCCCGTCCACGGTAACCCAGTAAAGATGGACACGATCATCGCTGGGACCGACCCCGTCGCCACAGATGCCACGGCGGCGAGGGCGATGGGGATTGATCCCCAGACTATAGAGCACATCAAGTTGGGTCACGAGAGGAGGCTTGGCGAAATGTATGATATCGAAGTCGTTGGAGATGGTATCGAGGCCGTGAAGCGTATCTTCGCGCGGCTCTAGAGAATAATCCACCCTTCTCTCAAGTGTGCGCGATCAACCGAGATATTCAACGCGATGGTCCGCTTTTGCCAAGGGTTATAGGCTAAGCTTCCCAATAAAACTCGGTGCTAATAACGTGAAGGCGCTCATAAGGCTATTCGGACCCCACTACCTCGAAGCAATCGAGGCACTCGAAAAGATCGCTGTAGATAGCCCGAAAGTATGCCTGATGAACCAGGTGCTACTGCATGCCGACCCCTATGCTCAAGCATTGGACTGGGTCTATAACTACTTCAAGGAACGTGGGAAGGTGAGTTACGAGCGCTGCGGGACCATTCTCGCTAAAGCAGATGACCTTGAGGGACACGATTTCGTGTTTGTGTGGATGCTTGAACCCACAAGGGGCTTCATAGATGAATTAATCAACAAGATAGATGAGGCTCTCGAACCCATCGGAGTGATGTACACTATCTCAGTAAAAAAATAATAATTTTTACCTCAATCTCCGTTCTGATACTAGGGGATCTGAAGCTAGTCGCATACAATTAAGCAATAACTCGCCCCCATACTGCATTCTTGAAAACACTGCCTTAATCGGGGGGCGAGAGCCTACTAGAAGGACGGATATGGCTAGTATAGAGGCAGAGGGATTAAGCAAACGCTTTGGCTCACTCACTGCTGTCGATAGACTCAGCTTCGAAGTCGGTACGGGGGAGATATTTGGCCTACTCGGTCCTAATGGGTCTGGGAAGACGACAACAGTTAGACTTCTATCCTGCCTCATAGCCCCAAGTGAGGGCTCAGCGAGGGTCGCGGGCTTCGACATTCTTGATGATCCACTCAAGGTCCGGGAAGCCGTTGGGGTACTCACAGAGAATCCAGGTATCTATGATAGGCTCTCCGCCCTTGAAAATATGGAGTTCTTCGCCGAAGCCTACGGCCTCAGTGTCAAGGCCGAGAGGCACTCTCGTATACGGGAACTCCTAGAGTTCTTCGACCTCTGGGAAAGGAGAGATGACAAGACCGGAACGTTCTCCAAGGGAATGAGGCAGAAACTAGCAATCGCTAAAGCCGTTGTCCATAGACCAGAAGTCTTATTCCTAGACGAGCCCTCGGCCGGCCTTGATCCGAAGGCGGCGAAAGATATCCGTGACCTTATGGAGAGGATGAGTCGTCAGGAGAAGCACACGATAGTTTTCTGCACACACAACCTTGAGGAGGCGGAGAGGCTCTGCAGCAGGGTTATGATCATCAGGAAAGGCGCGGCACTCGCCACTGGAAGCATAGAGGACCTTAGGAGAAAACTCCACGGCGCGCCTGAACTCGAGATCCAGCTTGAGGAGGTTTACGACGGGCTTCTCAAGGCAACGGCTAAACTCGAGGATGTAAAATCAGTGTACGAAAGAACCAGAGGCATACTGATCTACAACCTCGACGACCCTGAAGCCCGGACACCCGACGTGGTCAAGAGCCTCATCCAGGCGGGAGGGAGGATCAGGTCAGTAAACATCCTCCGCCCTACTCTCGAGGACGCTTATTTAGAGCTGACAAAGGAGAGATCAACATGAGGATAGACAGGGTTCTGCTTGTATTCAGGAAAGATTGGCTTGAGGTGAGTAGGAATTGGGAGATCATGGTGCCGATAATCATAGTCCCTCTAATCTTCTCCGTTGTTCTGCCATCGATGATGCTCCTGATCCCGGGGGGCACCGGTGGCGGAAACACCGAGTTTGGGTCGTTGTTGGCCAACCTCCCGGCTTCCGTCCAAGTTGAACTGGTGGGCCTAACAGAGGGCCAAACGATCATGTACATCATGCTCGTTTACGTCTTCGCACCCTTCTTCCTCCTCATACCAGCAATGGCATCAAGTGTTATCGCCTCCGACAGTTTCGCCGGTGAGAAGGAAAGAAAGACCATCGAGGGACTACTAGCTACGCCACTCAGCGACGGAGAACTACTGGTCGGTAAGATCATGGTCGCTTTCGTCCCCTCAATGATAGTTACACTACTTTCGTTCACTGTTTATACAACGCTCGTTGACGCCCTCTCGTTGGAGACTTTCAATCGCTTCATACTTCCTACTATCAACTGGGTGCTAATCATTTTCCTGCTCGCGCCCGCCACAGCGGTCACAGGGATTGCATTAACGGTGGTTGTTTCAGCACGCGTCAAGGGCTTTAGGGAAGCCCAGCAGCTCAGTGTCCTGATCATTGTTCCGATAATGGGTCTCGTCTTCGGCCAGATGTTTGGCTTACTCCTCCTCATCCCCATAGTCATATTGATCCTCTTCGCCATCTTCGTCGTAGTAGATGTGATAATACTTAAGATCGGGTTAGATATGTTCGAGAGAGAGGAAATACTCTCAAAAATTAGATAATTTGGTGGGGTCGGGAGGATTTGAACCCCCGGCATTTGGGTTTCCGCTCCAAAAACTCGTCATCCCCTCACGGGTCAGTTAAAGTCCTTCATGGATTTCTGGAGCCCAACGTCATACCTGTCTAGACCACGACCCCCGTGCAAATCGCATACAGGGTTTCACCTAATAAATATTGCCGGAACCATATGCCTAACGTAAGCAGAGAAAGAGAGCATCACCAAGCGCAGGTTTAGG
>MEZF01000082.1:0-2408 GCA_001774245.1 Candidatus Bathyarchaeota archaeon RBG_13_52_12
CTCCTCAAGCAGGTGCAGAAGTACCAGAGCGGGATAAACGAGACCGAGTTCAGCAAGATCCTGATGGAGATGGAGATCCAGGGCCTCGTCAGGGTCACCCGAATGACTCGGGGGAAGAAGCGGATAGAGCTAACGTAGGGGGCAATCTTTGGGCGTCCAGTTCGGCGACCTTGTGGAGCCCCGGAAAATTTCACTAGAGGAGTTGAAGGGGAGAGCCATCGCCTTCGACGGGCACAATGTCATCTACCAGTTCCTCGCCATCATCCGGGGGCAGGCAGGTGAGCCACTTAAAGACGCGCAGGGTCGCATCACAAGTCACCTCAGCGGCATACTGTATAGGAACAGCAACCTGATGGAGGCTGGGGTCAGGGTCGTCTACTGCTTCGACGGTAGGCCACATGAGTTTAAGAGGCAGACTCTCGAAGCTCGCCATCAGGTACGGGTCCAAGCAAGGCAGAGATACGAGAAGGCTGTCGAAGAGGGTGATAAGGAGGGCGCCCGTCGCTGGGGGCAGCAGAGCGTCACAGCCTCT
Source organism: Candidatus Bathyarchaeota archaeon RBG_13_52_12 (assembly GCA_001774245.1). GTDB lineage: Archaea > Thermoproteota > Bathyarchaeia > TCS64 > TCS64 > UBA8941. The sequence continues at coordinate 533 of MEZF01000082.1, forward strand.
AAAAATATAATCGGGGACGCCAAGAGGCTCCTCACCCTAATGGGAATACCATGGATACAGGCACCAAGCGAGGGGGAGGCTCAGGCCGCTCATATGGCTATAAAGGGCTCTGTTTGGGCATCGTCCAGCCAGGACTTTGACTCCATCCTACTAGGCGCACCCCGCCTCGTCCGCAACCTCTCTATAAGTGGGCGTCGAAAGCTTCCCCGGAAGAACGTCTACATCAAAATCGAGCCAGAGATCTACGAGTACCAGAAGCTCTTGACGGAGATCGGACTTACGCGAGAGCAGTTAATAGACGTGGGCATCCTCATTGGAACCGATTACAACCCCGAAGGGGTCAAAGGAATTGGCCCCAAGACCGCAATCAAGCTTATCAAGAAGCATGGGCGCCTCGAGTTGGCGCTTCCCGAGTTACCCAACGTAGAGTTCCCTCATCCAATCGACGAGATACGGGAACTGTTCTTGAAGCCTGAGGTCACCGACGACTACCGCCTCGAGTGGGGGAAGCCCGACACGGCGGGGATACTCTCCTATCTCTGCGGTGAGCACAACTTCAGCAGGGAGAAGGTACTCGCGGCAATCGAGAAGCTGGATAAAGGGTTCTCCTCAGCCACTAAGGGCGTCGCTAGGCTCGATAAGTGGTTCGGATGACCTATTATTAGTTGAGCCTGAACCTATAGTGCCATAGATATATTTTTTTTTATAGTTTTATGTTAACATCGCCATCGGGTACAATTAGCCCGGAGCTGTGGCGTTGACGATCTTTGGATACGAAGTGTATGGGTGCGTAATTGCGTGAGGCGAAAGAGGTTTTTACCTTTGCACGGCGCCACGCAATCGTTTAATCTGCCCCATCCTTCAACTAACCCACTGGTTCTAGAGGTTCATGGTTTGGAGGAGATCAGGGTCGAAGGCGCAGCGGAAGGCTACGTGGAGGTATTCCATCGCTACGGTGTTGATTACGTATTCAGCTCGCCTGGGACCGAGTTCGTCCCTATCTGGGAGTACCTGGCGAAGTACAATGAGGCTGGCAAGAAGCCCCTGTACATGAACACGAGGCATGAGGGACTCTCCGTTTCCCTCGCCAAGGGCTTCTATATGGTGACTGGTAGGCCGCAGGTCCTCATGGCGCACGTCCTTACAGGGATGCTCCACAGTGCTATGGAGTTGAAGGCTGCCTACACCGATCAGATACCTCTCATGCTCATTGTTGGGGAGGCGAGGACCCACGATAACGAGGTCTACGGCGGGACGCCGGGGCCCCATTATCTCTCTTTCACAGAGGTTGGGGGACAGCCGAGGCTCGTCCAGCCTTACATGAAGTGGGTTGACACGCCCGAGTCGAACGACAACATCCTCTCGACGATAGTCAGAGGCCTCGATATCTCCTCAGCTGACATAAAGGGGCCGGTGATGATCACCCTGTCCCGTGAGCTCCTTTTCGAGAAGAGGGAGAAGATGAGGGTGCCCTACCAAAACCCGAGACCTTCCAAGATCCAAGCGGATCCAGCGGCCTTAAGAAGGCTGTCGGAGATGCTCCTGAAGGCTGAGAATCCACTCATCTACACCCGATACCTGGGGAGGAACCAAGGTGCAGTCGCGTCTCTCGTTGAGTTGGCGGAGCTACTCGGTGCACCTGTATTCGAGACACCCGGCTACACTAATTATCCAACTAACAACCCTCTGCACATGGGGCCCAATATGGTGAATTACCTTGCAGATGCAGACCTCATACTAGTCATAGACGCAAATGGCTGGCCTCCATGGTACCCCCCCAACAGCATCACCGAGAAGAGCAAAGCCAAGATAGTATTCATGGACCTCGACCCCTTACAGATAAAGTACCCCATTTACAGTTACCCCGCTGACCTTC
>MEZF01000082.1:2417-3601 GCA_001774245.1 Candidatus Bathyarchaeota archaeon RBG_13_52_12
CCGACTCGAGCATCGCCCTCCCTGCGCTCATCGCTGAAGTGAAGAAGGTACGCGGTCACAGAAAGGGCGTGGAGAATCGCCTTGCCCGCTGGAGCGCTGAACACGCACGCCTCAGGGAGGGGTGGATGAAGGCAGCAATCTCCGCCGAGGACATGTGCCCGATAAGCCCGGTTTGGCTCAGCCACTGCATAGACGAGGTAGTGGGCGAGGACACGATCCTCGTTCACGAGACCATAAGCCACAGCACTATCATTTTTGAGCACATCGAGCGGCACCGAACGGTGCCAGGGTCACAGCTTGAGGCCACGGGGCCCATTGCCCACACTGGGCTAGGCCAGGGTCTCGGCGTCGCCCTCGGCGCTAAGCTCGCTGCTCCGGAGAAGACCGTCGTCGCCCTTGAGGGGGATGGGAGCTTCAACTATAACCCAGTCCACGCCTGTCTCGGTCTAGCCCAGGAATACGCCATCCCCCTTCTCACCATCATCTACGATAACCAGGGCTACGCTGCCATGAAGCATCACCCACGGTACTACCCAAAGGGACACGCCGTGCGTAGTGGGAGGATCTACGGCGTCTACGCGAAGCCGAAGCCCGACTATGCTAAACTCTCCGAGTCCTTCGATGGCTTCGGGGAGGAGATCACAGACCCATCTGAAGTTAAGCCCGCCCTACTCAGAGCCTTACAGCAGGTGAGGAGGGGCAGACACTCCCTTCTGGACGTGATCCTGCCCGAGTCCTAAATATGGTAAGGATAATTAAACCAACAGCAGCACCTTAATAGCGTGTTGAAGGCTGTATTCTTCGACCTCTTCAGGACACGGGATAGGTAAAGCCGTCGATATGGTGGAGCGTTGGTTCAGAAATGGTGCTCCCGCCGGGATTTGAACCCGGGATCTCGGACTCGAGAGGCCCATATCCTTGACCGGACTAGACGACGGGAGCGCGCCAAATAGACTATCTTGTCCCTAATAAAAACGTTAACCCGCTCAAATCAAAGGACAATCTATCAAGAAAATATTCCCAAAACGTGTCTACGAAAAAAAGGGATACTAATTTGGTTAAATATCGTCCCTCAACCTGAGCATTTTCGCCACGTTGGCGTCCTTACTGATGACTGGCTTGATCATGCCCTTAGTCGATGTAAAGAGTGTGGTGACCCCGGGTCCATGACCGGCGACTACACA
>MEZF01000082.1:3641-10043 GCA_001774245.1 Candidatus Bathyarchaeota archaeon RBG_13_52_12
CTGTAGATGCGCCCATAGCTGCTGTCCGCATCCCTTATTGCGACGAGGTCGCCGAGCCTCAGGTTATCCAGGCCGCACTCGTTCACCGTCTCCGTGCAAAACATGGTAATGTCGTAGTCACCGCTGCTCGTCTGGCTTCTGCCGAGGCCGCTGCCCATGATGGCGGCGGGGACTTCATGGGTAACAGGGACCTCGAGCCTCCCTTTCACAAGCTTGGGGTCGATGGCATTGAGGAACTCCGGACTGGTATTGTATACTTTGACTTCGGGAGCGTCGAGGAGTTTAAGCCCAACGCCGAAGGCCTTTATCTGAACCCGGTCCTCGATGACCAATTTCTCCATGGTTTCCTGTGAAAAGTCGACCATCACGTGCTCTATGCCTCCGTGCTTCCCAACTACGATACCCTTCTCCCCCTTTGCGTCACCCTCCACGACGATTGCCTCGTTCCCGATGCAGGAGAGGATGTTTAGCGCGTTACTCTGTCCTCTAGGAAACCTAGTGTCCGAAACCCTGTTCTCGATGCTTACACCTGGCTCGACGTGATCAGCCATCCAGCCACAAGCTGGGTCGCCTACTCTGATGTTGTAGGTTATCCCCCCAACACCTGGTAGGACCACTGGTTCACCGTCCGCTGTGATCTTATATACTGAGTCACTTATCACCGGACTTACTACTTCACCGATCACGGATACCTTGACGAGTTTGTCTCTATTAGTTCTGAGCAAATTGGATCATGACTATCTACGCGTGGCTCGTTTAAGGTGCTCCCTAAAAAACTTGTACATTTATCCTAAATGTGGCAATAGTATTCGATAACGTGGCATCACGCACATCAGTTTCGCCTGTCCACCATTCTGAAAGGCGCGCTAAAAATAAGTGAAAAAGTCAGGAATTAGGGTCAGCCTACTTGAGGTAAGCCGCCATCAGCTTCATGATCTTCCCCGGCGATCTCGCCACTATCTTGGCGACCGTCTTCTTAGTGTTCTCACCGTTTGCGAGGGCGAGTATCTCGTTGTTCGTGATGACCGTTGAGAGAATGTTTAGGTCGTCGTCACTGAACTTGTCGAGCATCTCAACGATCTTACGGCTATCCTTGATCCTCTTCCCCCAGTACTTCTCAAACTTAACTCGGTACTGGTTGAGTCTCTTCGCTGAAGTGTCCTCACCAACGATAGCGTCTACTGCCTCCCTTCCCGCTATCTTACCCGCCTCGATGCCACTATGGATGCCCGCCCCTGTCATGGGGATGAGCTGACCCGCCGCATCGCCGACCAACATAAGATTATCGTCAACTATCTTGTCGAGCATACCAGACACAGGCGTGACTCCACCGTTCCTCCGAAGAACCTTAGCTTCCTTAAACCTCGGATCTGATTCTAGGAACTTTCTCAAGTAGTATATCGCGGGCTCCGTGTGGATGTTACGGACACCGAGACCTACGTTTGCGACATCCTCGTTCTTCGGGAAGACCCACGCGTATCCTCCAGGTGCATAGCTTGTCCCAACATAGAACTCGTTCGTGGATGGGTCATCGAGGTGAAGGCCACCAAGCTGGAATTGAGCGCATGTGACTACATCCGTGTACCACCTCGCAAGTCCAGCGGAGCGGCGGATGATCGACCAATACCCATCCGCGCCTACCGTGACCTTAGCCTTGACCTTAATCTGCTCACCATTTTTCTCAGCTAATACCCCCGCGACCTTGCCGTTCTCCTTGAAGACGCTAGTCGCCTTCGTCTCCATCAGTAACTCGGCACCAGCCTTCACGGCGAGATCACCTATGGCTTTGTCGAAGAACTGCCTGTTCAGCGTGTAGCCAACCCAGTTGTCGCTGGTTAGATCAATATAGCCCCTATTCGGGGCGAAGACCCTGGCACACGTGATCTTCTGCGCCACGAGGGGAGCGACAGGCTCGAGCCCCGCGTCCTGTATCCCGCTGAGGCTCAGCCCCTCTGCGCAGAATACAGGCGAACCAATAACCGGGTGCTCCTCAAGAAGAACGGTGTGCGCACCGGCAGCCGCTGCGGCTCTAGCAGCCGACGACCCGGCGGGCCCACCCCCAACTACGACGATATCGCAGTCGATAAGCCGCATACTAATCAAATAGTCGCCCGCGGCTCTCGTATTTTAAAGCTATCTCTCCATGACCTTCTGGGCGGCGATCTCTATGTCCTTTGCCTTCACCGTCTTCCTCCCGGCGTGTTTAGCATAGTCAAGGGCCTCCTTAGCAACCTTCACTCCTATTTCCTCAAGGGCCTTACCTAAGGCGACGGCGCTCTCTTCACTCACGCGGTCCGCGCCAGCGCGTTTTATCAGCTTGTGCATCGGAGCAACTTTAATCTCATCAGTCAATTGAAACCAACCCTAATACTATTCAGCTTTCCTTAAATATTTAATTCTTACCCCTTTTTCATTTAAAAAGACTGAAAAATAGGTTTATAATCGTTTTAAAGGTGATTAACGGCGTATTCTATGAGCTGATTCTCATTGTGGTTAAGTGTGTAAACACGCATCATTTGCAGTTTAGATTAATCGCTCTAAATTTGAAGATGAGGAGTACGCGCGCTATTCACGTGAAGCTAGGGTAAACGTTTAAATGAGTGTCTAAGCCTCATACAGCATCGGCAAAAACCATCCCGGTGAAATGAAAAGTGGGTAAAGTAAGGACAGAGATGGTCAAGAGGACAACGCTCGAGCTAATCAACAAGTACTCGAAAAGCTTCAACACCGACTTCGACCACAACAAAAAGTTCATGGCAGAGCTCAACATCGGTGTCTCCAAGAAGATGAGAAACAAGGTAGCCGGGTACGCTACAAGGGTCGTCAAGTCTGACCTTATAGCGATAGAGGTCGAGGGCGAGGTAGAGCCTGAGAACATCTAGACGCCATCATTCAAGGTTTCGAAGAATCTTCATTCTAATGGTAGGTAATGTGCCACATCCCTCTCCTTGAATCCTGCCTCGACGAGCTCCTTGGCGATAGTTTTCCCCTGAAGCCCCTTGGCACGTAGCTTATCTGCTACCTCGGTGAGGCACTCTTTGAGTTCCCAGGGGTAGACGACCCATGCGTCGACGCTCTCGGCGTAGTAGTCGGGAACGAAGCTACTCCAGGGCTTTATATGGAGTGTGGCCACTCTGACCAATGACGCTCCCTTTTCCTCTATGTGCTCCTTGGCCTTTAATAGGGAGGCTCCCGAGTCAGAGACGTCATCTGCTATGAGGACCTTCAATCTGGCGACATTTGCGTTGAGTGGGAGGACGATGATAGGCTCGGGGCGCTTAACCATGCCATCATATGCTTCCAATTGGACGCTGGCAAGCTTTCGGATGCTGAGCTGGTCGCAGAGTATTCTTGCTGGGTCGAAGCCACCCCTGCTTACGGCGACTATGAGATCGGGTTTGAAACCCGATGCGACGATCTTCTGAGCCAAGGTCTCAGTAAGGCTCTGAACGTCATCCCAGTTAAGGTGAAGGAAATATAGGTTACCTAACTTCAAATTGCTATCCATTGTTTTACCCCAATTAATGCGCCCACCAACTCGCCACACTGTGGTAGAATAGTTCTACGGAATTACCTAAATAGGTTATTTCCTCTCTACTGCGTGTGCGGTGGAGTTGATGATAAGACTATGGCCCACATATGGGGGTTAGTGATTAGGAAAGGCTTGATGGGATTTTTGAGTATCTGAGAACTCTTTTTATCGGTGAAAATTAACTCTTACACATGACTAACAAACAGCCGGGCTATCGTTATGAGAACGACTGGACGAAAAAGGAACTCGAAGAGATACTGAAAATAGTGAATATAGGAATAACCCTCCCGGTAAACACCGAGATAAAGGCAGACCAGACAGTGCTAAACCTCGACGAAGCCAAGCAGTACCTGACGAAAGCGAGCAAGATTGCCCTGAGGGACTGCACATGCAGAACTGCACGCAAACATTGCAGCCACTCCCTTGACACCTGCTTCGCTCTAAACGGACTCGCCGAATTCAACGTCAAGAACGGGATATCAAAGGAGATCAGTCTGAGGGAGGCTATGGGTATTCTTGAAAGGGCACATGAAGAGGGGCTCGTACACATGGCTTACGTGTTGCTTAAGGATTCAAACCTTGATCGAGAGGTCAACTCAATTTGCTGTTGCTGCTCCTGCTGCTGCAACATGCTCGCAGCTACGCAGCGGTTCGGATTGGCCCTCAACATCTTAGTATCTGACACGGCTTCGGTTACCGATTCAACAAAATGCACCCTGTGCGGGATTTGCGTGGCCCGCTGCCAGTTTGGCGCTAGGGAGATCAAGGATGGTTCCCTAGAGTATAGGCCCGAACGCTGCATGGGATGCGGTCTCTGCGTGAGCAAGTGCCCCAGTTTAGCCATATCTCTTGTGAAGAAGAAGTAAAAAATCAAACGGAGCGCGCGAGTGTGATGGAACATGGGCGGCGAAATGAATAGGAGGATACCAAAATTGGCAGCCTTGGCGTTGGTGCTCTCCAGGGTCAGCGCTCAACCGAGTGGCTTGATCACTGCCCTACTCCTGATTGAGATCTCTCAAACATATGCTGTTTCTTTGGGCGTCGCCGGGCAGTTATCCACCATGGTATCAGCCGTCTCAGTATTCGTGGGGCTGCTGATGAGCGTGCTAGCCATCAAATACAGCCACAGGTCATTGATGCTAGTTGGTCTATCCTTCTACGTGGTCTCATTCGTAGCAAACTATCTGGCTCCCGACTTCGCGACGTTGTTGGTGGCGTTCTCCCTAATCGGGTCGGTGTCTCGATGGTGAACCCGATGGCGTCCGCCTTGGTTGGTGCCTTGATCCCACAGGGGCAGAGGGCAAAGATAATCAGCTGGTTTCAAGCTGGGATGGCCGTCTGCGTACTTGTGGGTTCACCGATCATCACCTATATTACGGGGGCCTGGGGGTGGAAAGTTAACTTCCTTCTGTTCGCAATCCCCATCGTGGTAGCCTCTTTTGCCATCGTCTATATTGCGGTGCCAAGTTCGGCCCCCCAAGGAGGGTTGAACAGTGTTCAAGAAAGCGTGATCGGAGGCTTCAAGAAGGTACTAGTAAATAGGTCCGCCTTATCCTGTGTAGCCTGCTCGATACTGGCCGATGCGGCCTGGGCTGTGACCCCCGTCTATGGCATCACTTACATGAGGCAGGTAACGCAGCTACCCCTCAGCCTCTCTTGGCTCATACTCGTCGGAACATCGACGAGCTTCATGGTGGGCGGAATCATGGGAGGATACCTGGTGAACCGTTTTGGTAGGCTCAGGCTCGCCACTGTATCGGCATCTATCGTGGGTCTCCTGATAATTGCTTACATGAATATCGCCATCTCGATCGTTGCCGCCATGCTAGTCTTCGCTAGCTGCTTTTTTTCATCTATCAGGTACACTGCATCCGAGAGCCTAACCCTTGAACAGATCCCTGTAATGAGGGGCACAGTCATGTCGCTGTATTCTATAGCCATGAGCCTCGGCATGGCGTTGGGAACCATCATCGGTGGATATTTATTGATACATTTTGGGTTCAACGGCGTGGGGTTCCTTGGCCTGCTCACCATCGCAGCGGCCCTACTATATCGTTCCTCTGTCAAGGATCCAATGAGCAAAAAATGAATTTTCTTAGCTAGCCACTCACTTGCTTGATATTTAAATTCATGAAGTCTTCTCCTATGAACATAGTTCTTTTATGCATCATTGAAAATCGCGCGCAAGGTTGTTTAGAAATTCTCATAGATCATGAAACGAACCAATCATTGAGGATAGGTTGAACGTTAAGCATGTGCTTGACTCACTCAACCTAGACGGGGTACATACACTTCTCTGGAAACATTACCACGGCACGGGACCAGGCAGAGAACCCATCGACCCGACAGCCATGTTCAAGGCGCAGATTCTCAAGTACCTCCTCCAGATACCCAGCGACAGGAGGCTAGCCATCAGGCTAAAGCGGGACCGGCGGCTGGCAAGAGCATGCGACTTCCGTAGGCGACGGACGCCGAGCCACGGCCTCTTCACCCAGTTCAGGAACCGCCTCGGCGAGGAGGTGTACCAGCTGGTATTCAACCAACTGGCGAGGCTCCTTATCGAGTCGGGCACCCTGATCGGGAAGATAGTAGCCGTTGATAGCACCCACATCGCCGCTTACAGCGGACGCGCCACGGACAACGTCTCCGGGAGGAGCGACCCGGACGCCCGCGTCGGCAGAGGCAGGCGCGGCTTCATACTCGGTACCGGGTCCACACGGTCTGCTGCGCGGACTCGGAGCTCCCCATCGCCTTCAGGGTTTCTCCCTGCAACGATAACGACAAGCTGTACTTCGAGCCCCTGCTGGAGAAGACGAGCGGGCTCGGCGTCGGGTTCAGGACCGTGGTCGCTGATAGCCAGTATAACGGCG
>MEZF01000082.1:10062-10504 GCA_001774245.1 Candidatus Bathyarchaeota archaeon RBG_13_52_12
TATGTCCGAGGTCGTGATCCATGTCTCGCTGAGCCTGATCTCTATGCTCGCCGTCGCGGTGACGGCTGTGAGGATCGGTGTGCCCCGTCTGGTGAGGTGTATCAAGCGTTTCGTGGAGTGAGTCTGCGGAACTAGGCTGGGGGATTTCCTAGGGCTGCTCATCCCTCCGCTCCGCGGTTTTCTCCGACTCACCTAGTTCTGGTGGTTGGTTCTTTCATGGATCGGTTAAACTGTCGCGGTTTATGGTGTTAGAGGTGTTATGGCGATGTAAAGGAGATATTTTCTAAACAACCTTGCGCGCGAATCTATCACGTGGGACTTCCGAAGCAAGGATTTCTCGGGTTCTTGACATCTCTCGCGCGCATAAGTGTTCATTAATTCATTTTAGGCTCATTTCCTCAAATTGAGCCTATTCATGGCTTGAATAAATATTTAGAGGCGA
>MEZF01000083.1:0-459 GCA_001774245.1 Candidatus Bathyarchaeota archaeon RBG_13_52_12
ACTTTGATCTAAGCAGCGACCTTAATACTACTTATTTCGCAGCATCGCGACTCAGAGCAATAAGGGATCTCGTTAAAACACACCATTCTACGCTCATCTTCGTTCAGGGTAGAGGGCAATCGGAAAGCCTAGGTCACAAACTTGGAAAGCTCGACTCTAGAATTGAGGTCCATCATGGAAGCCTCAGTAGAGAGCAACGTCACATAGTGGAGGACAAGTTTAAAGCAGGCGAGTTAAAGGCGATAGTAGCAACATCTACGCTTCAGCTCGGTATAGACATTGGAAATGTTGATCTAACCATCCAGTATAACAGTCCACGTAAGGTCTCCACACTCATCCAACGAGTCGGGCGATCCGGCCACAAGTTGAGCAAGCTCTCTAAGGGAATCGTTATTGTGTCCTATGGAGAGGATGCACTTGAGTCTATTGTCACAATCCAAAAGGCGAAACAAAAGGAAA
>MEZF01000083.1:708-944 GCA_001774245.1 Candidatus Bathyarchaeota archaeon RBG_13_52_12
AGAACCTTGGCATGATCAACGACGAGAGACGTTACCCATTCATCAACGTTGCTACCGACAAAGTAATCGGCACCGTTGGTGACGAGTTCTGGACTCTTCGAGCTCGCGTCGGCCTGAATGTAATCCTTCGAGGAAGGGTCTGGAAAATACTCCAAATAGACGAGGACGAAGGCCGTCTCTTCGTTCTCCCCAGCGATGACCCCCTCGGAGCCCTCCCAGGATGGGATGGGGAGCTC
>MEZF01000083.1:957-1166 GCA_001774245.1 Candidatus Bathyarchaeota archaeon RBG_13_52_12
AGAGTGTTGCCAACGAAGTCGGAGATCTAAGGGAGCAGATAGCCAATCGGATCAGAGTGAAAGGACTAAACGGGGCCGTCGAGGAAATATCAGCGGAGCTAGACGTCCCGCTAGCGACCGTCGCTATCGTAGCGAAGGAGGTCAGCGCCCAGCTTTCACACGGCTTCCCCATCCCCACAAAGAACGTTCTACTCTTCGAGGCATACGAA
>MEZF01000083.1:1178-10599 GCA_001774245.1 Candidatus Bathyarchaeota archaeon RBG_13_52_12
ATCCACACCACCTACGGGAGCAAGGTAAACACGACACTTGGCTGCGTCCTTGATGCTATCCTAAGCGAGAAGGACTTGATACTAGGTTGGTGGAGCGACGCTTATCGAATCCTCCTAGAGGCGCCACAGACTGTCAACAGGTACGACGTCGACGACATCGTCAATGCGCTAAAATCACTGACATCAGATGACGCGGAGAAACGCCTCACAGACTATATGGAGTCGAGGTTCCCCTACGCCTATAACATGAAGTTCATCGCCGAGCGTTTCGGGGCAATCCCTCGTGGTAAGACCTACAGCTCCGACGCCCTACAAAGGCTGTATCGACGATACAGGAACAGCCCAATCTACAGGGAAGCGCTGCGGGAGGTCTACAAGGAGAAGCTCGACCTCGCATCCGTGAAGCAGATCACCGAGGAGATTAGTGCCGGACACGTCCAGTTAGAATACGTACAGGCAAAGGAGCCAAGCCCTCTTGCCCGCCACATCCTCGAAGCCTACGCCGACCTCGAGGAGCTAATGGACTCCAGCATCGCTGTCCCCGACCAACTTGAGTATATGCAGAAGAGCATCCACGCACGCGAAGTCAAGCTGAACTGCATGAACTGCAATGAATGGTATATAAAAGCACGCATCAGGGACCTCCCCGAGCACCCAACCTGCCCACACTGCGGCTCCGGCTTAATCGCTGTACTCCGTCACAGTGAGGACCCCACCCACTTCCAGTCCCTCTTCAACCGAATGAAGTCGGGAGAACAACTCCTCCCCGAGGAATCCGACACAGTCACAACTGGGCGTAAAACTGCAGACATGGTTCTCAGCTACGGAAGGAAGGCCCTTGAAGCTCTGGCTGTCCATGGCGTCGGTCCAGTCACTGCTTATCAAATCCTCAGCCGAATGCACGCAACAGACAAAGACTTCTATTCAGACCTATTAAAGGCGAAGATCCAGTATATGCGCACTCGGCAGTACTGGGACGATAAAAAGGATAGGGTGAAGTAAGCTTACTCGTCGTCCTTCAGGTACTTATCCTCGTCCCCAGCCTCGAGGGCGAAGTTCATGTGTGCCATGCCCGCTCCCGCGTTTAGGGCTGCGGCGACGGCGATGACCTCCGCGAGCTCCTCCTTCGTGGCGCCAGCAGCCATCGCCCTCTTCGCGTGGGCTTCAATGCAATATGGGCACCTAGTTATGTAGGTGGCTGCGACGGCGCAGAGCTCCTTCGTCTTCACGTCGAGCTTGCCAGGCTCGAAGACTTTCTCATCGAAGGCTCCGAATGCCTTCAGGACCTTCGGGTTAAAGTACTTTGAGACTTCTCTATCCCTTTTCTTGGCGTAGTAGTACGACATAAGCTACGGTTTTCACCACACCATATTCAAACCTTACGGTGACGTCACAGATGTATTATGTCGGCGAGGGCCTCGATGCTTCGACCAACACCATCGCCAAGGTGTCCCGTGTTGAGCTCCGATAAGCGCTCACGAAAGGAGTCCTCGCCGAGCATCTCCTCGGCGAGGAGCAGGACTCCATCCCTGTCGATGTTCCTCTGATGTATGGCGTAGGCGACCCCTAGCTCCTGGGCGCGCCGAGCGTTACCATACTGTTCCGGGTGTTTTGGTACAGGGATAATTATCGAGCGTTTACCGTAGCAGATACTCTGCATCATGGTTTCGTGGCCGCCACGTGAGACGACGAGGTCGCATGCGTTGAGGAGATCGAACCTGTCCTTCACCCAGCCCATTTTAAGGAGTGATCCTCTCCTGACTGGTTTCGAATCTCCGGTGGGATTTCCCGTCGACATCACGACCCGGTATTCGTCGGGGAATGATTCGAAAATGGGGGTTAGCAGCTTGAGGAGAGGCATCCTCTCTGCACGCGGGCCACTTATCCCAGCATAGATCAGCTTCTGATCCTCTGTAACGCCGAACTCCGCCCTAACATCCGTACTTTTCCTCGCATCCTGTGGCTTCTTTGGAAGGATGGCACCTATGAGCTCCACCTTACCCTGGTATGGACCCGGTATACGGAGAGAGTCTATGCTGAGTGTCTTTGGGGCGGGGAAGTCGGGTATCAGAATCTTGTCCGCGTAGCCCCATCCCCTCCCTATGAGGGTCATTATTAGACCGTCCGCGACCCTCGAGAGCATGAACATGTCCTTCTGCACCGGGATGAGAGGAGTGAACTGGTTGAGGATGAGGAGGACAGGTAACCCAAGCAGCTTCGCTGCAAATATCGAGGAAAGACGAGAATCAGAGACAACGGCATCGGACTCGAATGCCTTCATGTACTTGATCTCAGTGTTAACCTGCCTCATGAAGGTAGGGAACGCCTTGATCCCTTGATTGATGGAGGACATCCTGAGGTCTATGCTCCCAGAAGAGTCATTGGACATGGAGATGGGAGGAGCAGTGACTACACTATAGCCCTGCTTCTCGACATAGTCGACGCCCTCTATGTATGTTGAGAACAATATCTCAGCGCCGAGTCTCCTGAGTTCGTTGGCGATTGGAACGCTCCGGCTAGCGTGGCCGAGCCCTATTCCGCAGGGGCTGAAGTATATCCGTGAGCCTCCAAAGCCCTCCAACTGAACCAACCTTAACCCTGAGTCTCTGCTCTCTTGATCTCGCCACTGGGTATTATCTCCACAAATATAATGGCTTGGAACCTTGAGACGTCGGTTCCGGGGAGGAGCCACGCATCCGGAGAGAGCCCTGCCTTAACACAGGCCTGGGATAGGAACTCATCAGAGTCCCAGTCCCACTCTGTCGCTACCTGAGGAAGAAGTAATCCACTCCTTCCACCTCGCTTTATTATGAGACCATCAACGCCAACCCTGACTATTGATGGGTACTGCTCTGGCTTCAACCCTCTAATCGACTCGGGTGGAGTCAGAACGCTGACCTCGATAACTATCTTTTCTAGTTCACTCTTGGCTAGTCTTGGGAATCGGGGATCCTCGAACGCAGCGGCTTTTGCGACGTCGTTCACCGCTTCGACTAGTGGCTTAATGGGATAAGGATAACCGATACAGCCCCGTAGTAGCTTCTCCCTACCTCTGAGGCTGTTCAATGTGACGAATACACCGCATACCTCGCGGGTCTTCGGAGGCGCGTCGGCGAAACTGACCTTTGCCTTTGTGAAGCTTGCCTCGATTGTCCTCCTGGCGAGTTGAACAAGATAGGTTCCCTCGTCGATCGTCAGGTCGAAGGTCATGCAGGTTCTCTCTTTAAACAATCGGGTGCTCGGCGTGTTTTAAAGCCTGCCGGAAGCTACTCAGCGTCCTTTCCGGCAACATTAAGCGTTTCTATGATCCTTTGCCAATGGCTGCCGCGCCAGTAAATGCTTCCGCAGCTCGGGCAGACCCAGAAGTCATCGATGGTCTTGAAGGTACCCTCCGGGACTCTGCCAGCGACCTCATGTTTGGCGACCTTTTCCACTGTGTGGTTGCACTTCGGGCACCTTGCCTGGGTTGGGTCGAATGTGAGGCCGAGTTCAATTGATAGTTGGCTGAGTGCCTCCTCGTCCACGTCGTGGCTGATGAATATTGCATCGACGCCGCGTTTTTTCGCTCTCTTGACGAGGGCTTCATCGCGTGTCAATAGTATACGATCACCTTTTAGCGCTTCCTCAATGAGGTCGTCGTCTGGAATGTTTTTATTGTACTCGGTGTCGTATCCTCCCATCCTCATCCAACGAGACAGGGAGCCCAACATGCCATCTAGTAGGAAGCGTTGTCTCATGCCTGGGTTAAAAGGGGTTGTGGAGGCTTATTCCTCCTTCTCCTCGGCGCGACAGTCCTCGCAGAGGAACTCACCATCGACAGCACGGAGGTTGGTGGAGTGCATCTCGCAGCGGTCGCAGTAACCAATGGTGGAGGGGCTGAAGCTGTTGGAGTTGCTGTTGATCTTAGAGTTCTCCCTCATTATCTCCATGATCGTTGGAATGATCCTGATTATGTCCTTATGGCTGATTATGCCAACTAGTTGTCCTTTGTATGTGACGCCGAGGCGCCTGATGTTGAGTTTGTCCATCATCCTCATGGCGTCGACTATTGGTGTCTCTGCCTTAACTACCCTGAGGGGGCTTGACATGACCTCGCTAGCCTTCACCCCGTGAGGCGATTTGCCGTCAGCAACGACCCTGTGCACTATGTCCCGCTCTGTGACGATACCAACAGGCTGACCGCCTGAGTTATTAATTACTATGGCCCCTAGCTTCTGTTTCTTCATCAGTATGGCGACCTCAGTAATGTTGCTGCCCTCTTCAACGGCGAAGACGGGGCTAGACATCGCCTCCCTTACCATCATCTTCGGCTCCAATTCAAGGCTCATAGCCCCAATAGCACCAAATTGACAACGGTTTCAGGGTATAAAAAGGGTATGAAATAGTAACATGTATTAATTTAAAAAACTAATCCGTAAGTAGACTTACGCCACCACATTGGTCGCACACTATGACGCATCTTGTCGAAGCCTTTTCGACCGAGACCCCGATCCACCCGCCGCACTGACTGCACTTTACTAACACCCCTCCCCCCGCAGTCGAAGATGTTTTAGTTTCACCCACTTTCTTAATGCCTGTCAATATAGTGGAGCGTTTTATGCCAAGCCTTGATGCCATGAGACGTATAGAATTTGGACTCCTACTTGGCAATTGGTCGAGGAGATCATGAAAGGAAGCTGAACTGGGGTAAAGGCTTCTCAGAGCATCAACCTCCTCTTCTGTCCAGCTCCTCGGCCGCATCAATATTATCAGCTACCTTTTTGTTGTTGTCGTAGTGCGGAGTGATGTTCACGCATGCGACGCGCTTAGAGCACCCCGTACCCTATATGATGGTTATGTTGCAAGGATGCTTTATAGCAGACTACGCTGTTGGGAAAACTCTTATCCCATATTTGTCGTATCGGAGTAAATAATATCGCTTTGAGGGTGATACCAATAGAGGTTTATTCACGGCGGGAAAAATGATCGTTTAATGAATCGGAAACTTGACTCGTACAAGGAAAAGGCGTCAGAATATAAGGAAACAGAGCAGGTCTTTCCGAAAGGTTTAATGGAAAACCTTGGATTGGGATAAGCGACTCCTTTGGAAATCCGATATCTGAGTAGGCCTGAGCTTGACCATCCCGACATGATCGCAGCGTGGCCGGGGATGGGGTACATCGCCAAGATCTCCGCCGATTACCTACGGAGGCGTCTCAATGCTAAGATATTCGCAGAGGTGACTTACTACCACAATATGCTTGTCTACAATAATGGGCTAGGGAGCCTTTCGCCCATTAGGCACAGGTTCTATGCTGCTCCGGGGAAGAACCTCGTCATTTGCGTTGGCGACGCCCAGCCCTCCATACCTGAGGAGTCGATAAAACTTGCCAAAGACGTTGTCGATCTCGCCGTTGATCTCGGCGTGAGAAGGATGTGGACGATGGCTGCCTACCCGACGGAGTACACTGAGGAGCCGCAAGTCTTCGGTGTCTATACGAGTGAGGAGATGAGGGCATCTCTTGAAGCGCATGGGATAAAGATAGTAAAGGAGGAGGGTGTAGTGAACGGCTTGAATGGCGTCGTCATAGGAGTTGCTAAGGATCGCGGGATACCAGGAGCCTGTTTGATGGGTGATATAAAGTACGCGAACGTCCCGCAGCACCTTTCCTCACGTGCCGTCCTCATAAAGCTCGCCTCAATTCTCGGGATCGAACTCGACACGACCCTCCTCGAGAAAAGGGCGCGGCGCCTCGACGCCTCGATTCGGAAGCGACTGGAGGTCTTCGAGGAGGAGACCGAGCTCCTCCCGATCACGGATAAGCGTCCCGACTACATTAGCTGAGTAATTCGATACATCCAAATATCCCACTGGGGGATATGAGCGGTGATCACTCGATGAAGCCCTCCGAGAAACTCTATTGGATCAAGGCTAGCTTAGCCTTAATCGCCGCAATTCTCTGCTTTACTCTTCAAGTTTATATTAAAATCGATGGCACTCTTGTCTTTATGCTTGGCACGCTAATTTACCTTGCATCCTCGGACCTGCTGTCGGGCTACTTTAATCTAGACAGAGGGCACGGGCTGAAGGTCGGTGTAGGCGCCTATATCTTTATCTGGGTAATGATATGGACACTGCTCTACACGGTCTTCAGGACTGCGCCGCTTTAGAGAGCCTATTAGTAGCGAGTCTGTAGTGAACTAGGTCTGACCAAGCCGAGAAGAATCCGAGGTCGAACGCCTTCGGCCTGCCCTTCATTAGGAACGCCCTGAAATCCTTACCATACTTTTCGAGACCTTCCTCTGTGTAGCTGACCTTATTTAAGAAGTCCCTCTCGTCTCCAGAGCGCGCGGATGTGAGTATGCCCTCGAGTGCTTTGATGTAGCCGTCTTGGAACTCCGGGTTGGGGTTTTTCCTGCTTCGTACTTCTTCGAGTGCTTTATCTGCGTCACTGAAACGTCTCTCGATTACGGCGTCGAAGAAAACTATGACGGCCTCGCGGGTCTTTCCGGTGGCGGTCATTCCTCGGGGTTTGTCAGATCTCTTCATCGCTCTCTATTCCTTGTTCGGTTATCCTGATGGGGACCTCTCCCTCGGGAAGACTAGGGCTCACAGTAAGTTTAGCTATGCGTATATTATCTCTACCCTTCCTGAGGAAAATTCGACTGTGGCTCATGTGGCCGACTATATGACCTCCAACTGGGATGACGCCCTTTGTGAAGAATGCATCGGGCTGCGACATCACCTGATTCGTGATGACGGCGACTGTATTAAAGGCACGGCTCAGTCTCATCAGCTTGTGCATGTGTTTGTTTAAGAGTTGTTGACGGCTAGCGAGCATTTCGCGGCCGAGGTACTCGCTTCTGAAATGACTTGTAAGGCTGTCTACAATTATTAGGCGAACGTTGTTTTCCTTGACTACTTCATCAGCGTTGTCAAGGAGAACCATCTGGTGGTCGCTCGTGTAGGCTTCAGCAAAGATTATCTTCTTAAGAACCTCGTTTGAGTCGAGATTAAATCTTTTAGCTATCTGTTGGATGCGCTCGGGGCGGAAGGTGTTCTCAGAGTCAATGTAGAGGGCTCCGCCATTGAGGCCTCCCTGGTCCTCTGGGAGTTGGACTGTTACGCAGAGTTGGTGGCAGATCTGGCTTTTACCAGTTCCAAACTCGCCATAGAACTCAGTAAGGCTCTGGGTCTCGAGACCTCCCTTAAGAAGTGAGTCAAGGCTTGGACATCCCGTTGTTAGTTGCTTTATCTGTTTTCTTATTTCGACCAATTCATCACCTCTAACGAAGGTGATGGCCATGCTCTTACGGGCAGCCTCTATGACCTTTCCCGCTGTCTCCTCGCCTATACCTGCGTTAATAAGCTCAGCCGTCGTGGCCATGGCGATTGACTCAACGGTCTTAAAACCGATCTCCTTGAGTTTCGACGCAGTTGCCGGGCCGACGGATGGCAGGTCTTCTATCGACTGGTACTTCGCCTTGTAATACCCCGAATTTGTAGGGTCAGCTGCGTTGTTTTCTTCGGGGTTCACCATTCAACATTAGATTGTTTCTTCTGTTTTAAAGGATATGTCGCGTGTGCTGAGTCTACCGCACTGCTATACTACGAGCGCGTGACAGCACGTTGAATGCACGTATGAGTGTAATCATCAATCACGCGCAGCGGTTCATACGAACTTCTTTAACCGCATCGGCACCCCTTGAGAACAGGTGTGACCATGAATTACACTCAGATAAAGGTGAGCAGAGCGGAGCGAGTGGGCGTCATCACCATCGATGTCCCACCGAAGAACGGCCTCAGCAAGAGAATGATCGTTGAGATACTTGACTGCCTCGACAAATTCGAGAGAGATGACGGGGTACGGGCGGTCATGCTCAAGAGCACAGGACCGAACTTCTCTCAGGGTGCGGGATTCGAGGACCTCGACAAGGACATCGTGGACGGGGTGACCGATACCCCGTTCTCGGATCTCGGTGGCAGGATCGTTGAGAGGATCGACTGCTACCCGAAGCCGACACTCGTCGCAGCCCGGGGCATCTGCTTTGGAGGTTCTACCGCCGTCTTCAGCGCCTTTGACCTCAGGATAGTTGGAGAGACCTTCAACATCCACGACGGCGACATTTACTACGGGATCGTCGGGTCCTGGGGTATGTGTAGCCTCCGTCTGCCGCTCTGGATCGGTAGGAACAAGGTGCTGGACTACATGTTTCTCAACGAGGGCTTCACAGGTAGGCAGGCCTAAGAGCTTGGACTGGTCAGCAAGGTCGTGCCAGACGATCAAGTCGACGAGATCGGCCTCGCCATCGCGAAGAAGATGTCAACCGCCGCGCCTGTCGCTGCGCAATATTTCAAGGAGTGCGTCCGCAACGTCCTCTACCCTCACCTCGCTGAGGCCCGTGAGAAGGAGCTGGAAGCGTCAAAGAGTGTCTGGGCCACAGACGATGCCAAGGAGGGTCTGGCAAATGTGATCAAAGGGAAGACGACCGTCTTCAAGGGCAGGTAACCTCCGTCGCGCTAGTCATTCACTCGCGGTTGAGCATCAGGTGGGACTCGTGATAAGGCTATGGAAGCCAGAAATTATGGCGGAGGCGGAATGAGGCCCTGGCTAGACGCCAGAAGCATCCCACCTCCACCTACTAGTGGTCACAGCTTTTACGCAGATACTGGACGGTGGTGAATTGTAACCAGTGTGGTTGAACACCGCTGCAATACCCAACAAGCACCAGTGCCCAATCTATTGGGCGGTGATTGATAAACGATTAGACGCGCAAGTCGCAGGTGAGCAGGCGGATCCCAGGGATAAAGCTACTGCACGTAAGATGAAGCATATGCCAAAGTTACTTTGCGGTTAAGTCTTTCTGAGCGCGAGCGGGTATATATTTAAAATGTTTCCAAGTCTTCAGTACTATCCACTGGCTCGAGTTCTAATACTATTGTTCCTTCGTAGCCGCAGGCGTTGCATCTATACTTGCCAGTGAGTATTCCAAAACCTGCTACCTGTTTGATTTGACTGCTCTCGCATCTTGGGCAGAATACCGGTTGAGGGTTCCTGTGCCTGATCTTCCTGAGTGTTTCCTTAAAAACCACTGAGGATACCTCGTCACTGGACCTCTATGTTCTCCTCGGGAAAGCCAAGATTTACCAGCATATCTTTGACGACCTCTCGATGGTCACCCATAAGCATAATCTGTTCGTCCTTTGCTGTACCGCCACAAGCGCATTTATTCTTCAGCTGTGTTGCTATCTTTCTGAGCTGGTCACCTTTCGAGTCGATCCCGTCGATGATGGTCCAGGTCTTACTCCATTTGCGGTTCTCTAACCGTATCCTTATCCGCTGCTGCTCCCGGCTCATCTCCTCACAGACACAAAGGTCCTTCGGGAGTCCGCAGACGGGACAAATCTCCGCCATTCTCATACATGAGTTTGTAGCCTCCG
>MEZF01000084.1:0-200 GCA_001774245.1 Candidatus Bathyarchaeota archaeon RBG_13_52_12
ATACCCTACCACCACACTTGCACGGTGTTCGACTTCTCATCTATCTTCAAGTCTCTTGAGATTAGCCCACTTCACCATGTCTCTGTACCGGCCCATAGTTAGGGGCTTATGGTTCTCAATCGTGTACCATTTACGCTTAATAGGGGCCATGTTGCTGTCGAACCCCTCCAAGACCCACACATCATTTGTGGCTTTATCCA
>MEZF01000084.1:292-570 GCA_001774245.1 Candidatus Bathyarchaeota archaeon RBG_13_52_12
GTCGACTGGGTCTCATCTCTGTATTCCAACGCAGATACGATCCTATAGCTCCTAGGATTTTGGGCCTCACAATTATTAAATGTAGGCGTTCCTTTTCCTTGTGCCCCTCAGCTCCACCTGATAGCCGGCATCAAACTTTTGACCTGTGAACTACCCACCTCTAAAGAGGTGGGCTTCCTGATTCACCGAGGCGGCTTGCGCATCTCCGATGAGACGTGTATTGGTCCCCTCTCCACCAGGCGTGTATTCGGGCGGTCCCCGCCCTATCTCAAGACCAC
>MEZF01000084.1:1063-1167 GCA_001774245.1 Candidatus Bathyarchaeota archaeon RBG_13_52_12
GAGTGCAGCGAGGCTGCATAAGCCCCAAGTCAACCCCCACGGCCGGGAGCCTGCCCCGGATAGGCCTAGCCATAACCTCGGAGGAGAACACGGCGTACCACCTC
>MEZF01000084.1:1211-1466 GCA_001774245.1 Candidatus Bathyarchaeota archaeon RBG_13_52_12
GAAGCACCTGGCTGAAGACGTTGCTCAGCTCGGGCTTCACGGCCTTCATCCCGGGGAGAAGGATCGTCAATGCCTGGTGGGTCGGGGTCCCGCGCCCCGCCCTGCGCTCCTTGAAGCTGTGTTCGAGTAGGGCGTTGTATGCGTATCGGCAGAGACGTAGCTGCTTCTCAAGAGCCGCAGCCTGTTCGGTTGATGGTTTGAGGCGGTACTTGTAGGAGAGCCTGATCATTTCTCCGGATTGGAATTGGTTTATGG
>MEZF01000084.1:1476-7306 GCA_001774245.1 Candidatus Bathyarchaeota archaeon RBG_13_52_12
AACTGATTCTCATGTATCGCTGGGGGAGTGTGATGAAAATGGATTCGCTGTCTGTTGACGGATTTTTTGGTTCAATTCATCCCATGACTAAAGACATGGGCTTTCTTGAACCCTCATCGTAAAGTATTACAAGTATAACTTTATAACCTCCGCATAACTGATCCTCCTAGTGGTAATGCATGGGCACAACCATCGTCATCAAGGATGTCGACGATGAGGCCTTTAAGAACCTCAAGGGCGAGGCTATGAGATCCGGCATGAAAGTCGGAGAAGCCGCATCCCAGTCCTTCAGGTTCTGGGTTCAGCAACACAGACTTAGAAGAGTCAGAGACGTGGACCGGCAGAGGAGGGCGGCGGAGATGATGGATAAAAACCGATCCAAGACAGCGCCCCGAGGAGACTGGTCCTCGGTAGATGTGGTGAGAAGTTGGAGAGAGACTCGCAGACCATCGTAGTCGATGCCTCGGTTGTCATCAAGTGGTTTATCCCTGAGGCTGACTCCGAGAAGGCGGTCAAGCTTCGAGACAGACACATAGAAGGCTCTTTGACGCTAATAGCTCCGGACCTGCTCATCTACGAGGTGGCGAACGCCCTCTCCTACCACCCCGACCTCTCGGTTGACGAGATCAAGGAGGACTTGGAGGCGCTCCTCATGCTGGACCTCGACCTGATCCAGCCCTCAGGCGAGTTCGTCTCATCGATCGCTGAGGACGCGAGGAAGTACGCCGTATCTGTATACGATTCAAGCTACATCGCACTCGCTGAGGCTACGTCTTCTAGCCTGATAACCGCCGATAGGAAGCTTTGTGAGAAGGCTAAGAAGGCCGGTTTGGCACTGACGCTCGACGAATACGATGATGGGTGAACTACCCATGACTGAAGTCATGGGCTTTCTTGTCCCCATCTTCGTAAAACATCATAGCTTCTTCAGAGGTGGGTAGTATACTATCTATTTTTTTTTAACACTCACGATAACGGTTTCACCCAATTTCAGGTCAAGTTCTCTAACAATACTTACAGGTATAGTAATAATAGAACTAGCGCACTGATATCGAACTCTACTCACGAACCCTATTTGGGCGCTATCTTTTTTGTCTTTACGAGAAAGATCATCAAATGCTAAATAGGGTATGGGTTTAGATCCATTTTTCATGACCAATAGTTGACTTTCATAGGTTATAAAATATATTTATAAAATCGTTACAAAAACTGTATCGAAAAACGATATAGCGCATCAATAAACCCACATCATTAACTCGCCTACATGAAGGAAGTATGTCGCACTACCCTCCACTCCACTTCCTCTTCGCCGTGAAAGACACTGCAGACGCTTATCCGCTCACAACCCATAAGTCATAATGACACTTCGCCACGAGGCTCCGCCAATCACTCTCGCGAGAGGTGGCTGCTACTCGGCTAAGCGGAGATGGGCAAGTCGCCTCGATGAATCAGGAAGCTCGCTTACTCGGCGCGCGCAGAACTATTGTATTCAATCCACACACGGAACCACCCCAGCAGCTACAATGCCAGGGAAAGCCACCCACCGCCCAAACCTACAGCAGGGATACACATAAACAATAAGCTACATAAACAATAACCAAATCTATAAAATACTAGATAATATCAAAGCCCCGTAAAGATAATTCACCTACAAAACGCGCGAACCCACATCAGCCCCTCAACTCCCGCGCACATTTTTTCAGGTGAAGTTACCTTCACCATAACCTTATAATGTAATAAAATTATAAACTAAAGGTATAAAAGTGAGTAACGTTATTTGGGATGATAAAATTCACAAGGTAATGGCTAACCCAATTAGAAGAAAGATAATAGATTCTTTGAATAGAGAAAATATGTCTTTCAGTCAAATACTGAACAGCATTGGGGATTTTAATAACCACGGCAAACTCGGCTACCACCTACGAACATTGAGAGAATTCATCGAACAAGATTCTAACAAGAACTATTATTTAAACGACCGGGGAATACTTCTTTCTAAGATTATGCATGAATATCGCATCCAACTATCCGAAGTACCTGATTACGTGGGGTATGTTCAAGGGTTGAAGGCTAGAGACCACGCGTTCGCCCTGTACAAGGATAATGAGTTCAGGCGTCGAATAGTTTTCCCGTTTCTTAGACAAGGCCTATCGAATGGGTACGCGGTGGCGTATTTTTGCCAGGAGAGCCAGCTGGATTCAGACGTTGAAGCATTTAGAAAGTTTGGGGTAGAGCTTGACACTTTACCTAGGGATGCATTAACTGTTCTCTCAGCTGAAGATTGGTACGTGAGAAGGGGAAAAGCAGAACATAAGACCTTGAAGAGTAATCTGGAGAAAAATGTTCAGCAGAAGGTAGAAGCTGGGTTTGCTGGATTAGTAGTCTCTGGCGAACCAGGTGTTTTAATCGAGAATGGTTTTGATGAAGAGTGCGTAAAGTGTGAGGAGTCTATGGGGCGTCAACTTCCTTCTGATCGTTATGCAATATGTCTATATAATTACAATATAATGAAAGATAATATTAACAATCGAATTTTAAACAGTCATGGCCACATAATCTCTAAGAACCTATTAGGTGAGTTACTATAGGCCTCAAAACAATCTCTTATCGCTCATTTCTCTATGAGTGCGCGAGTATTAAAATATAGTTATAAAAGTTTAAGTTTGAAATTCACGCGTGCGATTTCAATAATTATATCGCGCTTGCAATAGTTAAATCAAATAATAATCTATGAAAAATTGTATAATATTAAAACCTCATGCATATTCAAACAACGCAGAATAAATCCAACAAGCGCAAATACGCACGGCCCAACACCAATACAACAAGCGTTTTAAACACAAACACTAATCAAATTACCTTAAAAATTATTGTGAAATATCAAAGCTCTTTAGAGGCGGGCAGTTCATGTGTAAGGTCTCTTATAGAGATAGTAGTAAAAAAAGATTGGAAACAAATGCTATTAATCTTACTATCCCAAATAATATTGGGATAAATAACATAGTTTGTGATAACTCGTTTTTATTTTTCTTAGTAATTATGTATGATAGAGATAATAAAACAGAAATTAGCAGGACGTCAAATAATGACCAAATCCCATTTGTTATCAAGTTATGGGTAAAGGGGTTTACTTCGATAAGTCTACCTGTAGAAATTCCATTGTATGTAGTAATTTCATCCCCAAGAACGCCTGTAATTAATATCATTGAACTTGTTCTTATATTGGTGAGATAGTTTGATTCCATCGCAGTCATATCTGGCATAACTATTTTATACTAATAAAACAATTATGATGCTGAATTTTATGTGAAACATAAATCCAGATGAATTATCAATCTATAAAAAATAGTCAAGATAAACCACTAATTTTCATTATGACAACTATATTTAGTTGAATCAGTATATTTCTAGATACGAAATAGGAAATAGCTAAGTTATTGGTTGTTTGTGCATACACTGGCAAATCTATAAAAAACAATTTAATAACTCTTAGAATCAAAACGCTTAATATTAGCTTGAATATACTGTTTCCTTCTCTCCATTAATTTGTCATTTTTCCTGTTTTTTTCAAGCAATTTTCCCATCATGGGAAGACTTTGCAAATACTTTTTCAACTCATGATTTTTGACATGGCATGTAAGTCCTCGACTCCGGCGGTGGGAGGCTGTGATTCGGCACTAATATTTTTTATTAATGTAGGATGTATATAATAACGGACCAGATGAGTTCCCGAGCTTTCCATTAGGAGAGTTCCGAGCCACTTCCTTAGAATCGCCCATTCCCTCGGAAATTCCTCGCTGGATTTAATTTTCAATCCGAGTTTTTTTCCGGCCAATTCGTTGATAACCTCCTCATGAATTGAGAATCCCCTCACGAGTTGATGAGCAATCCTCTGAACATCAGAATCCGTGTAATTCGATTTCTCCAACACTTCACAAACATATCGCTCCATTAAATCCATAATTGCCTCTGCTTCCTGGATTTGGACAGGATCATACTTGTCAGCAAGAATTTTGGCAGTATAGGGAGCGTCCTCTAGAGGAGTTGTCTCGAAAAAACTGGTTAGAGTGCTGTTGGCATCTACAATTAGTTTCGCAGATACTGGCCGGCCACCTATTTCGTCTAAGATAGGATCCAGAGGAGATAACTGACTCATCATCCCCATTACTATAACGTTTCCAATCAGAGCGATGAGTGTGCCTCCACTTGCAGCTACGTGGGGAATATAAACTGTAATATCTTCAAAACTAATCCTTAAAGCCCTAGCTATTTTATATGAGGATGCAATAGATCCTCCCGGGCTATTAAGTAAAAGCATGAGTTTTCTGCAGTCCGTTTTCTTTTTTATGTTTTCGATCGCAGACTCTACGGAGAACTCATCCATGACATTAACCTGTGCATTCTGTATTTTCGTGGGAGAGATCTTCTGGCCTACATATGAGGCGACTAAAGCCATGATGACCGATTTGTTTATTTTGGAAATCTCGAGAAGTTCATCTTCATACTTTTCTTCCTCCTCTAATGACACACTGGTGACTTCCAACGTCTTCTACCTTTAAAGAAGAACTGTGTTATTATAATAAAGCAATTATGTATGTGAATATTATATGAAGCATAAATCCATATGAATTATCGCACGCTTGGCTCCTATGTTGATCTCCCCTACCAATCTACTATTTAATCCGGTAGTTAGGTACCTTTTGGGTGCCGAAGGGAAAAATATTGCTGAATCACGCGTGGAAAACAGACTATTTATCGATAGTGATTTAATAACAAGACTTCTAATCGAATCATTGTCATCCATATTACTTTTAAGTCACATTAAACTTTCTAATACGTGTCTGTCCGTCGGTCTAGATTCGAAATTTACGCTAACGTACTTACATAAGCGCGCGCAACCAACTAGAATAACGTGTGCAACAAATCGCACACACGAACGCGAGTAAAGGAAGGAATAACGGTGAAAAACAATCCCCATCGCTATGAGGAGTGTCGAACGAGTATACTAGCGGGTATCGGCAAGGACCACACAAATATGGAGATCGCCGCCGAAATGGGGGTCGAAAAATGGATAGTGTTCAACTACCTCAAGAAAATGAGGTACAACAAAGATCCGGAGCTCAAACAGGCTTACATTGACAAAGAATTACGCGCACATGAAAATAAATTATCCAGAGCAAATCTAAGAGATGCAAAATTCCACCACATGGCAGGGATGACTTTACAGCAGAGGAACTTCGAGAACATGATCAACTACTACAAGGATGAGCTTCAGGTGATATTCAAGTCTCAGGATGAGTACACTGCTATCGCAGGCCTATCTAAAACTGTTCGTAACACATTGGCACTCAACAAGATCACCACCGGGTGGGGGCGCAATAATCAGCTCACAGCCAAGGCACGCGGTTACCTGTTACTTGATAATTAGGCGGAAACGGGAATCGCGCGCGAAATTTTTAATAAGACGCGTTGAGGTGGAAACTAGTTCCTCGTCATCATCAACGAATAGGATTTTTTATTCCCATTAAAAACACCTATGAATCATCGCTAGACGTTACAATTAGATTACTAGTTGTACTTAAGACGCTTAGAAGCTCTTGCCCTTTGCTTGTTAGAGGATCGCGCGCGGATAATGTGCTTCATGCTAGTTAGGGGTGAGCCGTATAGGGGCGAGAACAGGGGGTTGACGGAGAGAAAACTTAAGAGTATAAGTAAGAGAGCGTATGATGGCCTGCGGAACTAACTGGGATGCCACCCGGCACCGTGTGCTCTGAAAACGTTCTCAAAGGAGCGCATGCCTAGTACCCGTTGAAGCTATACTAGTTTCTAA
>MEZF01000084.1:7378-17002 GCA_001774245.1 Candidatus Bathyarchaeota archaeon RBG_13_52_12
CTCAAACGCGTTCCGTACAAGGTTATCCAGCACCCTCCGCATACTCAACGGGTCAAGCGTCACCGACTCCAACCCGGCGCCGACGACCAGGTGAGTCGTGACGTCGGGAGGGACAGAGGCCTCCTTAACGCACCGCCCGATGAGGTCCCCTAGGTCAACCTCCTGTGGCGTAAACGGTGGGGTTCTCATATTGGCGCGGAGCTCCTCAACCATCGCAATCATCCGGTTCGCAGCGTCGTTGATCTCTTTAAGCCTCTCCTCCGCTTCTCCGGGGAATTCGCGGAGCAGGTAGATGTCGTTCTTTATGGTTTGGATGGGGCTTCGTAGGTCGTGTCCGAGCATGGCTGCGACTTTACCTGCGGCGGCGAGTTGTTCAGCTTCAATTAGTTCATTGGTTCTCTGTTTCAGCAGGCTTTCAAGGTTCTCAGCATTCGCGCGTGTACGAATATGCTCAGTGACGTCCTCAAACTCGAGAAGAATCAGGTTCCTACCAATCAGCTTCTGGAAAACCTGTCTACCGTTCAACAGCATGACACGTCTACCGAGGCCCGGAAACACATGATCGACCTCAAAGTTCTCAAAACTAGACTTCTTTGGGAGAATCTGCTCTAGCAGCAAACGTAACTCCGGAATGTCCCACTGATGATCATTCAACTCATACACGAGCTTATTCGTTACCTCCGATGGATGGAGCTTAAAAACGTGGTAGAAAGCCCTGTTAGCTGAAACAACTGACAGATCTGGGTCTAAGATCACAAAAGGGTTTCTCAGAGTCTCCAAAAGGGTTTCAGCGTAGAGTTGAGCGTCTAGCGCCTTTAGCTGACTAAGCTTCAAATCGTTAACGTCGATCATGGAGAGCAAGCAGCCATCGATCCGGTTATTGGCCGTCCGATACAGGTTTATCCTAAGTATAAACCAGTGCCCATCGCGGTCCTTCATCTCTATCTCGCTCTCCCTAAGATCCTTCAACGCTTCTGCGACCATCCGACTCACATTAGGAGTCTCGATGTAGAGATTCAGAGAGGTGATAAGTCGACCTACGTCACCTGGAAGCACGCCCAGCCTCTCCGCTAGCGGCGTAACAATCCGGATGCGCATGTTACAATCAATAATGACGACGGGGATCTGGACGCTTGAGATCAAGTTATTAAGATCATCATTCAGTTGAGCTAAGGTTATGTTGCGGTTCTCAAGCTCTTCATTTAAAGTGCTCATCTCCTCGTTACTGGTTTGAAGCTGCTCCTTCGCCGTCTCTAGCTCTTCAGTTATGCTCTGCAACTCTTCGTAGCTTGTCTCGAGTTCTTCATAAGTTGATTTGAACCCCTCAGCCATTGCCTCCTTCTCCTCGAGGTTTGCTTTAAGGTACTTCTGAGTCTGCACTAGCTCCAGCTTCACTGCATTATAATCATCGATGAGGCTCAACGGCTCCTGTGATATATCTCTCTTGGCTATCCTAGCTGAGTCATGTTCCCCTAAGTCTGTGAAAAGAATGATGTAGAAGCGTTCCGTTGACTGCTGTATTTCAAAAGGTCTCACTTCAAAGCCTATGCTTCTCGATGATCCGTTGACATCCTCGAGGATAATGCGCTCAGCGACGGGCATGTTGTTCTGCTTAGCCTTTGCGAAAGCCGTGTGAAGCTTCATCGAGAGCGACCCTCTTATCATCTTTATGAGGTTGAAGCTGGGTACACCGGGCGAGGGATTAAGGAAGCGCCCAGTCTCACCGCGGAACTGTAATATCTCTAGGTCCTCATTGACTATAACTCCGGCAGGAGCGTATTCGTTCAGGACGATCTCATCAGCCTTCAACTGAACCGTGTTTAAAAGATCGAAGCCCGTCAGCTTTTTTTGTGTGTCGATGCCGACCATTTGGGGTGCATGCTTTTCTAAGAAGTGCAATGTAGGGCGTGTGTAACTGACTTTCTTCATGAATATTTTGTGTCTCTTGTCTAAGACGGTGAATAGGTTTGGGGACTCGTTAATGCTCTCTGAGACACCGAGGAAAAGAATGCCTTTCGATACGAGGGCGTAATGGAAGTCCTGAAGTATCAGTTTCCGCTGCGTGTTTTCAATGTAAATCAGCAGATTTCGGCAGCTAATCAGGTCGAGGTGAGCGAAGGGGGGATCGGAGATCAAATCATGTCGAGAGAAGACGCATAGGTCTCGCACCCTCTTACACACCTTATAGCCATCTGGCTGTTTGACAAAGAACTTTTTAAGACGCTCCGGAGATAATGTTTTAGAGATTTCCTCACCATACAGCCCAACTCTGGCGATATTTATCGCGTTGTCGTCTATGTCTGTGGCGAAGATTGTAACCTTGATGTTCAACTTCTTCTCTTCGAGGTACTCGAGTATGAGGATTGCTAGGGAGTACGACTCTTGTCCTGTGGAGCATCCGGGTACCCACACCCTCATAGCGTTGTCTGAAGTACGTCCCTCAAGAAGCTGGGGTAGGGCCTCCTTTGAGATGGCTTCGAATGATTGAGGGTCTCTGAAGAAGGATGTAACGTTGATTAGTAAATCATTGTATAGGGCTTCCACCTCTGCTTCGTCATCTCGGAGCATCGATATGTATTTCTCTAAGGTCTTGATATGGTGCAGAGTCATCCGCTTTTTAAGCCGGCGTTTGATTGTGGGTTTGCAGTAGGGAGTGAAGTCTACCTTAAAGCGGTTTCTCAGGATGGTAAAAACATCCTTAAATGTCAG
Source organism: Candidatus Bathyarchaeota archaeon RBG_13_52_12 (assembly GCA_001774245.1). Lineage (GTDB taxonomy): Archaea > Thermoproteota > Bathyarchaeia > TCS64 > TCS64 > UBA8941. Next base: position 10,088 of record MEZF01000084.1, read on the forward strand.
ACTAAAATACTCATCCTCATCGAGCTTATTCTTTGCATTTATCAGTTTATGTATTATTTCAGGTAAATTATTTGAAATCTCACTTATAGAATAGACGTAGTCGACTACCCCCGCTGAGATTGCGCTATTAGGCATTTCCGGGAACTGCGCAGTCTCTGGGACTTGGGCGAGGGTAATTCCTCCATTTTCTTTAATCGCTCTTAGACCTTTTGTTCCATCCGACCCGGTGCCTGAGAGTATGATTCCAGCTACTTGTGGCCCGAACTTTGCGAGGGATTTGAAGAAGACATCTATGGTCTTTGGATGTGTGTTACCCAAGAAGGCGTTGAGCATAAAAGCTCCGTCTTTGATAATGATGCTTGATCCTGGAGGGGAAATATAAATATGGTTAGGTTCTATCAAGGTGTTATCCTTTATTTCGCTTATTGGTATCAATGTTTGACGTGATAGAATACTGCATAGTTGACTATCTACTGAAGGTGAAAGGTGCTGGATCAACACATAAGCTGCACCTGAATCAATTTTCAAGTCTCTAACAAGTTGTGAGAAAGCATCTAATCCACCTGCTGAGGCACCGATCCCGATCACGGGGAATGAAGTCTTGGTTTTGTTATCTCTGTCTCTCTCGAAGATTTCATCCATTTTTTCTCGCTTCCTCATTGCGCGCACGCATGATGTGAAAATTAGTATTGATAATAATTACGTTTAGTAATAAACACTTTCTTCTTGAGTAGAACGGTGGCTTTCAGAGCGTGCATATTTTCTAAAAAGTCAAACGGCGTGAGAAAACGTTTTTCGGGGTGACTCTGAGGGTGTCGCAGGTGGCAAGGCCCGCCTTGAACGTCTGATGAGGGACTGAGGAGCAGGAGCGGGCGCAGGCGGTCTCCACAACAAGCAAGGCCTACACTTGCCGGGAACGACGGCCTTCAGCAAGGATAATATCGCTGACTGAGAGGGGGGCCTCGGATTCATGGACAAAGCTATACCGCTCAGCGACCTCGCGGTCTTGGAGGCGGTCGATGGCTAGGTCACGCTCGTCGAGAAGAAGACCACAGCCCTCGCGGCCGAGGAAGGCGTGTGCGGCTGCTTATAACGATGATTGGCGTAGGGTACTTCACAGCGATACTTGTCGTGTCGGAGGTCGGCGACGTCGGCAGGTTCCGCGGCGACAAGGAGTTCACCTCGTGGATGGGGTTGACTCCTTCAGTAAGTCAGCCTGGGGAGAGGACACGGATCGGAGGCGTCTCCGGTCCCAGTAATAAGAAGTTACTGTGAGCTTTGGCGGAGTCAGCTCTGACTGCGGTTAGGCATGACTCTAGACTTGGAGGTTTGTATGAGCGGGTGTCGAGGCTGAAAGACGCTGGGTGTACTGTTGCTCGCGCGAATATTGATTAGATCATAGATACGCGGGGTCGTCAGTCCAAAAGTTGACAGGCCCCCCAGATGTCCTGCAACCAGCATCGCGCCTTATCTGACGCCTAATCCTCAATGTCTTCACTGAGAACTATATTGATTGACTTTTCCTCTCTTGGTTTATTAATTTCATCGCCGTTCCAAAGTACTCAAGGAACTTCTCACCCTTCTCAGTAGCCCTGTACTTGATTCTGCTCCTCCTGTCTCCAGGATCTTCAACTTCTTCCAATAATCCCTGAGAGATCAGAGGTTCCTTAATCCTGTTAAAGGCAACCCAGGAGATGTGAGTTTTATGCATCAGTCTAGTTGGTAGATAATTACCGTTATGCACATGGGTTAAGATCTCTTGATAGAGCTCAAATTTTGACCGAGGGATAGACATGCCTGAATATATTTAATTTTAATTTAAAAGTAATGTGGAGGGTGAAAATTGTAAGAAAATACTATGATAATCACTAAAATCAGGTTAGAGATACATAAATAAAGCCAGGATCAAGTAAATTATTGCTGAGCATGGCTGGCTAGCTATGTCCTCTCCTTAGCTCCGCGCGGTTTAAAGGGGTTCTAGGGTCCGGGCTCATCCTCTCTAAGAGAATAATTGATTGTAAATAATGATAAAAAAATGGAGTAAATATCTTTAACATTACCTTGAATGTCTACGTGGTTGAGTGCAGGTGAGACGATGAAGCCATGCATTTATCATTAGGGTAGACCGACGGGGCTCATTCTTCTAAAAAGTTATTCATCTTCGCGTATCTCCATCCTCTCGCCGTATTGATTCAGCTTAAATCGGCTTCAATTTCTCACTAAGTGGCTAGGCGATTAAATGGGGAGATTGACTCAGGCGGCCAGAGCTAGCTTTCAGAACAACCTCTCTAGGATGACGCTCGAGTATCGTAAGGACTTTGGATGTGGGTAGAGGAGAGGCCTTCGATGAGTTGGTTGAAGTTGGGAGCACCAAACTTGGTACGATAAGTTACGAGGAGTCGTTGAAGCTGATGGATCTTATACTCCTCACAGGGGAAGTGGATAACCAGCTTTTCTTGAGGCCATGAGGCTCAAGGTGGATAATCTTGATGCTAGGTTGAATGTAGCTGAGCGCAGGTGAGGTGATGAAACACCGCGCGCATGCTTGGTTCAAAATTCTTTTCTGTAAGGTTTCTCTAAGAATTATGTCGCGCGCGCGATGGAGCGGGTTATAACATTTGCAGAGTTTAGTTACTTTTCATTATTATTGGATGTTTCTTCGAAACAATGTATGAATAAGGTTACCTTATCATATTAGTTTTGGTTCAATATTAGTTGTAATCGCCTAGGGTAAGCGATTTTGGTTTGATGTAAAAATGAGTTATTACTGCATATAAACCAACGCTTCATATTGTTTATATTTAAAATTAAGAATGAGTATTGTCATGTCTATGCGACGATCGAGGCTCGAGCTTCACGCTGATATTTTGGAGACTATTCAGGGCGGAATCAATAAGCCTACGAGGATTATGTATAATAGGGGTATCGATTGGACGTCTCTGACTCAGCTTCTTCAGTCCCTTATGGATCAGGGGTTTGTTGATGTCTCTTTCCACGATGAAGCCAACAAGAAGGGCAGAAAGATTTATAGCGTGACCGAGAAGGGTGCAGTTTTTCTCTCTAATTTTAACAAAGCAAGGGATTTGATGTGGTCGAAGGTGAGTTCTGCGTTGGTTAACGTTTAAGCGCGCATAAGAGTTGCATACAGATTTTAAAATTATGAAACCCTCGAGTGTTCAGGATATTACTGTGGCGAATCAGAGTTAGATTCCTATGGGGATAGGAGACATTTACGGTAGGAAGGACTTGTAGAATGGTTGGGATAAACTAGGAGTTTAGTCTTTAATCTTATTCGAATCCTCTGAATGTATCCTTTTAGGTACTAGTCGTTTTTTAGTAATCGTAACCTTCGATATATAAATGATATGAAGTGATCAGATGTGTGGGCGAAAATTAAGTAAGTTATAGTAAAACTGGGTTATTTTATTTAAATTACAGCTTAAATGGTATTTTCTCTCAATTTCTCGTAATGTTTGGGCAGTTACGTCAGATATTTAGGTACACCTTCCTTCGAAGCAAGAACGACTTCAATCGGAAGCGCGCGTCTGAGGGTTGGTCTTGGGACTTGGTAGTGTGCGTTTGTTAGTGGGTGCTGGGTTTAATGGTTCGTCCTTTGTATGGTTTTTCTGTTATGTGATGTTTGTTCCGCGTTTGGTGGTCTGTTTCTGTTTGCTGTGGTTCTATGTTTATACTTACAGGATAAAGATCTGCGCATTAACTCCATTCGAGATAAGGTGGTGCGCGCGACCGAACATGAGAGAGTCACCAACTCTTCGCATGTTACCCCATAAATTTAGTCAATTGTTTAAACGACTTCATATAGAATGATTTTAACTGCTCCGTTTTTTTAACCCCTTTTACCGTTAAGCGATACACCTTCTTCCGATTATCAACTATAGTTTCAACCCATCCCTTAACCTCAAACTCGTAGAGTAAAGGGTAGAGTAACCCTGGACTTAATAAAACCCCAAAATTTTTATGAATTTCTGCAAGTATAGCATAGCCATGTTTTGGGTAAATCATAAGCATTCTTAGAACTATAATATCAAGATATTTCTTTATTAAATATTCATTTAATTCGCTTTGAATGAACAAGTCTTAGTAGATATTCCTTTTTACTGTTCTTAAGTATTTTTTCATTTTTTTACTCTGTGGATATAGCCTCTGACAATTAAAGCTGGTTCGCGCGCCTCAAGGCGAGTCTATCTTTCGATGGCCACGTATGACCCTGATGCATATCAATAATAAATGAGTCTTAAATCCATATTACTAGTAGACAATTTATTTATCATCCCTTAATATGGATCAACACCGATACCTTCAATTGATACCAAACCACACCTACAATGTTCTACACGTAGACGACGATAATAATCAATTGAAATTCACCAAGCTATTCCTAGAGCAAGATAATAAAATAAAGGTCACATCCATCAACTCCCCTACCCAAGCACTTGAAGCCATCCCAAACTCAGACTACGAGTGCATCATAACCGACTACAAGATGCCTGAGATGGACGGCATAACGTTCGCGAAGAAGGCATTAGAATTATGTGACCTCCCCGTCATCATATATACGGGTCAGGGAAGCGAGGACGTCGCGCAAGCCGCCTTTGCTGCGGGTATTTCTGACTACTTCAAGAAGGAGATGGATCCCAGCCACTTCCAGGTATTAGCGAAAAGAATCCAGCACATAGTCGAACGGAAGAGAGGAGAGAAGGGCCTCAAGGCGAGCGAGGAAAAGTTTAGACGATTCTTCATGAATCAGCCAGTCCTTTGTTACATAGTGTCGAGAGAGGGAAAGATAGTCGAGGTAAATGAAGCTGTTTTAGACTCTTTGGGATACACGAGGGAGGAGCTACTCGGAAAACCTGTAATTACCACACTCTACTCGCCATCTTCAAGAGGAAGAGCGGAACAGCTCTTTAGGAGATGTGTGGAAACAGGCATACTTAGAAACGAGGAGCTAAACATAACTACGAAAACTGGGGAAGAGAGAACCGTCCTTCTCAACGTTGATGCGGAGAGGGATGAAGATGACAACTTTATTCAAAGTATTTCAGTTCAAGTAGATATTACTCAAAGAAGACATGTGGAGGAACATCTTAGGGAGACACGCGACTACCTGGAAAAGCTCATCGATTATGCGAATGCCCCGATCATAGTCTGGGATACCATGCTAAAGATCATCAGATTCAACCACGCATTCGAGTATCTAACAGGCTACAAGTCAGATGAAGTCGTAGGCAAAGGGCTAGATATGCTCTTTCCTGAGAAGCAGAAAGACGACACTCTAAAGAACATCAAACAAACCTTACACGGGGAGTATTGGAAGAGCGTAGAGATACCGATTCTCTGTAAGGACGGGGGCATCAGAATAGTTCTCTGGAACTCAGCGAACATCCAATCTGATGATGGAGCTATCAATGCGACTATTGCCCAAGGTTATGACATCACTGAGCGTAAAAAGATAGGGGAGCATCTGAGGGAGTCCGAGGAACGTTACCGAAACCTCGTGGAGAACTCGCCGAACGCCCTCTCGGTCACGATAGGAGATACGATCGTTTACGCCAACAAGAAGAGAGCACTCCTAGCAGGTATAAACGATCCATCAGAATTAGTTGGCACAAGTGCCCTCGCTCAGGTAGCGGAAGGAGACAGGGAGCCTATTATCAGGAGGAGGGAAGAAAGAGAGAGAGGGGAGAAGCTTCCACCATTCGAGTACCGGATGTTGTGTGCTGATGGCAGCGTCAGAGATCTCGTGGATTACCACTCAGAAATCAAGTATCAAGGTCATGATGCTGTGCAGCACATGCTCCAAGACGTCACTGAACAAAAACGCTACAAGGAGAGGCTTGAGGCTCTTCACAGGCACGCGACCGATCTCGGTAAAGCTGGGACAATGGACGAGGTCGCGGAGAAGACCCTTAACGCCATCAAGAGCGTCCTCGGTTTTGATATGAGTGGCTTCGGCGTCGTTGAGGAATGTGTGCTCCGCTTCATATACGTAATTTGCGATTCGGTGGGTGAAGGCTTCGAGCTGCCCTTGGACGGCAAAGGAGTCGCCATTAGGGCGGTCAGAACTGGAGAGACTCAGCTTGTGGCTGATACCAGAAACGACGAGGATTACGTGGGAGGACCCTCGGGAAGAGAATATGGATCTCTCTCGGAGCTGGCTGTGCCGGTTAAGGTTGATGGGAAAGTTGTAGCTGTCGTCAATGTAGAAAGTAGGATGCTTAACGCCTTCAGTGAAAACGATAGGAAGCTGCTCGAGACATTTTCGGAGCACATCGCATCAGCAATTACCAGGATCGATCATATGAAGAAGATCGAATCTACAGAGAGATCTTACAGGAATCTACTCGAAACATCGCTTGACCCCATTCTCATACTCTCTGGAATGAAGATGGTATATGTGAATCAACAATCTGTGAAGATTGCTGGCTACGCTGATGCATCGGAGTTGATCGGACAAGACGTCTCCTTGATTTTAAAAGACGATGAAATAGATCTGCTAAGGCGTAGATCGTTAAGTATGCAGAGGGGTGAGCCGCAGCCGGGTAGATATTTCGTAAAGCTCGTCAGGAAAGATGGCGAGTTAAGGGATGTTGAAGCCACTGTTTCTTTAACCAGTTTTGAGGGTGTTCCCGCTTCATTCATAATTGGGCGAGATGTGACTAAGAGGAAGCGTAATGAAAACCGGATCATGGCTTTGCATCTTCACTCTGCATCTCTCGCACAGGCATTAACGTATGAGGAGGTACATGAGGCGACCCTCGACGCTGTGGAGTCGGTGATCGGTTTCCACCTATTATCCTTCCTCAGGGTCGATATAGAGGGCCTGATCTCAGTCGGCAGCAGGGGAGCTTCCCCATTCAATCGATACATTCCAATTGGCGGGAAAGGCATAACTGC
>MEZF01000084.1:17017-17628 GCA_001774245.1 Candidatus Bathyarchaeota archaeon RBG_13_52_12
TCTGCCTACCAGAGAATTGAAGAATCGGAGCGCGAGCTGGATAAAGCTTCAAAGTTGAGCGGAATGGTTAGGCACGATCTAATGGGTCCTTTTCAGGTCATTAGAAATGCTACATACCTTTTACGTCAATACCCCGAGAGAGTTGAGGAGATGTCGAAGACCATCGATAATAGCGTTGACTACTCCGTGAAGATACTCGAGGATCTTAGAACTTTGACGACGCATCGTGAACTGGTTAAGGCTCAGGTTGATCTAGCTGATCTTGTGGAGAAGAGCCTGGAGGGGAACGTCATCCCTCAATCAGTAAGGGTTAAGAGGGCTTATACTGGACCGGTGAATATTAACGTGGACTCGACTTCTATTCGACGGTGTATAGATAACCTTGTTAAGAATGCGGTTGAGGCCATGCCACAGGGTGGCGACTTAACTATAGCGATTAATGTTATGGATAACTTCATAGAACTTGGTGTGAAGGATAAGGGGAAGGGTATCTCAGCTGATGTAATGAAGTCTTTGTTTAAGCCATTTTTCTCGACGAAGTCGAGTGGAAGAGGTCTAGGGTTGGCTCTTTGTAAGAGAGTGGTTGAGGATCATGGAGGAGAGATCACAGT
>MEZF01000084.1:17671-21717 GCA_001774245.1 Candidatus Bathyarchaeota archaeon RBG_13_52_12
CCGAAATGAACATTCCTTAAAATTCCTTTACCTGCAAATAATTGAGATCCCTCGTTTCCTATTCTGAGATGGGGCCCGTGTAGTCGTTGACGACTCTGAGTAATTCGCTGGGTTCCACTGGTTTGAAGAGTATCTCCTCAATACTATAGTCCAGTGAAGCGATCGCGTCTTTGAACTCCGGGTGACCGGTTATCAGGACGATTCTTATTTTCTTGTTGAATTTCCTTATTCTCTTCACTACTTCAATTCCAGTTATATCTGGAAGTTTAATATCGAGTATGAGTAGGCGATAGTTTCCGTGTCTTATCTTTTCGATTGCCTCTGTCCCGGTGTACGCTGGCTCTGTTTCTCTTTTGATGATCTCGATTATCCTGCTGGAGGTTGTAACTAGGTCTCGGTCATCATCGACAAAGAGGATGCTGTTTGACATATTTGCTAAATCACTATGCCGATTAGTAATGTTGTCATATTTACTGGGCCCTGCGGTCGTAATTGCTGGATCAGGCATAGGAGTAAAATCGATGACTATGTTTAATAGATTTATGATTTAATAACAATATAATGGGGAGATGAGGAATTGAACGTAGTATTGAAAAAATGGATTACAAGCAGAGATCCCAATATTTCTTAGCTTTCAGTTTTTCCAGGTCGGTGAACCACCAATCTCCGAAGATATAGACTTCCTGACTTACCGAGGCAGCTTGCGCATCTACGTTGAGACACATAGTGGGCCCCTCTCCATCAGGCGTGTATTCGGGCGGTTTCCGCCTTATCTCAAGACCACGCTTTAGAACGTTCCTAGCCGCATTCACATCCCTGTCGAGGACAAGCCCCCACATAGGGTACACATGGATTCTCACTGACAGGTTCTTCACGACTTGAGCGCTGCACCCTGAGCAAGTCTGGTTGGTTCCGCGGGGATCACGAACACAGTCACTCCCTCTACCGTTGCGCACGCATGTCTGAGTGAGTTACAAGATTTGGTAATTGTATGAATATTGAGTCCACTGAATTGCGCCCTAGTGTTTAGCCTAAATTTGCTTGTGCTTTATTCGTTTTTTTTTATTTACTATAAAAACACCATATAGTTCTTTCATTTCTTTATCTCTGAGTACTAATTGTTTTTTAATTTCTTTTAATAATACCTCCGGTGAAAATGGCTTAACCAAAAATGCATCTGCTCCATAGTTAATTGCTTGTTGAGCTTTTTCAACTGAAGGATATCCCGTCATTATTATTTTCCTCATTTTTGGTGATGCTTCTTCGATTTCCAGTATTATCTGTATCCCATCCATATCAGGTAATTTTACATCAAGTAATATTAGAGAATAATAGACATTTTTCAACTTTTCAAGGGCTTCTTTACCAGTTGTTACTTTTTCAACAGTATAGTTAGCCTTCTGTAGAATATTTTCCAAGGAGTTTAGTAAAAATTCATCATCTTCAATTATGAGTATTAAATGTTGAGCATCCAATTTACCTAATTTATTGATATGTAAATAATAAAGTTATCGAGTTCGATTGTTTTTTCTGGCACTAGCTCAAGGCCGAGTCGGTTGAAAAAATTTCACTTCGAGCGCGGGTTGTAAAATATTTTTAGTATCAACTCCTTAGAAACCCAACGGCTTCAGTCATCAGATGAATCGAGCACCTCAGGATAAAAGCTGCTGAAGCCACCTTCACACAACCCCACCACTTTACCGTAGGACTCGCTTAAAAGCAAACGCAAGCCAACATCCCTTGATGTTCCTCAGCTACAAGTTCCGCCTAAGACCCACCATTAACCAGAAAGCGGCTCTGTTGAAACAGCTATAGATATGCTGAAGGACATTCAACAAGCACCTCGTTCGCGCATAAGGTATACGGGGTTAGAGGTCGAGCAGCTGCAGGGCAGCGAGCACCGTCGCCAGCGAGGCGACGTACGGCGTAGCCCTGTCGAGTATTGATTCAGACAGCCCCCGAGCACCACACCAGCTTGGATGCTTTGGGAGCTAAGCACAGATAAAACCAGAACCCACACGTCGTGGCTCATCCAGTTGAACAGAGTCAGTGCACGCCTGTGACTCATTGCGCGCGTGTGAGCTTCCCATCAATCCCGAATATAGTTTTATATAACATGAGTAACATTTTATATCATATGAATAATATAACATCACTTGTGAAGACCAGGCGGGTCGGCGGATCCCTAGTCGTCACGCTGCCAAAGGAAGTAACCGAGAGTAAAGGGATTAAAGAGGGAGAAATCGTCGAAATAACCGTGAAGAAGCTCCGCGTCGACGGCTTCGGCGCCCTGAGGGGAATCGGACCCTTCACAGTCGACGACGAGCTGAAAGCCAATGAGTGAGCGAATCGTCGTCGACGCCTACGCCTGGGTGGAGTACCTCGACGGTACAACGCGGGGAGAAAAACTCAGGAACCTCCTGGAAGCAGGCACAGACATATATACATCAGCTGTCACCCTTGCCGAGGTAGTTAGCAAGGCCGCGAGAACCGGCAGAGACCACGAGACAGCCCGCGCCGTCATAAGAGGCAACTCCACCATATTCGAAGCCGACGAACAACTCTCATACGAGACCGGAATCCTACACGCTGAAGTCAGGAGAACAATCAAGGACTTCGGCCTCTCGGACGCCTACGTCCTCGCCACAGCTAGAAAGCTAAGCGCAAGGGTCTTAACCGGAGACCCCCATTTCAACGGCCTAAAGGACGTCATCATGCTGTCAACTACCCATGACTAAAGTCATGGGCTTTCTTGAAGCTCTCATCGTAAATCAACTCATCAACAGCCTTGGAATCAACACACACGCGCGACGAATTATATCCTCGGTGTTTCATAATCTAAACTCGGTCTAGTCATCTTAGTTTTTTCGCGAATGCCATCTGAAAATATGCCTTCACCAGATTTCAAAATATTTGTTCACTTTGTATGTTTGAAAACATTACATTCCCCCAAAGTGTTTTTAGAGAATAATTCTGGATCTATTAGAAAACCCTTAAAAAATATGATATGTAAGGTTAGTCACTCATCTATTTGGACAATTAAAAATATTTCATAATTTTTTTGCCGAAAAACTCTAAATATTGTATTTTAACCCCCTTCAGGAAGGTGTACACTCGTGAATCCTGGTGATATTGCTTGGGTGGCAGTCGCCACTGCGCTTGTGATGCTCATGACCCCCGCTTTGGGATTCTTCTACGCGGGACTCGTAAGGAGGAAGAACCTGCTGTCGACGCTAGTTCAGTGTCTCATCATATTCGCGGTCGTAAGCATAGTCTGGACCCTCTGGGGCTACAGCCTCGTCTTTGGGCCTAGTATCCGTGGTGTGATTGGCGATCTCTCCTGGGCCGGATTGAACGGCATTGGCGCAGCGCCAAACCTCGCCTATGCTCCGCTTATCCCCGAACTCCTCTTCTTCGCTTTCCAGCTAAAGTTCGCGGCGATCACTCCCGCTCTCATAATCGGGGCCTTCGCGGAGAGGATTCACTTCCGCTCACTGCTGATCTTCATAATCCTATGGTCGACGCTCATCTACTCCCCAGTGGCGCACTGGGTCTGGAACTCGAGTGGGTGGCTAAAAGCACTAGGTGCGATCGACTTCGCTGGCGGTCTCGTGGTTCACATTACCGCCGGCCTCTCGGCTCTAGCCGCAGCCATCGTCATAGGACGGAGAAAGGATATCGAGAAAAAGGAGACTATGAAGCCCAGTAACATCCCCTACGTCATCCTCGGCGCTGCCCTACTGTGGTTTGGTTGGTTCGGCTTCAACGCCGGGAGTGCGCTTGGAGCCGACTCCGTCATGGTATTTGCATTAGTGAATACTAACCTTGCCGCAGCGGCGGCCGCAGTCACCTGGATGGTAGTCGACTGGATCTTTAAGGGTAAACCGTCTGCAGTAGGGATGGCAGTGGGTGCCGTCTGCGGCCTGGTAGCTATCACCCCAGCCTCGGGTTACGTCAACGTAATGTCAGCACTTATGATCGGTTCTGTGGCGGGTGTGCTGTCGAACCTGATGTCAAGCTGGAGGGCTACGAGGACCCACATTGAC
>MEZF01000084.1:21737-23045 GCA_001774245.1 Candidatus Bathyarchaeota archaeon RBG_13_52_12
CTGCCACGGCGTGAGCGGTATCTGGGGCTCAATCGCGACGGGCATCTTCGCCACACTCGCCATCAACCCAACTGCTGTGAACGGCTTCCTATTCGGTAACCCTGGCCTCCTCCTCTCACAATCCCTTGCAGTCGTAATAATTGCCGCTTACTCATTCTTCGGATCCTACCTGCTACTCAAGTTTATCAACATCTTCTCCCCTCTCAGAGTCTCCCCCGAGGATGAGGAGAAGGGCCTCGACCTCGCAGAGCACGGCGAGGAGGCATATACCCAACAAGGCTAGAGATGTCCCTCTTTCGCCTCTTTTTTTGTAAAAGCGCGCGCGAGTGGGCAGTAATTTCCATTACACGAGATAACAATACGTTTCCTCATTTGATGCAGGAATTTTTTATCCAATCTGAAAGTGAACTACCACCCTACAAGTAGGGTGGCTTCTTGATTCATCGAGGGGACTTGCAAAACCGCATCGGGTTGAGTAGAGATCCCCTCTCCAACAAGCGTTGATTCGGGCCGTCCCAGCCCTATCCCCCGAAGGAGAATGTTCCGCGCCGCGTTCACGTCCCTGTCCAAGGCCAAACCACACCTGGGACAGTGGTGTACCCTCACAGACAGGTCCTTGTGAACCATCTCACCACACCCAGAGCATATCTTGCTGGTATCACGAGGATCGACTAACACCGTCACGCCTAACGACCGTTTAGCCATATAGGTCAGGTTGTCCTTCAGTATCCCCCAACCAGCATCAAGGATGCTCTTCGATAGATGCCTGTTCCTCACCATATTGGCGATCTTCAGGTCCTCAACGTAGATCCTCTCATACCTATTCACAATGCTTCTCGCAGTCTTGAATGAGAGATCCTTCCTCTGGTCAGTTACTTTCTCATAGACCCCACAGAGCTTAACCCTCGACTTCTCCCTGTTCCTAGAACCCAGCTTACACTTCGAGTGTCTACGCTGAAGCCTCCTCAACCTCTCAATCGATTTCCTGTAGCATCTCGGTACCTCTATTTTTGCGCCGTCACTGAGAGCCACAAGGGAAATACACCCAAAGTCCACACCCACGGCCGGCAGCCTCCCAATGATTGGTTCGTCACCCACCTCACATGAGAAGACGGCGTACCAATTGCCAGATGAGCCCCGAGTAATTGTGAGGGTCTTAACCTTCCCCTCAACTGATCTGTGCTGAATCATCTTCAACTCGCCTATCTTTGAGAGCTTCAACCGTCCGTCCTTGAGAAGGAAACCACTCTGCGGGTATGTCATGGAGTTGTACTTCTCCGCCCTCCTAAATCGTGGATGGTGAGCCTT
>MEZF01000084.1:23107-23319 GCA_001774245.1 Candidatus Bathyarchaeota archaeon RBG_13_52_12
TCTGAAGAACCTAGCTGTGAATTAATTTGAGTTCAGGGTCCCTCTCCTTCATATCTGGTAGAAGATAGTTCAACGTGGTTGAGGTCGGTGTCCCCCGCCCAGCCTTTCTCTCCTCAAAACAGTGATCGAGAAGTGTGTTGTATGTCCACCGACAGACTCCTAGCTGCTCCTCAAGCACCACCACCTGATCCTTCGTGGGCCTCAGGCGGTAC
>MEZF01000084.1:23348-25135 GCA_001774245.1 Candidatus Bathyarchaeota archaeon RBG_13_52_12
GCCGGATCATGTTCACATATTCGTTTCAACCACTCCGAGTGATTCCCCAACTGAGATCGTCAAGGTCTTCGAGGGGATCACGGCGCTCAGACTTTTCAGGAAGTTTCCCGACTTGAGGAGGCGGCTCTGGAGAAATAGGTTGTGGTCTCCAAGCTACTACGTTGCTACTCATGGTGTGGCATCGATTGAAACTGTCCAGAAGTACATCGAGTCCCAATTCACTGAGCTTCATCCACCCGTCAAGACGGGTGGTCTTCGCTCAGAACGGTGATAAATGTAGCTTAACCCCATCCTTCCCTAGCTAGAACATGGAAATTTTTCGCGCGCGCATGACATCGAGAAAATTCGTGTGCGCGGTTTAAGTTTAGCACGCGGAAATAATTATAATTTGGATTAGTATCTGGATTTTTGTTGCATGATTTCAATGGCTATGCGTACGTAAGGTGAACTTTATAACCGCTTGTTGAGTATGCTCCTCCTAATTCGCTAGCTCAAGGGGGTTATGGTAGGAAGCGTTCGGGTAATGCTTTGGGGGGGAGGGTGGGAAAAGAGTTGAACTACGATAAGTATGCGTCAGCTAGTGTTGATCAGGTTTACGAGTACCTTCAAACAGGATCTGACGGCCTAATCGATGGGGAAGTGGCGAAGAGGCTAGAAGTGTATGGGTATAACACTCTGCCTAGGGTCAGGAAGATAAGCCTGACGAGTAGAACAATGCTTCAGCTTAAGAACGCCTTCAACCTCCTGTTGATCCTTGCTGCAGCTCTCTCCTTCTTCAGCGGCTTCACTTACAGCGACCCCGGCTCGATCCAGATGGGATCCGCTATCATGGCGGTTGTAGTCATCAACGTCTTGTTCAGCATCTTTCAAGAGTACCGAGCCGAAGAGGCTGTGAAGACGATCACTCGAATGATCCCGGCGAAGGCTAAGACGATTAGATGCGGAGAGGTAACCGAGGTTGATGTACCTGACCTGGTGCCAGGCGACTTGGTCGCTCTAGATGAAGGTGATCGGGTGCCGGCTGACCTTAGACTCGTAAGCGCCTTCGAGGTGTCGGTTGATAACTCGATTCTCACAGGCGAGTCCGATGTGCAGAGGCGGTTTGTCGACATGACTCCAGGGATGACTGTGGGGAACGTAGCGGAGTACCAGAACCTCCTCTTCGCGGGATCAACGGTTGTGACGGGGGTCGCTAGGGGCGTTGTTCTGGTTACTGGGGAGGGGACTCAGTTTGGCCGAATAGTTTCCCTCTCCAGGGCGATGGAGGAGCCGCTGAGCCCGCTGCAGAGAGACATAAACTACACCGCTAAGGTGAACCTCGTACTTTCCCTAGTTGTCGGAGCCTCATTCTTCCTGATAGCTAAGACCTTCATCAACCTGAGCGTCATAGAGAGCATACTTTTCGCGATAGGGGTGATGATCTGCCTAGTCCCCGAGGGGTTCCAGCTGACGGTATCTCTGAGCCTCGCTCTGACCGCTCTAAACATGGCGAAGAGGAACGTTGTGGTGAAACGTCTCTCAGCTATTGAGACGATTGGCTCGATGACTGTGCTCTGTGTGGATAAGACGGGCACAATTACTAGCGGCGAGATGATGGTCGAGAGGCTCTGGGTGAACGGTGAGGTCTTCGATGTATCCGGCGACGGGTATAGCCCGGAGGGCTTTGTGACTGTGGGGGGGAGAAGGATAAGCCATGAGGAGAGGCCTCACATCCTGAGCCTGTTTGAGGTCTCCGCCTTCTGCACGAACGCGAAGCTGGTTGCGCCCACGGACAGGATCAGCAGGTG
>MEZF01000084.1:25142-27501 GCA_001774245.1 Candidatus Bathyarchaeota archaeon RBG_13_52_12
CTCGGAGACCCTACTGACGGGGCCTTCCTCGTCTTCGCCGGGAAGGGCGACTTCAACGTAACCGACGCCCTCTCCAATCAACCAAGGACCGGTCTCCTACCATTCGACTCTCAGAGACGAATGATGACCGTTGTCCATGGCGACCAAGAATGTAGACAGAAGGCATACTCTAAGGGCTCCCCCTACGATGTCCTCGGTCGATGTACCTCAATCTATCAAGACAACGATGTGAAGCACCTCTCTGAAGAGGGGAGGCGGATGATATCGGAGCAGATAAGCAGATTCGCTGGCGGCGGCTACAGGGTTCTCGCCATGGCTTCAAGGCAGCTACCAAACGAAATCATCTTGAACGCCGAACAGGTCGAGAGGGATCTGACTTTCCTGGGTCTCGCCGCCCTTCATGACCCGCCTAGGCCAAAGGTGGAGGCGGCTGTTCAGCAGGCAAAGCAGGCCGGTGTCAGGGTGATCATGATAACCGGCGATCACGAGCTCACCGCGGAGGCTATCGCCAGGAAGGTCGGCATAATCAGACAGCAGGGGCGCGTTGTAACGGGGGAGGAGCTCAATGGGATGTTGGAGGAGGAGCTTTCAGGTATCCTCGACGTCGAGGAGCTGATATTTGCCCGCACCACACCGGAGCACAAGCTCAGGGTAGTCAAGGCCCTCATGGCGAAGGGTGAGATTGTAGCTGTGACCGGTGACGGCGTCAACGATAGCCCAGCTCTGATTGAGGCGAACGTCGGCGTCGCCATGGGCGCTGGCGGGACTGACGTCGCCCGCGAGTCCGCGGACATGATTCTCCTGGATAACGATTTCTCATCAATAGTTGAGGGCTTGAAGCTTGGTAGGTCTACGTTTGATAACCTTCAGAAGTTCGTCTACTACGTTTACTCGCACAACTTCGCTGAGTTAATGGCGTTTCTGGCGTTCATTATCCTGAAAGCGCCCTTACCATTGCTCGTGGTTCAGGTGCTTCTAATCGACCTGATTCTCGAGATCCCTGTTTCACTAGCCTTGATCGCTGAGCCGCCTGAGCCTGACATAATGCTTAGGCAGCCCAGATCAAGGAAGACCAGGTTAATGAGTGCATCAACAATTGCGAGGTCAGCTATTGTTGGAGGTCTCGTTGGATGTGTATGTGTTCTATTCGCATTCAGTATATGGGGCACTGGGGGTTGGAGGTTAGGAGACGGCTCCTTAGCGGATCAGAACTTGTATGCTATGGGCACCACTGCTGTGTTAGTTGGCATTATGGCTGGCCAGCTTGGGAACCTTTTATCGACGCGAACGGGTCTCCACTCGGTTTTTTCATCTAACCCGCTGAAAAACGTCTGGATTCCGCTGGGGATCCTAGTTCAGCTAGTAATGCTTGCAGCGATCGTTTACACTCCATTCCTTCAGCCTATCTTTGGTACAGCTGCGATTAAGCTTGAACACTGGGTTTACATCTACATTCTGGCGTTGGGTGTGCTAATAATTGAGGAGATCAGGAAATACGTGACGAAGAAACTGATCTGGTCATCTCGTCCAGCTTCTCAGAAATAAAAGCTCAGGCGCTATTCGACTACCAAATATATGGTAGAAGTCTATACTTTACCTTCTCTCTATAATCAGCGTACCCCTTCAGCTCTTCTACTAGCATCGCCTCCTCTCCAACTATCCTGACGATGAGCAATAGAGCCATCAAGCCACTAACAATGAACCCAAAATAGGAACCCAACAGCTTAGGCGTACCAAGTAATAGCAATACTCCTCCAAGGTACATGGAGTGTCTAACAAATCCATATACCCCGGTGGAGATCACCGTCTGGCTTCTCTCCTCTTGAATTCTGACTAGAGGAGACACGAAGGCGTTATCTGAATTCGCCCGATACAGGAAGAATGAGGATGGAAGCAGTATTGTCCCTCCTAGAATTTTTAGCCATAGCGGAAACCCTGCGCTCCATCCAAATCTCTTAGCATCGAGAGGCATTATGATGATCCAAATTAAGAAACCTATGACTAGGCTTGGGACCAGATATTTATCCCAGCCTTTCTGGTTTGAAGCGTCTGGTTTAATCTTCTCGGTGAGCAGACTCGGGTTACTGCGAAGCAGGTGGATCGTCGTCGCAACACTTAGTGTTATGAACCAGGCGTTGAAGACCCCATCCCTCAATCCAGAGCCAATCTCCCGAGATGACGAGTAACAAAGTGGGGAAGATCAGTATGTATATGACTGTGAAGATCATCATGTTTGGAGTTAATTTAGTTTTAGACTGGTTCATGGAGTTTCAAATCTTTGACAATGTTCGAAGCTTCATCTATAACGTATATGTCCTCGATATTAAGCCGACGCGCGCGCGGTTTGCTGGTAAAGTAA
>MEZF01000085.1:0-6273 GCA_001774245.1 Candidatus Bathyarchaeota archaeon RBG_13_52_12
CGCTGCATCGGGGGCTGTTCATCGCTCACTCAGCATGATTAATGGGCAGAATAAATTAAAATCTTCAACTGCGTAAGTCCTAAGAGTATTCAATTGGTCAATTGTTGGTTTTTTAAACCACTCGAAGAAGATCGTAACCTCCTAACAGTTCACCCCTTTTACTCACGATTTTATCACATCGTTCCACTGAGATATCGCCACAGAATCCAAAATAAGCCTGAACACCATTCCTTAACTGCGACACATCACGAGTAGGTTCTGATTGAGCTAGTATTGGATTCATTATACATACTTCGGGCATATCGATAGCCATTTTTTCTAGTGTTTTTATTGCTTCGTACACCGGGGGAACTATATATTTTTATATAATTAATCATGTGTTTTTCAGCCAAGTTTTAATCTTACTTGTAATTTTTTTAACGTTATGTAACTTACTTTCAAACTATATCGCGCGTACTTGGAGCTAAATGTTTAAAATAAATAACAATGGAATAATGCAGACAAATAGCGCGTTTGAAAAGTGGTGGGCCGAGCAGGGTTCGAACCTGCGACCCCCGCCATGTCAAGGCGATGTCATAACCACTAGACCACCGGCCCGACCAACTCACCATACCTCGGATGGATCGTATAAAGATTACCGGAGCATTATCAGCCCCATCCGCTCAAGGAAGCGGAAATATCCCATGAGGTACGCGAGATCGTACCTCCCTGACTCCAGCTCCGCTAAGCGCGCGACCTCAAGCAGGCTCCGCTTCCCGTCGCTCCAGTAGACAGCGAGGGTTTCCAACCCCGATGCTAACTTGTGGGCTTTTCCGAACAGGTAGAAGGCCTCCCGCTCTTCAGCTGATAGTTTACCCACCCAATGCCTCGTCGAGACTGGCCCCCTATACTTTCTAACAGGGACAATATTCGATGCTTCCTTTTCAAGCTGAGTCAGCCGCTTCTTTCTTGGTTGGAGGGCCCATTGCCTCGCTTCGGCCATTTGCCTTATTGTCGCCTCGGCATGCTTTCTTTCAGACTTTGTTGTGGTCTCAAGATCAGCAACCAAATCTTCAACGGCAAAGCCAAGTTGTTTATCACTGGGTGCCAGACGCCTAACGGACCTGACAGCCTCGACTGAACGACCAATCCAGTATTCGACGCGCCTCCTTAGCCTCCGGAGCGCCTCCGAAGCTTCCTCTATGTCACCGTTCGACGCCGCTGTTACTACATCCTGAATCCTCTTTAGAGTGGCGCGCTTCTCCCGGGACGCCGTCTCCGACGCGATCCAGAGCGCCTCCTGGACGCCGGAATCGGCGATGAAGTAGGCGTACGTCGCCGTCATCAGCGCCACCTTCCGAAGCATCTCCGGGTCGACCTTGTCGATGGTGTCCGCGCTCGTGTGGTAGAACTTGTCCGGCCACTGGATCATCATGGGGCACGCCACGCCGACTGTTGGGTCTGAGTAGACATAGTGGTCGCTCCCTCCGCTGAAAGGCGTCACGGCGTGCTTGAATATAGCGTAGCTCGCTGTGCCCCCGAGGTTCCTCCCATCCGACTTCACGGAGTCGTAGATTGACTCCATCAAGTTATTAACGTAGCTTGGGCAAGACTCCGGCGTCCTCTCCACTATCAGTGGGCCGCCGCATAGGTTCTGGTTCTCACCAACCATATCGAGGTTGAGCGCCGCAACCATGTCAGGTATCCTTGCCTCATTCTCAGCGAGGTAAGGGTAGGTACCCGACATCTCAGGCACGAGGGTGAAGACTATACTCCTCCTAGGCTTCGCCAACTTCCCGGTGGCTATTAGCCTCTGGAGTGCCCTCGCGGCCTCCATCGCGGCGCCAGAGCCGGATGCGTTGTCATTTGCACTCGGCTGAGGGTGACATATGTGGGCGACTACGACGACTATCTCCCTCGACCCTCCAGGTATTGTGGCGACGCAGTTCTCCATCTCCCCCGGATAGAGCTTCGAGTCGACCCTGGCACACACCTTCACCGGCGTCTTGCTCTTCTCAACGAGCCTCCTCAGCCAGCGCCCAGTCCTCGGGGTGAGTACGAAGCCCCAGCACGGCTTATCGTTCCCATACCACCAGAAGCTTGTGTACTTCAGGGCATCATCGAGTTCACCCTCCTTGAGGCTCGGCTCCCTGACCCACATGCCGTCGTAGAGGACGCCTAAAGCCACATACTTCTCTACAGCGAGCTCACGGACCCTAGAGATGTCGCCATCGGTTAAAACGACTTTCCCCCTCAAGTCGAGCCCCTTATAGTCAGCTTCATCCTCCCCATTCCTGAGGACGACGACCTCTGCCTCGACTCCCTCCTTGGGCGTCGGGAGGCTACGCTGGATGACGCTCATCCTATTCTCAGTGAACCTGGCGAGGAAACGTGCCTCACTCGCTGGCTCGACGAGCCTAAGCTCAGCGTCCTCACAGCTCCATTCTTTAAACATGGGGCTGCTCCAAGCGAGCGCCTTCCCATCCGACTTGTATCGCCTGACCTCTACACTAAGGCCGTACCCTCGCAGCGTCTCTGACGCGTAGTCGACAGCAGCCCTGATTCCAGGGCTCACCTGAATCCTGTGGTAGCGTGCGATCTCCACGACGTGGTTGAAGGCTATCTCGCCTGAGACCTCCCTCCCCAGCTCTTCGAATACTCTCTTAAACATGGATAAACAACGGCGCCATCAACTCTTAGCATTTTTCGAGTACATAGCCTTAGTTTATCTTATTTACGTACACAGGAAGCAAATACGATTCCTGTGAGCTCCATCGACTCCACGCACTTCATACGTGTTTATACTAAAATAGCTAATTTTAAAACGAGTAAAGCAACTTAATATGGATGTCTTTTGACCAAAGTGACGCATAAGGAATACGATGTCGTGATTATCGGAGGCGGCCCTGCGGGATACATGGCGGCCAATAAGGCTGCGCAGAGAAGAGCAAAAGTGGCGCTTGTAGAGAAAGACCTCATTGGTGGAACCTGCGTTAACAGGGGGTGTGTCCCCACGAAAGCGCTCGTAAACCTCGGCAAATCGCTGAAATCAACAACTAGACTGTTAAACATTGGCGTCACTAATGACGTATCCAAACTCAACTTCCAGAAAGTCATGGACGAGGCTAGATGCGTCTCCTTAGAGATGCGAAGCCAGATAGAGGAGATGATACAACACAACGGAGTAGACGTCATTCGTGGCGAAGGTCGTCTGAGCGGCGAGAGACGTGTAGAGGTAAAAACAGACGATGGAGTCTTCGAGATATCGGCGATGTCGGTAATCGTGGCTACCGGCTCAAGCCCATCTACCCCACCCATCCCGGGGGTTGACCTCGACGGGGTCTATACAAGCGATAACGTCTACGTGCTCAAAGAGTTACCAAGCCGAGTCACCGTGATTGGAGCTGGCGCGGTGGGCTTGGAGTGGGCCTCCATCTTCCACAACCTCGGCTCCGAGGTTAACGTCATCGAGATGTTGGGTGACATATTGCCTCGCGAGTCTGGTGATGAGGTGAAGATAATGCTTGGGGGGATGATGGAAGATTCGGGCATCTCGATATCAACTAATACTAGGGTCAGTAACATCGAGAAAACCGTCCAGGGGTTATGCGCGACGCTGTCGACAGGCGAAAAGGTTGAATCCGACATCATCCTGATGGCAGGGGGTAGGGTACCGAATAATAGGGGACTGGGAGTCGAGAAATATGCGGACATTGAGCGGGGCTTCATAAGAACCGACAACACTATGAGGACGCGTTCCCCTTGGTTATATGCGGTCGGGGATGCGGTGGGCAGATGGATGCTCGCCCACATCGCGATGCATGAGGGCTTGGTAGCTGGGGAGAATGTCTCTGGTGGTGAGACTACCATGAATTACACCGCAGTTCCTCGCTGCATCTTCACAGCGCCTGAGATAGTGTTTGTTGGTATTGATGAGGAGGAGGCTAACAAGAACGGAGTCGAGGCGCGTTCGGTGTTATATCCCATGAGGATCAACTGCCGGGCGTTGACTCTAGGGGAGAATAGAGGAGTGTTCAAGCTGATTTATGGGACGAAGAACGGAGTTGTATTGGGTGCTCAGATGCTTGGACCAGAGGTGAGCGAGTTATCGGGGGAGATTTCACTAGCCATATCGAAGAAGGCCACAATCGATGATCTTCGTAAAACGATTCATGCCCACCCAACCCTCAGCGAAGCGGTATGGGAGGCCAGCCTAAGAGCAGGCTAGTCTATTTTCATCTTGCGCTCGCGACGCTTATATTCCGAGTGGGGAGGTAAAGTAGACGACCCAGCGCGCTGAAGTCTAGTCCAGATTGATCTGACGAAAATCTTTATATCAACTCCCCCAGCGTAGTGTTTGTCGCGCCGCTGTAGCTCAGCCTGGGAGAGCGCTCGGCTGAAGACCGAGGGGTTGTGTGTTCAAATCACACCAGCGGCACCAACAAATTCCCTGGATAAAATTTAAGTAGTTTATGCTTCTTTTACGCTTATGGTTATCTCTGTATACGATATTTAAGTCCAGAGAGCCTGAGTCTTTGACAAACTTTGCCAGAGCCCATTACATACAAATGCATCAACTGTGGGGTCTGCTGCAATAAGCTTCTCATCGAGAGACAGGGGGTTCGCAAGGGATTGCCACTCCTCCCGGAGGAGGTAGATCTCTTCAGGAAGGACCATGTGAAGCCCGGCTATGGAGTTGGAAAGAGCCCTAGGGATCTAAATTTCAGGATTATCGCGTACCAGATGCGCCTGAACTCGTGCCCTCACAGGAGGCTCGGCGGCTGCTTCATGCATGCTTACCGCCCAGCCATCTGCAGGTCCTACCCACTCGTTCCGGTCATTGAGCAAGGTAACAGAGTCGTAAAGACCTTCGACATGACCTGCATAACCCTGAAGGATCGCATAAGAGACTACCCCAGTGGAGCAGTGCCTGTAATGGCCTCGAGCCTCGATGTGGAGAACGAGTACTACCCGCTGGTGGCAGCGATCACTGAGAGGCTGCTGAAGGATTTGGATGAGGCTTGGTTCTACAATCTTAAGACGGGGCGGTGGGTGCCCTTCAAGGAGATGCTAACTGCGCGGGTTTCCAGGCTAAACACATCGAGTAATGGAACAATTCACCCCTGAGAGGGCGCGTATCGTCCAGGAGAATGTCGAATAGAAGGGCATGCGGCTTAGAGAGAATTTGAGTCAAGAGTAGCCCGCTTCTGGATAGTTTAAAACAGTGCTAACCAGACCTATTATATTCATTATACCGGCGAGGCGCGACTGATGCTAGATAGGAAAGACGCCGCGGTGATATTCATCATTAGCGTGTCCTTTCTCCTTGTTGCTACCTTCAACGTTGGGGCAGCGAGTATCCCCTCTACTGGCTGGCGCCCGAAGCAGGAGGAGGTCTACATCACTTTCCCACAGAACACCAGCGTTGCTTCACTGTATCTCTACATAAATAGTGAGTACAACGTTTCCGCAGTAATCTCCCAGAAAACGGGAGAAGGCTGGAAATTAGCCGGTCACGTTGACAATACAGGCTACTACAAGTGGATCAGCTCGACGGATCTGAATGTCGTAACCGACTCACTCAAGATCTACTTCCTGGTCGGCGAAGATATCTACGAATTTGTAGCAGTAGACGAGAATGGCGCCCCAATCCCCATAGATAAGGTGTGGGGGAGCGACCCACTAGACACTAATGTGAACAAACTCTTCGACGAGCAGGGGCTCTTCGAGAACCCGCCAACCTTTATTAGTGAAACCTACTTCGATGAGATCTACTTCGTTAGGGCAGCCAAAGACTACCTAGCCCAGAGGGAGGTCTTTGAGTGGACACACCCCCCACTGGGTAAGCTCATCATTGTGGCTGGGATCAGTCTATTCTCGTTCTCGCCTATCGGCTGGAGACTTGCTGGCGTGTTATTCGCAGCCCTCATGATCCCTGTAGTGTATGTCACTGGACTTGTTATGTTTAAGACTCGATTCGCCGCATGTGTCTCTTCGCTTCTACTGTCTTTGGACTTCATGCACTTCACTATGGGGAGGATCGGGACAGTGGACACATTCCTAGTCTTCTTCTCCACGGTATCGATCCTATTCTTTTTCATGAACTACGAGCAGATGTCTAAGTCAGCAGAGGCGAATCTACGGTACATCTTTCTCGGTTCTGTCTTCGCATCACTGGCAATTTGCGTTAAGTGGACAGCTGTGTTGGGCGTCATAGGCCAGATCATCCTAATCGTCTTTGCTACCCTGATAGCGTCTCCTAGGGCTGAGAGCCTTATCGTAAGGCTGAGGTCG
>MEZF01000085.1:6301-8240 GCA_001774245.1 Candidatus Bathyarchaeota archaeon RBG_13_52_12
TATCTTTCATCGTTGGAGGACTCATCTATATCTCAACGTATATACCATACCTAGCCATCGGGCACACGTTTGGGGACATTGTTAACCTCCAGATACGAATGTTCGGTTTCCACTCGGGGCTACCTCCAGAGCACACATTCGCGTCGAGTTGGGTTACGTGGCCCCTCATGTTGAGACCCTTTAGATTCTTCATTAAATGCCTCCCAGGAGACATGATATCAACTATAAACGCCATGGGGAATCCGGCGATTTGGTGGTTCGGCCTCGCCGCTGTCCTAATAGCCCTATTGATGGGGATTAAAGAGAGAAAGGCTAATTTCATCTTTCTCGTTGTCCTCTACGTCTCGCAGCTTCTGCCCTACGCTCTTATCACGAGGGACATCTATATCTACCACTATTACCCCGAGGTGCCGTTGCTGGTACTCATCATCGGGGGGCTCCTCAGCGAGTTTTGGGTTGAACGGGGGTCTAGGAAGTACGTTGTTCTCTATCTCTTGGCTGTCGCCATCGCCTTCGTCGCTTTCTACCCGGTGATTTCAGGTTACCCTGCACCCACTTGGTATATCAGTTGGATAAAGTGGTTCCAGGCGTGGGACTTCCTGGGGGTCTAACTGTTGGGTGGTATAGTCGAGGTCTCGCTCGTCTTTCCGGCCTACAACGAGGTCGCTGGGCTGGAGAGGGCGATCGCTGCGGCTGATGCGGAAGTATCCAAGATAGCTTCCTCATACGAGATCATAGTAGCTGAAGATGGAAGCAGCGACGGCACTGATGAGTTAGCGAGACGCCTCTCAGAGGCCAACCGGGCTGTGAGGCTCCTCCACAGCGATGAGAGACTGGGCCGGGGTAAGGCGCTCACCCGAGCCTTCTGGGAGTCGAGGGGGAAGATACTCGCATACATGGATGTCGACCTCTCCACGGGTATGAGCTACCTCCAACCATTAATAGACTCAATTAGGGAGGGGTGGGATATCTGCACGGGCTCGAGGATGATGCAAGGTAGCCTCGTTGAGAGGTCGATGACGAGAAAAATGTCATCGTGGGCATATAACCAGATGATACGGATCCTCTTCGACACAGGCGTCCATGATCACCAGTGCGGCTTCAAGGCGTTCAACCGTCGTAGCCTATTCGCGATCCTCGGAGAGGTCGAGGACACGCATTGGTTCTGGGACACCGAGGTCCTCGCCGTCGCGAGCCATCGAGGCTACAAGATAAGAGAGATACCCATCACGTGGGTTGAAGACAGGGGGACCACCGTGAACTTGTTTAAGGACTCGGTGAAGATGTGCTTCATGGCCTTTGCCCTCAGGATTAGACTCGCGCGTGACTAGGGTTGAGCGATGTTTTAAAAGTGAAAATGGGGGTTCGATTCACCCGCTCTCATGCGCTAATTTATTTTGAATGTCAATCACGTATTCTATCTTCTTCGTGAGCTCTTAACGTATTTTAGGCGTAATGATACCGTCTGCTTTTCGGGTCTAGGAGTTGGCTCTATCGGCTCAGGTTCCCCCTTCTCTAGAATGTGATGAATCAGCGTCAATGCGTAAGGTGTGTTGTATCCAACCTCATCTCTCATTTTCTGCTTGACGCCGGGGGCTTCATCGATGTAATCGTTATAATACTTCGCAGCTTTCTCGAAGTCTGGGAACCCTATCGTTCGGATCCCTTTGATCCCTTTTCCCTCTATGAACACACGGTCTGAGACCCCTCGAGCGTAGAAGTGACCGCTGCGGGGCTCAAGCGCCCACGTCTCCAGCTCCAATCCTCCACCCTTTAGCTCGTCCTGAAGCCTATCCCAGTATATTCTAATCTTACCCGATTCCAGTCTAATCAATAAGTTCCAGCTAATAGTTGGTGAACACCCATAAAAAGAAGAGCCCTGGCGGTGTTATGACTCTCCAGGGTTACTGGAGTCTATCGGTTTGAGATGTTTTAGAGC
>MEZF01000085.1:8257-9826 GCA_001774245.1 Candidatus Bathyarchaeota archaeon RBG_13_52_12
TTAAAAAGGGAGACCGAAGGGTTCAGTTGATATAGTTGTCGTTGAAGGTTGGACGGCTCTTCGGTGTGGAGGTACGCCTCCACTATACATGGTTCCTGATATTTGCATTGCTTACCTGGTCGCTGGCTTGGGGATACCTTCCGGTTGGCTACCCGGAGCAGGGGGACGTCTTCTATTGGGGTGTTGGCGCATTCTGCGCGGCTATGCTATTCGTCTCGGTACTCATCCACGAGGTCGCTCACTCCGTGGTAGCGCGGAGGTACAAGATCAAGGTGAACAGCATCACCCTCTACTTCCTAGGCGGGGTCTCAGAGACAGCTGAGGAAGCCCACACCCCCGAGGCTGAGCTCAGGATGGCGGCAGCGGGCCCGCTGACAAGCATAGTGCTTGGAGTTGCGTTCTATGCCCTCTTTCTCCTCGGTGGTGGATTCCTGCCCGTCGCCGTCGTGGCGGTCCTCGAGTACTCGGGGTACATCAACATCGTGCTCGCGGTCTTTAACCTCATTCCAGCCTTCCCCATGGATGGCGGCAGGGTACTCAGAGGAGTCATCTGGGGGCGTAACAAGAATGTGCTTAAGTCGACCCGGCTCGTAACGAACGTCTCCCGCCTGATCAGCTTCCTCTTCATCGCCTTCGGGTTCCTGAGTACTATCTTATTCGCCGACTTCAGCGGCATCTGGCTGCTCTTCATAGGCTTATTCGTCCAGAGCAGCGCGCAGGCGAGTATGAACGAGACGCGGGTAACCCAGGCATTACTAGGCGTCAAGGTTGGAGATATTATGACCCGGGAGGTGAAGACCGTTGAGCCCGGCCTGAGCCTGCAACAGGTCCAAGACTACGCGTTTACCCCCTTCAAGCATCACGGCTTCCCCGTTGTAAAGGACGGGGTGCTCCTCGGCCTGATCACGGATGAGGACGTTAGGCGAGTTAAGCCGGAGCACTGGGATGAGAGGCGAGTTGAGGACGTTATGAGGAAGACAGCCGACCTCGTTTCAGCGAATCCAGGGGACGCTGCGGTGGATGCGCTGATAAAGTTAGCGAAGGCTGGTGTAGGTAGGCTCCCAGTCGTCGAGGATGGTGTACTCGTCGGGATCATTACCCGTGGCGACTTCACCAGGACGATCCAGGAGCGCCTCAAGTTCAGGAGTTAGCGAAGCCAACAAGATAGTAAGTTTCTCTCTTCGAGGAACGTCATCGCACTAGCAAACCTCCGAGCGACGACCAATTAGATTAGGAATAAAAGTTTTGGTGGACGCTGGGGGATTTGAACCCCCGACCTCTCGGATGCGAACCGAGCATTCATACCACTGAACTAAGCGCCCAACGCCGCAACACTAATGATTGCTCCCCATTTATGCTTTATGCGGGTAGTAAACAAGATAAGAAGCCTTATGAAACGTATCATAAATGAGGCTTAAACAAGTCGGTGTTCATCACCACGCGCGTTAAGTTATGTAAGTCTACTTCCTGAGGTTGATGTTCCGCTCCTCGACCCCGTCCTTCGTAATAAGGAGCATGTCCACGCCATCACCGCTTGCGATGTCCCTCGCTACAGCGGCTTTTATCGCT
>MEZF01000086.1:0-258 GCA_001774245.1 Candidatus Bathyarchaeota archaeon RBG_13_52_12
CTAGCTCTTATAAACACGATGCGCAAGTTGTAGCTCATCAAAAAGAGCATATATTTAGATGCCTATTAAGTCGTACGAGATATTATTAGAGAAATACTAATTTTCTCTGAGAAACACTAACAAAATATAATATGTTCATCAATAGAGAATAGTATAAATCAAAATAGATATTATGTGTATTAAATAAATAACTATACTAGTGAATAATAATCATACACACTATTAGTCAAAACTTAATAATGCAGTATCATGTGATAA
>MEZF01000086.1:322-584 GCA_001774245.1 Candidatus Bathyarchaeota archaeon RBG_13_52_12
TGATATTAGTAGGGCTATACTACCTAGCCAACGCACTATATTACCTGACCAACTTCGCAATCAAATAGATCGAGAAAGTGTCCACTCAACTAAGCAAGATAGTCGTATGTCAACAGCATATGTGTTTTCGTACACGTGATTGACTAATTACGTGAGATAGTATCCCTGTATAACCTATTCCAGGACTCCGCCACCTTCTTAGAATCGTGTTCCTCCGGGAAATCGGTTATTATTTCATTATCTCTAAGGACCGTAATGCCCC
>MEZF01000086.1:606-1515 GCA_001774245.1 Candidatus Bathyarchaeota archaeon RBG_13_52_12
CTTACTAAGAAAGTCATAACCCGGCCTAGGCAATGTCTCTCCATTCACCCGCTTAACGTCTACATAGTATTTGTAGTTAAACATGACCTCAGGGAGATCCTGATAAGGTCTATCCCGAGGGAGAATGTCGAGGGGAACCCCGTATTTCTCAGCTATCCTATGGGCTAAATCGTCGGCGTCGTGGCTAAAGGTGAATGCTTGACTCCCTTCTATCGTGGGGAGATGCTTAAAATGATCCCGATCAATCGGATTCGGGACATAAGTGACGTATTCTGGGGCCCCCTGTAGGAGATCACTAGTAGCCACTATTACCCGCGTCGCGTTTCGGTAAACGGGTTCCTTCTCCCTCCATCGTCCCCGTATGTCGGATCCATGATAATGTATGATAAGCGGGATCCCAAGTGGCTTAAGATATTTCAGGAATCTATCCCGAGCGTGAATATGGATAAGATCTACTCCGAAAGCCTTGAACAGGGTTCTAAAGTAATAAATAACTTTACTATTCGAGACATATTTAGCGGGAGTAAAATGAAAGGGGTCATTTTTGCCATAGACCGACATGTCAAATCTATAGTAAGGTCGGGAAGCTAACTCCTTGATAATAAGAGATCCTACTCCAGCAGTATTGTTAATATGAAGAATCTTGTACACCTCCACCAAATTCAGAACCCCAGGGAGTCGCGCGATCAATCGCTGAACATAGATCTGAACCGCTCTGATTAAGGCGTTTGCTCATCTGTAGGTTTAATTAATATTAATCTTATTTAGAATATTTTTAGCGATTATTTCCCACGAATACCTTTTTTCGATTGCGTCTCTACCATTGAGACCCATTTTCATAGATTCGTCAGGGCTTTCAAGAAGATATTTTATTGCGTATGCAATCGATTTGGCGGAGTCATCTACTAC
>MEZF01000086.1:1864-1984 GCA_001774245.1 Candidatus Bathyarchaeota archaeon RBG_13_52_12
AATATTTTGCTTGTAAAAAAGGAATATCTGCTATATCAAATAAAATATTTTTCTTGAATTTTTTTAATAAATTTATTTCTATTTTAGTAGGATAATACCCGGCCAATAAAATATTTTTTT
>MEZF01000086.1:2008-3757 GCA_001774245.1 Candidatus Bathyarchaeota archaeon RBG_13_52_12
TGGGAAAATGTATTAATCTATTCAAACTAGAACCACGGATGAGCTTTGCATTTAGATGGTTAGCTAATTCAAAAATCCTAATATGCGAACCCCATAGAATTTTTTTCATCTCAGAAAATGAATATAAAATCATTACTTACTCTAGTACATATTTACAACTAATATTTTTGCTTATACCCCATTTTTTTCCGCGCGCTTGTTCTGGTTAATCTCACTCAATCAGGTCTATCATACGATTAACCAGCAGAGCAAGTACGCCAGTATCCCCAACAATCGCCCTGAACATCTCATAATCAGTGCGATCAAGCACCCGTAGGACCTTGATCATAACCAGAAACAACAAAATAAAAATCGCAGATCCAACAAATAGTTCGACCCAGAGATTAGACTGAGTGCCTACGAAGATTAGCGTCAACAAGGTGGACGGTATGACGCTTAAATAAATCCTCCCACTCGATCCCCAGTCAGGGCTCAGACCAAGGTTCCTCTTGACCCAAAATAGACTGTAGGCGTATCCGGGTAGAGGTGCAATTAACATTGTTAATATTACCCCAATTATTCCAAAGTTAGGTATGAGGTAGAGGGCTAATGGGCTCCCAGTGAATAGAGTGATTAGTGTATTCCTGAGGTTGATACGAGTCTCCCCTTGCCCGTTTAGTAGGTTACCCGTGGCGACGTTACCTAGTCCAATGTAGATATTCGTTAGCATGTAGAGCTGGAGATAGAAAGCAGCTAGAGGGAACCTGTTTCCGAAGATAACCCCTATCAATGGGCTGCTAAGCGCGATTAAAGCCCCTGCTATTGGCAGGGCGAATATGCTCGAGTACTTGACTGCGCTTCGATAAGCTCTACCTAGGTTCTCGTCACCCTTACGGAGTTTGGAGAAGAGGGGGAAGATGGCGATCGAAATGGGTCCTGTAACAAATCCCACGGCGACAGCAAAGTAACTAGCTGCACTATAGTTACCTATCTGCGTATTTACAACATAGAGGACCATTAGGCTGTTATATATCTGGTTCAGTCCCCCACCGATCAACGACGACATGTAGACTGGCAACCCGTATCGGATGAGAGTTCCAAACTCCCTCAGCATCGAGGGGATCTCCATTTTTCCCTTCGTGTTTCGTATCATCAAGACTACAAGTAAAAATCCCATGAAGCCTGCTATGATTTGGGAGATTGAGGAACCCGCCACAGCGCCCATTGTACTAAATCCAATCCACACGAGTAGGGGGGACAGGGTAATCCTGGCTACAGCCATGATAACAGAGTTAAGGCTCTGAAACTTCATTCTATCATACCCGATAAAAACCGCGTTTGTTGTGGATATCAGGGCCTGTCCGAGAATCATCAGAGAGGCTACTCTTAGGAGGGCCTCAAGATCAGTCCTGTGGAGGAACGATGTAGCGATCCAGGGTGTTAATAGATAGACCGTGGAGGTCACGATCAACGAGATCAGGATGTTGAACACCAAGCCAGTCGCTAGAACGGTTTTTTTCTCCTCTTCGAGTCCATGGTGATGGTACCTAGCGATGTGAGATGTCAAACCGACGTTAATACCGAGGTCCTGTATAAGGGCCGCTATACCGACGGGTACAAACACAACCGTGTAATCCCCTAATCTCTCCTGTCCCAACAGATTCGCGATGATGATCTGGGCAACCGCTAGTATCGCAGTGGAAGCCACCTGTCCGAGAAGGAGGACGAGGCTACCATGGGCAGTCTGCCTCAATAGCCTCCTATATTCAT
>MEZF01000086.1:3830-10495 GCA_001774245.1 Candidatus Bathyarchaeota archaeon RBG_13_52_12
CGTTGAAGCACTTTAGACAAGCCTCACCCTTTCCAGGGATAAATCCAGCAAAGGCTGTGAGCTGCTCGTTGCACCTTACACATCGCTTAATAAACTTCCGAATTTTTCTAGCCATCACAGACCATCGAGAGTCAACCACTATTAAAGATGCGGTGGAGAAATAATATTAAGAAATTAATATCCTACATGTAACTTTTTATTGAATAGACAATCTCTACAATAAGCTATTCGCAATTCCCATGTAACTCATATTGAGCCTTTATGATTAACGCATGCGTATTGTCCTCTATATCGAATAGTGGGGATATTGCTTTTATCAATCAGGGAGTGAATTAGGAAATCGCTGGCGGCTAGTTATCGAGTCTGCAAGGATCACGTGTAAACAAACCCGTTCGCGTGCTAGAGTCGAAATTAGGTGAAACGAATAGATTAGAGCTGATCCAACTGATTCACCGGCCACATGTAGACCCCCTTCTCAACCTCCATAGCATACATGTGGGCAATGCGGTAAGGTAAACCCGTACTCATGAGCTCAGCCTCCAGAATCTCATGAGCGATGGTACAAAGAAGCTTCTCCCGTCGCTTAGATGGATCACCCGTGGTCTGCTTAGCAATCACTACCACATCCGGCCCATATTCAAAGGGCACACTCAGCTCCCTTGCTGCATAATAGTTCATACCACCGTATGACCTGTCTCCCCCGATAGCCCTCTCCGTGAAGTCCACTCCATACTTGTTAGGAGGCACACTGAGGTCAAAGCCATGTGGGATCTTTACACTCCCCCGGTTAATTTTGAAGCTGATTGGCTTACCAGTCCTAACATTCGTCACCATAAACTCCATATATGCCTCATTAGCCTCTCCAGCACCATTCCCCATATGACACTTGTCACCATTTGCATACATCTAGGTTACCTCCTCCTCTGCACCCTCCCCAATATATACACGAATTTAATATTGATAAAATATAATCTTAGCCTCAGGTGTCTAGATGAACAGCATCACCGTAAACTGGCTAGGCCCCTTCTCACTGAATCAAACTACCCCGAGAGAACTCATGAGAAAGATGGGAGTATACGCGGTTCTTCACAGCCCCAGCTATATATTCATCGGCAAGGCCAAGCGTGGTAAGGGGATCTTCCGTCAGGCAAAGGTGAACAGGGAAGAGGAATACTGGAGAGGATTGAGGAAACTACAATTAGTCACAGGTAAAGTGCCAGTCCGCTATAAACTCATCACGGAAGTCTACGACAAATGCGCTCTATACGCGGGAGTCGTGTCCAAGGATGATCTTGAACACGTCGATGATCTTGAGAAGCTGCTCATCTACAAGCTCAAGCCTGTATGCAACGATAAATTCATAAAGCATCAGAAATCAAACGAACAGATCCAAGTGGTAAATATAGGAAATCCCCCAACAGGACTCGAATCCTTCACCTACTCCTTTGAGTGAAAAAAAACGAACACGTGTTGTATCGCGAACATAAGGGAATTTAATCAACAGAGATTATTGATGACGCGATTTCATTAACCCCAACAACCTTCTATAACTAAGTGGAAAACCATGGAACGACCCCTCGAATATTCAATCACATGTGAGACTAAGGATCCTCAAGGAAAGATCCTGGGTCCTAATGAGGGCAAAGCTCGATTAGATGAACGTACCCTAACCTTTCAACCAACCCTCGGCAAGGGTAAAGAAATCCCCTATTTTGAGGTGATGGAGATCAAAGATGAGGACTACAAAATCA
This sequence comes from Candidatus Bathyarchaeota archaeon RBG_13_52_12, assembly GCA_001774245.1. Lineage (GTDB taxonomy): Archaea > Thermoproteota > Bathyarchaeia > TCS64 > TCS64 > UBA8941. The sequence goes on from MEZF01000086.1 coordinate 5,582, forward strand.
CCCTTAAGCTCGGACTAGGCGAGGAGGTGACGATGACACAGCTGGGCTACGAGTACGAGAACTTTCTGAAGAACTTGTATCGGCTCAGAGGCGAATTACTACTCAGATACATGCTCATGAATGAGGGCTGCATAGCGACTAACATCGACGCGAATTATCAATATGTTGATCCAAGTGGCCGTCGTCAAAAAGGGGCATGTGAGGCAAGGGTGTACGAATCCGCAGTAGTTGTGTTACCAGAAAAAGCTGATCCTATACGGATCCCCCTTTGTTACCTCAGAAGTTCCCTGAGGGAGGAGTACACCTATTCTCTGTCAGCTGATGTCGGCGAAGTGTTGACTCTTTCACAGATGGGGGAAAAAACCGATTTTTTCGATAGGAGCCTCTCTAAGGCACTCGCGGGCGTCGAGACCCGCTCTCAGGAATTTCTCAGCGCCCTTAGGCTAGGAGTCGATCCCGCTGTTGTTAGAAGAGCTGCGATGCTTCTAGGGGACGGAAAGGCCGCGTCGGGTGAGGAGATACAGACCATTTCTATTCAACTATGGAAGGGACTTGAGGAGAAGCTGAGATTGGTTGGAATCGGCGATGAATACGATTACCTGAAGAAGCTATCAAACCCAGGGAAGATAAAGATAGGCATTAAAAGAGGGCTCATGGGTGACAGAACAGGAGAATACGTCTGGTTCATGGCGCCCATCTATAGTTCTGATCCCAGTCAACCCGGTAACGCCGTCGTGCTCGAGGCAGCATCAGACGAGGCCTCAGGAAGGGCAACCTACATCTTTAGGATCATGGATAGACGCGACTATAGGACGGGGGTACCCAAAGCCCAGCTTGAGGATATAGTCGGATCATTCTTGCATCTAGTTAATCGTTGCCTGATTGAGATCAACTTTCGTCGGGAGCCCATTTACTTAACGGAGGAGAGCCTAATGGAACCCGAATACGAGAGGTATTTATACGCCGTAAAAAGGTTAGCCGGTCTTCGGATTCTCCGCGATAATTTCATTGGCCGTGTGGCTCATTCTTCGCCGGAAAAGTGGAGATCAGAGATCTCTTCTCTACTAAAGTTTAACGCCGAAAGTGTGAATAACTCGGAGAAATGGGAGAGACAGTGATCGAGAATGCCCAGCTATAAACATCCATGCAAGTACTGTGGCAAACTAGTCTCTTCTGACGATAATGTATGCTCTTACTGCGGGCGGGTGAACCCAACCGGCCCCATTAGATGTCCACGATGTAAGAATCCTATATCGGAGGAACAGAAGTTGTGCAGCTCCTGCGGTCAGTCACTCGAGGTCAGGTGTCCAAGCTGTGGGCAGGTCACTTTCTTCGGGGATTACTGTAAGTCTTGTGGGAAAAGAATCGTCGTCATATGTCCTAACAAAAAGTGCGCCCAGGAGCAGCCTCCCATAGGTGATAAATGTATAAAGTGTGGAAAACCACTTAAGGGGTGATATATATGCCGATGCAAGCCTTCACGAGAAATTATGAGGATAACAGCACCGAGGCTGGTTTCCAATTCACCTTCTACTGCGACCTATGCAGTGATGGGTACAAGACCAAATTCATCGAGTCGCAGAGTAGCAAGAAGGCCGGATTCCTACGAGGCTTAGGTAAAGTGGTTTCACTCGGAGCCGACGTAATTGGCCGCGGAGGATTTGGAGGACACTTCGAGAGTGGAACCGACATCCTGAGTGAAAGATTCGAGGGGATGTCCCCCGAGTGGCATCAGGAGCACGAAGAGGCCTTCAAGATCGCCCAGAACGAGGCAAAGGGCCACTTCCAACGTTGCCCCAAGTGTCGCAAGTACGTTTGTGAAACCGATTGGAACGAGCAGGACGGGCTCTGCGTGGAATGCGCCCCACGTGAAAACGTTGAGGTGACCGCTGCACGTGCCGAGAAGATGGTCACAGACATCAAGAAGAAGGCAGATGCAACAACGGTCTTCACAGGGGAGATCGAGCGCAGGCAAACCATCTGCCCAGAGTGCGGTAAACCCTCCGGCGGAGGCAAGTTCTGCAATAACTGCGGAGCATCACTTACCCTAGATAAATGCCCGAAATGTGGTGCTAAAAACACCGCTGGCACAAGGTTCTGCGGAGAGTGCGGAACAAAGCTCACCTAACCAACTACTCGCGTAGACACACGACCTCGAAAATCGCACACGTTCCACATTTTATGTGATATTCAAATAGGTGTAAAACGTAATAGCAAGGCTTTTCTAGGATGACATACCGACTTACTCAGAACGCTATGAGAGTATCAGCACCTTACCAAGACGAAATATTGAAAATACTGCTCCGATATGGAAGACCAATGTCTCTGAGACAGATTACTCATAGCTGCGCACTTACGTATCACCAAGTAGCGAGCTGCCTCCTCGCCCTCAAAGCGAAGGGCTACGTAAGGAAAGTCAAAGTCGGAGTCTATGAGGTCACAGAAAACGCAAAGCTGGAAGAGCTCTCCCCAGAAACTCAAATAAAGATTCTAAAAAAGAAGATTAGTGAACTCGAGAATCTTATTAATACTCTTTTGATGAGAAAATAAACATATGACCTAAACCAGGTCAAGTATTTTGATCCAAGCTTTTTTCGTACGCGCTCTTAACTAGGAGAGTTCCACAATCTGGGCACACTAGGTAATCTTTTGGGTGACTTTTTTTGCAACTAGAACAATATTTCATTTCTAATTTCTGTGAGGTAATCTCTCTTTTTGTGCCTTCTTGAGCAAGTTGAATAATCGTTCCTAAAAACAAGGATAATAACATGGGCCAGCCTATGCGGTCAATATTCCATAATCTAGCTACAGTGCCCCCTGTAGCTATCAGGATGGCTCCGATTCCGGTGGACAGTAAAATATAGCCAAGTCTATAGAAACGTAAACCAACATACGAAGAGACAAGGAAGGTTACAATGATAGGTATGTAGTTATATTTTGTTTCGAGCATCGGAAAACCATATTCCCAGCCTATCAGCGTGCGAGTTGACGTAAGGTCTGAGCTTATTGCAGCTCCTATAAGTCCACTTGTGACTCCAATTGCTGTCTTTTCGTACACAATGAATACGATTGCCGCTATAAGACCCGATAGGATAGATAAGCCCCCGACTAAAACAAGGTCAGTAAAAAACCCTAGGGCTACGATTATACGATTACCAATTATTACACCTACAACGAATCCTGATAATGCTATCATAGCGCTATGAATTTTCCATCCGATAGTGGCGATGGTAAAACCTATTAGAATTATGACGGTCCCTGCCAGAAAATTTGGAGATAACATTAAAGATATATCTCCACAAAATGTGTGCGTATTTAAATATTGTTTAAAAAAAATATCATAACTTTACATTACTGAAATCATCACAAAAACGTGCTCTGAAAGATTCTATAAACTGTCAACACAGACTCTAATCTAGGAGATTAGTAATGGAGAATCTAATCATCACTGCCGCCATAACAGGCGGGGAGTATGTCTCGAGGAAAGATACCCCATACGTGCCAAAGACAGTCGACGACATCGTCAGCGAAGTCGTTAGAAGCGTTGAGATGGGAGCATCAGTCGTACACCTGCACGCTAAACACCCAGAGACCGGGGAGGCCTATTCCGGAGACCCAAACCCGATCCTCAAAGAATACATAGAGAGGATCCGCGAGCGAGTTGACGTCGTGATAAACGTCACAACCGGAGGCGGCAGGGTTGGAAACCCCCCGGAGGTCTGGGACCGCCTTTTAAAGGAGAAGTGCCACCTAGGCGAGGAGATGATGAGCCTAAACATGGGGACCATCAACAGGTGGGCCGATCACCCAACAGGAGATGTCTTCCTCAACACCGTCCCCATGATCGAGCGTTGGTGCAGCTACATGCGCGAAGCGGGAGTAAAACCAGAACACGAAGTCTACGACACCGGCATGATCAACACCTGCAGACAACTCGCTGAGAAAAAGATCGTACCAGAGCCGCTGCACGTCCAATTAGTAATGGTAGGAAGAACTGGCTTTCTCCCAACTATGAAGACCCTCATCTACAGCCTCGATCAGATCCCATCAACATGGACCTGGAGCGTCTGCGCTCTCGGCAGGAACGAGATACCAATGTGCACAGCAGCGATGATCCAAGGAGGTCATGTCCGAGTCGGCTTCGAGGACAACATATTCATCCGCAGAGGGGAACACGCAAAGAGCAACGCCGACCTCGTGAAGAAGATTGCAAACATCGCAAAGGAACTCGAAAGACCAATAGCAGACCCAAGCGAGACGAGGAGGATACTTGGTTTAAAGAAGCGGTGAAGATACTCCGGGAGCTGATACAATTGATCACCGGAATCAGGAGAGTCACATGCGTAGGAAGCGGATTAGTAGGACAAGGCTGGGCTACACTCTTCGCCCTCGCAGGCTACCAGGTCACCCTCGAAGACGTGACAGAGCGAAAAGTAGAAGATGCTATCAAACGCGTCGAGAAGCAGATACGGTTCCTTGAAGTAAAAGGACTAGCTAAAGGCGCCAATGAAGCTATGCATCGACTATATGGGACAACAAGTCTCATTGATGCAATGGAAAAAGCCGACTATGTCCAAGAATCAGTATACGAAAGCTATCCAGCAAAGATGGAGATCTACCAAAAAATGGACGAGATCACAGAACCCAAAGTTATCCTAGCAAGTAGCACATCTGGCCTCATGATGTCCGAGATACAGAAAGCTGCTAAACGTTACCCCGAGCGATGCATAGTCGCGCATCCATGGAACCCCTCATACCTGGTACCCCTCGTCGAACTCTCACCAGGAGCCAAAACATCAGCTGTGACTACGAAAAAGACTCATGAGCTAATGGAGGACATTGGCAAGATCCCGGTCACTCTAAAGAAGGAGGTACCAGGCTTCATAGCCAACAGGCTCTCCGCAGCGTTGTGGC
>MEZF01000086.1:10506-19727 GCA_001774245.1 Candidatus Bathyarchaeota archaeon RBG_13_52_12
AACCTCGTCGACATAGGCGTCGCCTCAGTTGAGGACGTCGACAAAGCCATCGTTAACGGCCCCGGATTAAGGTGGGCCATAATGGGCCCCTACCTAACTTACCACCTAGGAGGAGGGAAGGGAGGGATAGAATACCTGATGCGTCATATCGACATCTCCAAAGCAAAGTGGCTAGAATCAATGGCTAAATGGACTGAAACACCAGAAACCGCTGTCGAGAAAGCGATCAAAGGCATCCACGAAACGACACTTGTTAAGAAACACAACTTGGAAGAGCTCGAGGAGTGGAGGGATAACAGACTAGTTGACATACTCGAGTCGAGGAGAAAACCGAGCCACTAAATGATCACTCAGCTCAGGCCTCGAGCCAACCAGGCTCACGGTAAGCAGGGTTCGGGTAAGAGTAGAATCCCTTCCCTGATTTTACACCCAACTCACCCTTCTCGATCTTCTCAAGGAGTAGCCGAGGCGGTGCATCCCTCAGATCATGGGATTCACCGTAGTAGACGTTCTCAATGTCCCTCACAACGTCCAGTCCAACCCTATCCATCAACCCAAAAGGCCCACTATCCATTCCATAAATACACATCCATGCCCTGTCGACATCTTCGAACGAGGCTACACCCTCATCGACGAGTTGGAGGCACTCCCTCTTCACTGCGCGCCAGACCCTGTTGAATATGAATCCCGTGCTCTCCTTTCTCACAACCAGCGGAACCATATCAATCGATCTCATAAATCCTCCAACGCTCGACATGGTCTCATCCGAGGTCATGGTTCCCCTCATCAGCTCAACGACCCTGCTCCTCCAGGGAAACGAGTAGAAGTGAGTGTTAAGCACACGGTCCCGGCGCATCGTCGCATTTTCAATCAGCGATATCCGGATCGAAGAGCTATTCGAAGCAATTATCGTCTCTTCGTCGCATACTTTATCAAGCTCCTCGAAAACCCTCCTCTTAACATCGAGCTTCTCAGGAACCGCTTCGATCACAAGATCAATTCCTCCAACTGCTTCAACTGCATCAGATTCGAATTTAATCAGCCCAAGAGTCGATCTCTTCTCCCTATCTGAGACCTTCCCAGCCTCTAACCATGTATCAAGCTCAGTCGTTATACTCAACGAGGCTCTCTCAAGAGCCCTAGCTGAGATATCGTAGAGGCTCAACCTACGACCATGACTGGCACATTGCAGAGCAATCTGCCAGCCTAGAGTACCGGCTCCGTAGACACAGACCCGCCTAAGATCCCTCATAGTTATCACGAGGTTCAACGAAATATTAAAGTCATGATGATCCAGTGCTCGTTCTCCTCCATCCATAACGTACGCAAACGACGTTGCGGAAAAGTTAAGGCTGTACCGTAACAAAACTTCCCCCAGATGTAAAAACCATGACAGACTGGAGTCTCGTCAAGAAGATGACACTATGGGATTATGATGAGCTAATCAATGAGATAGTCGAGGTCTTTGCTTACAGTTTCATTCAAGAACATTATAACCACAATATGAAGGAAGCAACCAGCTACTTAGAAGAACTCCTTGGATGCGACCCAAAACATGAAAAACACGTCAGTAGAATTACCAATGTATTCACGATTCTGGATGATTTTAAAGTCGATACCTACGCAGGCTTGATTAATATCGTAGAAACCAAAGAGAAATGCGAGGATTTTCTTAGAAAGACAAAATTACCATTCGAGGAATTGCTACTCGTCCTCAACCATATTTTTCGCTGGGTGCTTCCTCACCGTTTATATTTGAGGGAATTAATAGACGCGGAAAACGTGTGTCACAAAGTATACTTGGAGAAATTGAGAAATCGTAGAATAAGATTTAACTTGGATATTTTGGAAAACGGGAGAACTCGAGAAGGCAGAAAAAAACTCTTTAAAGACACAGGGATTCCAGAATCGTTTATCCTCGATTTCGTGAACCTAGCAGACATGAGTCGTCTGCCTTACAGCAATAGGAAAACCGTGAAGCATCTTCTGGCTGGGGGATATGACAGTGTTGCCAAACTTGCCCAGACAGATCCGGAGATAATTGTAGAGGATATGAGGCCATACTTTGAGAGAATAGGTGTAAAACTCTCTGGATTCATTGATTTGAAAGGGATAGCTCAATGGGCAAGAACGTTGCCAGTTGTAGTTGAATATTAGAGCCTCGATCGCACATGCTCCTCACTACCTAGATAATTTATAGTCAATCTAACTCTTGTTTAACTGGTCTAATTCATGGTTGAAATCGACGAGTTCAAGGAAAAAACCGGTATGACTCTTCATGAGCAGTACATGAAGCATCACCCTCAGATCCTCTCAGACTTCGAGGACGAGATGCCGAGGATCTGGGGCAAGAGGTGGAAAGCCAACACCCTGATAGGGAAACTCCGCACCGTACTTTTACACAGACCGGGGAAGGAGTTCCTAAGTGTAGGAAAGCCCACGCCATGGCCTCCTCACGACTCAAGCCTCTCAGCTTGGAGGATGAGCTATAAGCCAAGCGACCTCACTGAGCTTACCAGAGACTACGAGAGACTCGCTAAAGCATACAGGGATCAGGGAGTAGAGGTCGTTGAGAGGAAGCCCGACCCGAACAACCCACCATACCAGGTGAAGGCGATCTACACCGACGACGTCTGCCACCCAGCTGTCTACGGCCAAGTCATTCTGAGAATGTATGACAACATAAGAAAGGGGGAGGAGTTACCTACCTATCAGACCCTAGCTGATGTGGGCTGTCCCGTCGTCGGCATGATTACAGGGAACGGAATGGCTGAGGGGGGAAACATAGGATGGCTCGACGAGAAGCATCTCTACGCCGCGGTTCACTATCCCCGTAGCAACACAATGGAGCCAGAGCTTTGGAGGGCAAACGACTGGGGCCACGAGCAACTCAAACGAATCATCCACATGCAGGACCCCGAGGTAGACGTTAGAATTCTCCCAGGCTATGGCCCCCGCCCACAACTAACTCACTATAGCATGATCGACAGACACACATCGGTAGCGAATCCGAAATGGCTCGACAAATACCTGCTCGACTGGCTTAGAAGCGAAATGGATTGGAAATTCGTCATCCCCCCCGACGAGCTCTGCAGAGTGGATCAAGGCATGCCAGTTGGACCAGAGACCGGCGTAGTGCTAGAGCCGATGAAGATCATGGTTCCATCCGGAGAACCTAAGGCAACTAAATGGCTAGAGAAGAATGGCGTGGAGGTAATTGAGGTCGACATCCCAAGTCTCGTCGGTCCGAGAAATAGCGGCTCGATCCACTGCGCCGCGGGGTCGCTAAGGAGAGACCTCGAGCCCAAAACCTAGCGCACATTATAGTAAAAAACGTGACAACGTCAACTCATTCAATCACATACGCGCGCCGAGACAATTTACTACTAAACGACTCATATGAGACAACAAGCCACCGTCAACCAATGTAATCTAAGGCGGCTTTTTATTTGATTAAATATAAGCAAAACAACTCGGGCATCTATGATGAATTGAAAAATAACAGTCACAGCCAAGATTTAATATTAGGCGATAATATATACTTGGGGCGTTCGAGCACGCCCAGCCGTCGTGAACGAGGCTAATTAGATGAGCACAAAAAAAGAGATAGAAAAGGGAAACCTAAGATTTGGTGAACTCGTCAGGAAAGGCGACGCCAAGGCACTATCTAACCTATACACCAGTGATGCTTGCCTCCTGCCTGTGGGTATGAACACGATAAAAGGTAGAAAGAGCGTTGAGGACTTCTGGGGCTCTGTGATAAAGGGGATGGGCCTAAAAGACGCAACCCTAAAAACCGTTGAATTAATCGGGGAAGGCGACACAGTCACCGAGATGGGAGACTACCTGCTAAAACTCCACTCAGCGGGAAAAGACATGGAGGACAAGGGCAAGTACGTTGTAGTCTGGAAAAAAACCCCCGAAGGATGGAAGCTCCACTGGGATATATGGACGTCGAACCTACCTCAGAAATAACCAAAAAATGAAAATACTGACCACGAAGATCAGTCCCACTTTTTTCAATTCACATTTAGAGCAGAGCCTTTCAGGTAACCTATTCATATCTCCCACTTTGAGATTGCAACTAACCAGATGACGCGCTAGACTACGTAACGAGACTAAAAGAAGTCATAAGAATCGTAGGAACCCACAGATAGCACCTATAGTTAATCGCACGTATAGGCTTACTGTAAACCGCGATACAATCCAAGTTTCCTGGCAAATTCAACCACCCTCAAATATTCACCATGGGTTGGCCTCCTACTCAATTCCTCATACTCAGAAGCCTTCCCACATGGCCTATACTGAGCCATAATATTGACGTAGCAATCCTTCGAAACCTCCTCAGTGATGAACTCAAGAATTTTCTCACCACCGGACAGACTATTTGGCAACACCAGGTGCCTAATCAACAAGCCCCTATACGCGACCCCCATAACATCAACCTTCAAGTCCCCAACCTGACGCTGCATCTCCATAACCGCTTCCTTGGAACGCTCGAAGTAATCAGGCGCGTTAGAGTACCTCTCCGCTGGCTCCGTCTCACTATATTTCATATCAGGCATGTAAACGTCAATAAAACCCTCTAGCAATTTAATCACCTCAACGTTCTCGTAGCCCCCACAGTTCCACACAATCGGTATCTTCAGACCCATTCTCCTTGCAGCTGTTATTACCTGAACCAGCTGTGGAGCGAAGTGAGTTGGGGTTACAAGGTTAATGTTATGACAGCCCCTCTCCTGTAGGCTGAGCATGATATCCACAGCTTCAGTATTAGAGACCTCTTCACCGTAACCCAGTTGACTAATATCATAGTTTTGACAATACACACATTGAAGACTGCAGTTAGTCATGAAGACAGTGCCAGACCCATGGCTGCCAACCAGCTCAGGCTCCTCCCCGAAATGTGGGCCATAGCTTGAGATAACTAGTTTACTTCCAGAACTACAGTAGCCTCTCTCTCCTCTCAACCTATTTACCCTGCACTTTCTCGGGCACAGCTCACATGATTCAAGTATCTTAACGAGCTTAATGGTTCTGTTATTTGATTCAGTTCGAGAGTTCACAGCCTGCTCTAGATCCATTGACATCGCGAAATGTTATAAATCCAGCCAAAGAGCCCAATATGCATGTGCGTACGCACATCAGTCGTATAAACCATCGAAAAAATAGACTAGGGATTTGATTTGTCTCGAAAAATCATCGCGGTACCTATTAGTGACAAGTGGTGCAGACAATGTCGTAGCTCGAAGAATTCCTGCCACAAAGATGAAGGCAATTGGTGCAACAAGTTTGATCCAATTAATCCCTTAGCAAGGAAGCATTTCAGAGAACGTAGTGGTTTAGAGTAAATCGAGTGCAAAACCACTAATCTGGACATTATGCGCGCGAGCAGTAAAGGAGCGTAAACCTGTATGGTACTATGCCCTCTGTAATGATAATCAAAAGTTAATATGAAGCTATATCAGGGCTAGGCACACAGAGGCTCTTACACGTATTCGTTAACCCACTTATACTCGGGATCCCGTATAACTCGACCAAGGCCTCCTGGTATGTGAGGCACGAATAGGCGCATACCTCGTTTATATGATTCCTCGATAAGATTCCTCCTACTCTCTATAGCAGCTGCGCGATCGGTTTCGAATTCTGGAATCCAAGCAACGTGATCGACGTGGGCTTTATGGATTATGAGGTCAGACGTATATAGCAGGGTCTCACTACCCGATGATACCTCCCCTACTATTATACCCGGCGTGTGGCCTGGGGCGAGATTGACGGTTATACCTGGTCTCACCTCTGTCGTGTCGACCACGAATCTCACCCTATCACTGATGATATTCAGGTAATTCAGAGCCCAGCCTTTAACATCATCTCTAATGTGCTCAGCCTCTTTGAGGCTCATCACATACTCAGCATTAGGGAAGACAGCCCAGCCCCCTTTCACAGCGCCGCCAAAGTGGTCCCAGTGACAATGCGAGATGATCACTGTGTCAATGTCACTTACGCTAAAACCGACTTCTGCGAGGCTACTAAGAAGGAGTCCAGCAGGCTCGTCTGGGTGCTTCTCGTTCTCTGCCATATCACCGCAGCCAGTATCTAATAATGTGACGTGCCCATATCCCTCTAGGAGTAGGTAGTTGAAGGGTAAAACGGTTGACGAGTCGAACCCCCCATGGTGTCTTAAGCAGTAATTAAACTCGTCATCGGGTACGTCACCGAATATGAACCTCCTAGGTGAACCGCTGGTCATAGATCCAATGGATCGGGAGCCATCACTAAGAACTCGACACTGGAACTCACCAATCTTGAAATCCATTCTATTAAAATCCCTGATGGCATGACGCTGCCTTAATCGATAAATGTTATTCATCCTTAAAATACGATGTCCAATCGACGTGTACTCGATGAAGAAAATCGTGCACGTTTTACGTAGAATTCTCAAAATCTTATTTAGTAATTATTAAAGATTAAATCCAAGCATATTCAAAGCCATACCCTAATCGCATCAGATTCAATGTGAACAATTAGTCACGCGCACGAAGTGCCTTAATAATAATTTGCGCGCGCACGCAACTAGCAAAGAATAATATACATCATGTTACTCTCTTCGAAATGGTGTAAAAGATGTCAAACATATTTGATAAGTTAAAGAGCGGAGCCGGGAAGGTAGCCCAAGAGGCTAAAGAGGCCGCGCAAATAAAGAAGATCGAACTAGATATTGGTGGACTCAAAAAACAGATAGAGACTCAATACCATCAACTGGGAGAAATGACCTACCAGAGTTCAACAAATAATACACCTCTAAACCCAGAGTCTGCGAACATAATTTCCAAGGTCACAAACCTGTTTGAACAGATACGCCTCAAAGAGGAGGAGATCAAGAAACTCAATACAGATATCGTGGAGCCTCAAACCCCAGCTCAAGCCCCCCTGCCATCTCAGAAGAAAGTCTGCACTAACTGCGGTAAAGAAAACGACCCTAACGTAAAGTTCTGCTCCGAGTGCGGTACGAAGCTGGCTTAAACCCCTAACAATTTTATCGTCACGTGCCATCACCCAAACCAGTTTCTGACGCTATTACATCCACGTCAACAACTGAGAGGGATCCATATCAAAGATGTTTACCCTCTAAAAAGCTCCCTACTTGTACGCTTCGAGCACAGCATGGCGATCGACTACGAAAAGTGGCACGATGGAGTGGGTTACGACTTGGAGGCACTCCGCGAGGCGACACCTAGCGAACGCAAAGCAATCGAATAATTACTTATCACTCGGAGTTCACTCTGCCGATCGGCATGAAGCCTATTTAGAGTTGTGTGGGATGCTTGACGTTCAACCGGATAGCGGATGAATCTCAGGAGCGTGGAATTCTATGAAATCTATATCAAAAAACAGATATGGTAAATCAGTTCTTTTTGGTTCTTGTCTGCGTCATTATCTTTATTATATCTCTGTGCCTCAGTCTGTAATCTTTAGGTAGACGAAGCCCAGTCTTAGCGTCTAGCGCGAGAATATACTGCTCGACTAACCTTGAGTGCACCTCACCCGCTAGGTCTATCGGGGTTGATCCGTCAGCGAGGAGATGCGCGTGGGGGAGCACATTCCCATGATTATCGCTGAACGTGGACTCGTTTGCGACGGGGTAAACCATGTTCATCTTCAAGAGTTTAAAGACAATAGCGTTGAGTGCCTGCTGGATGCCCGTCCTCATCCACTTAGACATAACCCGTTTATCTACATATTCTAGGGCCTTAGACTGCTCCGGAGTAAGTTTAGCGCCTTCGACTACTGTGAATTTTTCACTTCCAGGCGTATAATTTAGGAGACCCGCTTTCTGGGCCCTCCTAAGGGCGAGTTCAGCCTCCGCAGAGCATGCTGTAACGAGTCCATTACTAAAATACTGGCTTAGCTTCTCGTAGTTTTCTTCTGCTAGGTACAGATCCATCTTGTTAGCCACAATCATGGATGGCTTGATCAGTGGTAGTAAATCCCTCACGAATCTAGCGATCTCCGTCTTACCCCAGTTGTCAAAGTTGACTTTATCAAGCTCAGCCACCTTAATGGCCTCCATAATAGCTGGAGGCTTCGCCTTAATACCGGCTATGGCAAGCGAGATGGCCTCCTCAAGGGGAAGATGTGTCGCTTCTCTGGCTATTAACTGCATGTTACTATAAACTATATCCGAGACCCATTTCTCTATCTCAGTCTCGATGTCGAGAACGTCTTGAAGTGGGTTACCCGCACCGGGTTTCGTGATCTTACCCTCATCATCGATAGACCCAGACGCGTCGACGACATGTATCAGGGCATCGGCTTGACCAATAGCGGATAGGAATTTATTGCCTAATCCCTTGCCTATCCAGGCATCTTTTATGAGGCCAGGCACATCAATGATTTTAATGGGAATGTATCTCCAGCCGTCAATGCAAGTAGACTCCTGGGGGTTATCTTTCAAGCCAAGTTCCCGGCAGACGCAGACGTCGGAAGCGTATGCCGTACCCACGTTGGGCTCAATCGTTGTGAAGGAATAGTTAGATATCTTTGCATCAAGTAGTGTAGCTGCGTTAAAGAATGTCGTTTTACCTACATTCGTCTTACCTACAATCGCAATTGTGAGCAACTAAACCCCCAGCTAATTTGAGGGCGCTATCTTATTTAGATATTTACATATCAGCATTGTATACCCATGCATACTTGACCTAACCTGGTGCCACTGTCAGTCAAGTAATACTAACTAAGTACTGGTTAGTTCTCTACAACGTTGCTTAGCATATGTCCAGGCCGGGAATCTACTGTTACTATCGTCTGATACTATGAAGGGGTCTTAGCCGAACATCATGTAACCATCCCAGAGCTCCTTGAAGCCTATATCCTCCCTGTACCCCTGCCTCAAGAAGTCGTCAACTATCGTCATGCAGGCATCCGTTGCTGCCTGACAACTATCATATTCGTCAAGCTTGTAGTGTTCTTCCTCTTCGCCGTAGTGAAAGTCATCGTACCATAAACGATACACTTCATCTCTTGCCCTCTAAAAATTTACATTAGAATCGTCTTGTCACAGTAATTAGATGTTCGTATGCACAAGATGTCGACAGAACAACTTTAATGAACTACTTACTCACTCGTGCGAGTGCGTGTGCGTAACACTCCTCTTCTCTTGAATCTGTTCGTTTGCAAATCCCCTGGTGACTTCTCCGTTTTTTTTATATCCAACAGGCATT
>MEZF01000087.1 GCA_001774245.1 Candidatus Bathyarchaeota archaeon RBG_13_52_12
GCTTAACGTTCAACCTATCCTAGAACTGTACGTTAGATTATTTAATTTCTAAACAGCCTTGCGCGCGAAATATCAATGTGAGAACTTGTGGGCGAGATGTGCGTAGAATGTTACCCACTTGTTTGGTAAATTTCTTTGTCCAATGTTCCAAGGAGATTGCTCCGGGGCCCAATCCAGCACGTATCTCCCATTTTCATCTGCTTTTTCATCTAAAAAAATCCAAGCTCTCTCGAGTTTATCGTGTTTTCCATAACCCATTTTACTTAGGGCTAAGAGAACCTCAAATACGTTAGCTCTCCATGTTATTGGGTAAGAGCTTCTCTCCATGTCTTTGTTGACGAGTTCGTTCAGATTAGTACTCTTGAATATTCCATCACGAAGCATAAAGTAATCAACAAGTTTTTTGACTCTTTCATGCCCCCAATATTTCGGTAGGTATGAAAAAGCAAGTAGTGATTTCACGCTTCCCCGAATACAGCTTTTAACAGGTTTTGTTTTGTATTTGCCCTCGTGCGAATCGCAGAGATAGCCACCATCAGATCTTATGGTGTTGAGTAGGAGGCTGATGCTCTTCTTGATACGTAGATCGTCTCCGTACCCTAGCATTGTGAAGGTCCTAATGTTCAAGCCTAGTAGGCACGAAAAATGCTTGTAAAAGTCACCATCTTCCATTTGGAGGTTAAGATATCTCTCTGCTGCTTTTGATACTTGAGAATTAGTTCTATCTAGACCAAGTTCAGCTAAGTAGGATAGGCAGTAGTGTGTAGTTCCAAAGGCTCCATATTCAACTCCTTCACCGAGCATTTTGCCAGTACTATGGTGTTTTTGAAGCCAATATCCATCGGGGTGCATCCTTTTTAACAAGTTTTTAACTGGATATGACTCGGCGATTTGTTTCTTGCAGTTTAAAGCTTCGGGATCATTGGGATGCTCGTCTAATACCTCGACTATGGTTCTATATCTTAGTGAGGGGTTTTCAGGCTCAAGGAGCCAATTTAATACATCTTCCGAAGTCAATATGCTCTCCCCTCCCATCTTAATGGGATGATCCAAATATGAATTTTATATTACGGTCACACGCGTGTTTTTGAGATGTGTACGAGATAACACTTGTTGTCTCTGGGACGCACAAAGAAAAGTGAGCTGGAAAACATCCTTTAAAAAAAGGTGTAGTCAACTAGTAAAATAAAATTGAATCGCTTCTAATGAAGCAACACGCTCGTCTCAACCGATCTTGACACCTAAATAGAAACCGACGAGGAAGCTTGCGGCGAAGGGTAGGTTGCCGATGAGGGATGTGAATATGCCCTCTGCGATACCAACTTGCCCAAACACCTCATTCACCCACTCCTCTAAGGCGGTATAGTTTATGTTTATGATGCCCTTATAGGCGAGTGCCTGGAGTCCTAGGAAGGCTATTCCGAGTATTAATGCTACAAGTCTACCGATCTTCATTAATGCGTAACCCACGCAGAGCCCGGCGATACCGCCTACTCCTAACTGTGTTAGGAGAGGAGTAAGGACTTCCACCAACTTCGATCGTTTCCAGAATGGTGTTTAGATTGATATAAATTAGTCTCTAGGAGGATACTATATGGGTACCCGTCTTGTCCTCGAGAGCTTCCACGGACTTTTCGAGGCTAGTAATTATCCCCTATCACCTCGCGCGCAGCGCTGCATAAACATTGAGCCCATTCCGATACAACATATACGTTTAAACAGTTGAAGACGAAGTCATGGGGAGAGTAATCGTATTGGATAAGCTCTACGAGATCAGGTTCCACGGTCGTGGTGGCCAAGGGGCCTGGACGGCGTCTCTCCTCCTGGCACAAGCGGGTCTTCTGGAGGGGAAACAGATTCAGAGCTTCCCAGCCTTCGGTCCAGAGAGGGCTGGGGCGCCTATGACGGCCTACACCCGCATCAGTGATAAGCCCATCCAGATTCACTCTAGCGTCTACGAGCCTGACATGGTCGTCGTGCTAGATCCCACTCTGCTTGGCCCAGCTGTAGTTGAAGGTTTAAAGAAGCCCAGCAAGGTAGTTGTCAACACGACTATCTCACCTGCCGATGTTAAGAAGAGACTTGGCATTGAGAATGAAACCTGGGTAGTTGACGCGACAGGTATGGCCATGAGGATCATGGGGGTCAATATCACTAACACGGCTGTGCTGGGCGCGGTCGTCCAGGCGTCTGGGCGAGTAAAGCTCGATTCGGTTCTCGCCGTAGTGAAGGAGAGATTCCAAGGCAAGGTCAGAGACCAAAACATTGAGGTCGTCGAAGCTGCTTACAAGGAGGCTGTCAAGGGTTGAGTGAGAGGAAGAGGGGGTGGAAGACTCTGCCAAAGGGCGCTGTCCCTTACAAGTCCAGTAAGGACTACCAGACCGGTGACTGGGGCGTTGCGAAGCCCATCATCGACCGAACAAGGTGTTCCAAGTGCACACTTTGCCACTTTTTTTGCCCAGAGGGAGCGATAACAGTGAGGGTGGATGGTTATACTGAGGTTAATTACGACTACTGCAAGGGCTGCGGCGTTTGCGCTAACGAGTGCCCGGTGAAATGCATAAAGATGGAGATGAAGAAGTGATGGTTGCCAAGCAAAAGATAGTGGGACTCAACGGAGACGAAGCTTCGGCGTACGCGACGAAGCAGGTCGACCCAGATGTTGTCGCAGCTTACCCTATCACTCCTCAGACGATCATCGTCGAGAGGTTTAGCGAGTACGTCGCCGATGGGCTCGTTGGATCGGAGTTCGTAGCTGTGGAGTCCGAGCATAGCGCCTTAAGCGCTTGCGTGGGCGCTTCAGCAGCCGGCGCGCGCGCCTTCACAGCGACGGCAGCTAACGGGCTGGCTCTAATGTGGGAAATACTATACATCGCGGCCGGCTTGAGGCAGCCTATAGTGATGGCTGTCGCGAATAGGTGCCTCGGTGGCCCCATCAACATCCACAACGACCACAGCGATGCGATGGGCGCGAGAGACTCCGGCTGGATACAGCTATTCTGCGAGAACAGCCAAGAGGTCTACGACGCGAGCGTGGAGGCCTGGAGGATCGCGGAACACGCAGATATCCAGATGCCTGTCATGGTCAACTTCGACGGATTCACCATAAGTCACACGATGGAGAACGTCTACATCCTTGAAGACGCTGACGTGAAAAAATTCGTCGGGAAGAGGATCTACATGAAGACTGAGGGACCGAAGGGTGAGGTCGAGTTCAAACTCGACCCGGACACCCCGATAAGCATTGGCCCACTAGACCTGCAGGACTTCTACTTCGAGCATAAGGTTCAGCAAATGGAAGCTATGAAAGGCTCCCTTAAGGCAATCAAGGCGGTGGACAAAGAGTTTGAAAAGATCACAGGCAGAAAGCTCGAGTATGTCTATCCATACAAGATGGACGATGCCGAAGTCGCCGTCGTGGGACTTGGGTCTGCGATGGGCACCGTCCGCGAAGTCGTGGACGAGCTTCGCGCAGAGGGCGTAAAAGCAGGCATGGTAAAGATGAGACTCTTCAGACCCTTCCCAGTAGAAGACCTGAAGAATGCGATCGGTAATGTTCCTGTGCTCGGCGTGATGGAGAAAGCCTATAGCATAGGTGGTCCTGGCGCACCCTTATACGAAGAAGTCAAGACGGTGCTCTACGACTTGCCGAAGAGACCGTTCGTTGCCGACTACATCAATGGCCTGGGCGGTAAGGACACTAGCCCCGAGATGATCAGAGACGTCTTCAAGAGTCTCCAGAGGATTAAGGAGAGGGGCGCCGTGCTTGAGCCGGTGAGCTACGTGGGTGTGAGGGAGTAGAAATGAGCGAAATAACCCTTAAAGAGATGTCTAGGAAGCCGGACGCGCTGATCTGCGGCGGTCGCCTTTGCGCTGGGTGCGATGAGACCATCGTCGTCAGGCAAGTGATGAAAGCGACGAGGGGTCCAACGATCGTGACGAGCGCGACTGGTTGCCTTGAGGTCTCGACGAGCATATTCCCATATACCTCTTGGGAGGTTCCGTGGATGCACTGTGCCTTCGAGAACGTCGCCGCATTAGCGAGTGGCATAGAGGCCACAATAAAAGCGATGCATAAAAAGAAGGAGGGTCCACTCGCCAAGTACCCGACGGTAGATGTGATATCCTTCGCGGGCGACGGCGGAACCTATGACATCGGCTTACAAGCACTATCAGGTGCAATAGAGCGTGGACACGACTTCACATACGTCCTCATAGACAATGAGGCATACATGAACACGGGTATCCAGAGGAGCGGCGGTACGCCGTTCGGAGCCTCTACGACGACGTCACCAGCGGGCAAAGTTATCCTCGGAAAGACGGAGACAAAGAAGCCCATCGACGAAATAATAATCGCCCACGGGACGCCTTACGTTGCGACCATCAACACGGCTTGGCCACTCGACGTTATGAAGAAGGCGAGAAAGGCCATCGAGGTTGATGGGCCAACTTTCCTCCACAGCCTCGCCCCATGCAGTCGGGGCTGGAGGTTCCCCCCAGAGAAGACGGTGGAGATAGGCAGACTCGCGACGCAGACCTGCGTCTTTCCCCTCTTCGAGTGCAGGCAGGAAAAGGGTAAGCCAGTCTACGAGCTGTCGGCGCCGAGCCTCGCCATCGCGAAGAGGCCGGAGAATAAAAAGCCGATAGAAGCCTACCTCGAGCAGCAGGGTAGGTACAGGCACTTCTTCAGACCAGCTAGGAAGGAGGCGCTCTTGAAGGAGCTTCAGGAGTCGATCGACACACGCTGGCAGATTCTCTGCGAGAAAGCAGGCGTCTAGCCTCCTCACCTTTTTTACTTCCTTCAACTAGTTTGTTTCAGATGTCCGCTTTCAGCCCCGTTAGGGACACCCTAGCGAAGCGCATAGCTGGCGAGATAGTTCTGAGCAGTAACCCGGGTCAGACTATGAGGAAGTGGAGGGGACTGCTAAATGTAAACCAGATGGAATTAGCAGACGAGCTTGATCTCTCTCCATCGGTTATCAGCGACTACGAGACGGGGAGAAGGCAGTCTCCAGGCAGTGGCTTCATAAAGCGGTACGTGGAGGCGCTCCTCGACATCGACCATGGGAGGGGTGGTGACTACATCAGGCAGATGGCGAGGATCACCATCGACCCTAGTGACGTCTTCACGGACATACGTGAGTTCACACAGCCGGTTACGGTGGAACAGCTGTGCAAGGCGGTTGAGGCGGAGATTCTAACCGGGAAAGAGAAGCTGGATAACCAGGTTCTCGGGTACACGATCATAGACAGCGTTAAGGCGATCACTACGCTGTCGGGGCTTGACTTCTACAGAATATTCGGAGCCACGAGTGAGAGAGCCCTAATCTTCACCGAGGTCTCTCAAGGTCGTAGCCCGATGATAGCGGTGAAGATCAGCCCCTTCAAACCGAGAGTTGTTATCCTGCATGGGAAGATCAGGAAAATCGACCCCTTGGCGGTGAGCCTCGCTGAGCACGAGGGAATACCACTAGGGTACTCACGGCTACCGACGGAGGAGGAGCTTGTGGATGCGCTCGTGGACCTCTATAAGAAGAAGAGTTAGCGGCGGACGTATGCTAGTATCAAAGAAAGGGCGGAGAGGATTAACAAGATGGGTGATGTGGCGAAGGTGAAGCCGTCTCGCCGATAAACGTAGAGTATTATCCAAGGTATCTTTTCGACGTCGACTACGCGGCTTAAGTATGGCAGGGCAACGAAGACGACGCCTAGGAGTATAAGCAGTATACCGAGTAGAGTTAAGGGGTTAGCTTCGTCCATTGCATGCACTTAGGTGCGGATCTGCGTTTTTCTTTATATAGCATATGGTATATCTGCGGAGATCGGTTCGCGTGCGCCGATTGATCTGCTTCGAATTAGGATTAATCGCTAACGCCTTCCCTTTACCTAGGTTTAATGAAATCGCAGGTAGCTTGTTTTCTTGACCCATAAACGTTATAATCGCTAGGGACTGGTATCTGCCCTGCTCTAGGAGGCTGTCATTTGAAGGCCGTGATTCTGGGTCCCCCCGGGGCGGGTAAGGGGACCTGTGCCAAAATAATCGGTGAGATCTATGGAATCCCAGTTATTACAACTGGGGATATGCTACGGGCAGCAGTCGCTAGGATGACGCCTCTAGGCTTAACGGCGAAGAGCTACATGGATCGGGGGGAGCTTGTACCTGACGACCTCGTGAACGACATGGTGACTGAGAGGCTCAAGGAGTCTGACGCTGAGGGCGGATTTATACTCGACGGTTACCCGAGGAGTCCGAGGCAAGCGGAGGCGTTGGAGAGAATACTAAAAACATCAGGAAAGAAACTCAACCAAGTTCTACACATTAAACTCGAGGATAAGACCATCATCGACAGGCTTAGCAAGAGGAGGAGCTGCCCAAGGTGCGGAGCGATCTTTCACCTTGATAACAAGCCACCGAAGGCAAAGGGGAAATGCGATGCCTGTAACACAGAGCTAGTTCAGAGAGACGATGACAAGCCCGAGGTTATCAAGCGTAGACTCGAAGTCTATAGGGAGAAGACCCAGCCCCTACTCGATTTTTATAAGAAAAAAGGCTTAATCAAGGTCATTAGAGGGGACATCAACCTCATGGATTTACCAACCACACTTAAGCGGGTCTTGAACTCTCGCGTGCGCACGAAACCGCACGAGCAACCCCAGGGCTAAGTTTTGTAGCCTATATTCCTGAGGAAGCTCTTGCGCCACTTTATACCATTCTCATCCTCGACGCCTTTCGGCTGGAAACCATCGATTACGCCCATTACACCGCGTCCCTGCTGAGTCTCCGCGACAACTACTTGCAGGGAGTTGGCCGTAGCTGCGTAGATACTACAGACCTCGGGGACCGCCTTGAGTTGAGTGAGTACGTTGATCGGGTAGGCATTCTTGAGGAATACTAGGAAGCTGTGACCGCACCCAATAGCCAGCGCAGCTTCCGTTGCCATCTTTCTCAACTCGGCGTCGTTTCCATCGTGGCGAACCAAACACTCTCCACTCGACTCACAGAAGGCAAGGCCAAACTTTATCCCAGCCGCAGATGAGGCCAATGCCTCGTAGATATCCTCTACTGTCTTGATGAAGTGGCTCTGCCCTAGGATAATGTTGCAGTCCTGCGGGACCTCTACATTGACTAACTTTAACTCCATGGTTGTTTCTTCGCGCATGTGCTTAAAACTTGAACCCTCTGCACAGATTATATGAGGCGGGTGCGGTGTGCATTCACCCATGGTCGACGAGCGACGCCTCGGTGAGCAGGAAAGGAAGGTGCCGGACTGGATAAGGGCAACGTTTTGGGGGGACCACCCAGACAGCCTCGCCCCCTACGTGCCTAGCCCCCTCAACATTGTCCGCGAGATGCTTAGCCTCGCCGGTGCTGGCCCGAACGATGTCGTCTACGACCTCGGATGCGGGGATGGGCGCGTTCTCTTCACCGCGGTCGACGAGTTCAAGGTCGCTAAGGCGGTGGGATATGAACTCGACATGGAGATGGTGGAAGCTCTCGAGAAGAGGATAAAGGACCTTGGGATGGTAGGGCGTGTCTCTGTGATACAGGCTAACTTCATGGAGGTCGACATCACAAAGGCCACCGTCGTCACCATTTACCTCACCACGAGCGGGAACGTGAAACTGAGGCCGAAACTCGAGGCCGACCTTAAACCTGGCGCGAGAGTGGTTAGTCACGACTTCCCAGTCCATGGCTGGGTCAGCGATCAGCCAGACGGTACTCCTCACACCATAGGGAACCACAAGATGTTCCTCTACCGAATCCCCGAGGCATACACCAAGGAGATCAAGGTGCAACGTACCGACGAGGAGGAAGTCAGGTGGAGGCGGGTGCGAAACATGTTTACCCGCGTGGAAAGAGGATAAATGGTACCGCCTACTTGACGGCTCCGAGGGCGAGGGCGATGAGCGCCATCCTCACATAGACGCCGTGCTTAACCTGTCTGAAGTACCAGGCGTTTGGCATGGAGTCCACATCGGTCGTGATCTCGTTTACGCGGGGTAGCGGGTGCATGAGTACAAGGTTCTTCTTTCCCTTCTTAACCATCACAGGGTCGATGATGTACGCGTTCTTCAGTTCCTCGTACTTCGTAGGATCAGTGAACCTCTCCTTCTGGATGCGAGTGTCGTAGAGGACGTCGAGCTTCGGGATGACTTTCGCGAGGTCCGTTCCCTCGTTGACCTTCATCTTCAGGTCTCTCCTTATGTCCTCCTTCATCGCCAGCTCCTTAGGGCTGATTAGGTAAAGCTCGACGTCGAAGTGATTGAGGGCAAGAGCTAGGCTATGGGTAGTGCGTCCGTAGAGGAGGTCGCCGCATAACCCAATCTTGAGCCCATCTATGTCGCCCTTTGCGTACTTCATCGTGTGGAGGTCGAGGAGAGCCTGCGTCGGGTGCTCACCGGAACCCGAGCCACCGTTGAGGATCGGTACTGAGGCCGCAGCGGCGGCACGTTCTGAGGAGTCTGTCTCGGGGTGGCGCATAGCGATTATGTCCGCGTAGCACTCAACCGTCCTTATCGTGTCCTCAAGCGTCTCTCCCTTCTTGACACTGCTCGCGCTTGGGTCGCTGAAGCCTGTGACGCCGCCGCCGAGGCGGAGCATTGCGGTCTCGAAGCTGAGCCTCGTGCGTGTGCTAGGCTCGAAGAAGACGACGGCGAGCACTTTCCCTGAACACAGGGTACTGGGCTTCTCCGCAACCTTGACCATCTTTGTCGCTTCGCTGAGGATGAAGTCGATCTCCTTTCGGCCATAGTCCCGCATGGATAGGACGTCTTTACCTTTGAAGTCGGATGCTTTTACCAAAGTAATCACTACAGCTTTTCAGGTGGGTTTCTCCACTTAAAAGTGTAAGGGGCTCAGAAAATGGGGTAGAGGTTGATCTTCCTCAGCAGATCCAAGAGGGTTGGGGACATCTTGTACTTCCTGAAGTCTCTTGGTTGAACCCATTTTGCGTCGAGGGCATCGTCATGGTGGTGCATCTCCCCCGAGACTTGCTCTGCTAAGTAGTCGATTATAATGGAGTGGTACTTTATTTTACCCACATCGTCCCTAACTATTTTATCGACGGCGCCAAGATCCTTGACTATCTCGATCTCAAGCCCCGTCTCCTCCTTTGCCTCCCTAATTGCCGCCTCCTCAACCTTCTCACCTACTTCCACCATACCCCCTGGTACGGACCAGAGCCCTTTATCAGGCTCGGAGGCTCTCTTGATGAGCAGGTACTCATCACCCTTCCTGATCAAGATGCCCACCCCCACCATCGGACGTTCGGGATAAAGGCGACTGGGGCTCATTGATTACACAATGGGATAGGCGTTGATGCCGTGGTTTAAGGCTTCACAGTTTCACTGCTCGACCTCGATGGTGAACTGCTTCGAGTTGCTCGCTCTGTGTTCCTCGTCACCCTTGAATTTTATATAAACTTCAGCGGCGTCATCTAGAAAATCGACCTTCTTGACCTTCCATTCAATAGAATAGTTACCCTTGGCGTCTGTAAGCGCCTCGCCGAGGAGGTCGTCCTTGCCA
>MEZF01000088.1:0-799 GCA_001774245.1 Candidatus Bathyarchaeota archaeon RBG_13_52_12
TATTAAGGGCGTTCACAATGTGTGGGATAGCGGTGAGTTGGTACCTGTCTGTCATCCTGACGACGTATTCCTTAGCCTCCCTGATGACCTTCTCGACGTTGTGGAGGATGATCATTACGTCGTCAACTAGGGTCGCTTCCATCAGTTCCCCCATCCGCGAGGTGAAGCACCTGGGAACAGCAGCGGCGGTGTGGGATGCGAAGTAGTCTCTGTTTGTGGTTGCGAATCGCTCCCCCTCTAGAAGGCGGAGACTAAGGGCACCATAGGGGGTGAGCGAGTAAAGGCCATTAGGCCTCTTCACAATGAGCCCCACCTCCGAGAGCCTTATGAGATGCCTGCTGGCCTCCTGAGTAGGTATGTCGAGGCTCCGGGAGACACCCGTAGCATGCATAGGCGTCTCCCCGAGTTCCTCCAGTATTCTGAGCCTATCTTCGTTTGAGATCTCGAACAGGAGGTCGCAGAATCGCTCGAGGCTCGGCACAGGTCATTCCTCATTTGGAGTTGATTAGACCCCTCTTAAAATTATGGCGCCGCGTTGGACTAGAATTCGATCTCCTTACTTTTCTTCTCGGTGATGTGGTCGATTGTTATGCGACCTACTGTAGCCCTGGCTAGGTTTGCGTCGAGGACCTTTCTCAAGCTCTCGGAGGGGGTGCCGAGGCCCTCATTCGTGACGATGAAGGCGTGGAGCTTTTCCTTGGGGTCGGTGACGAATGTGACTCTGCCCTCGAACATGACCGAGGCGAAGTTCTGGCGACAGTCATCACTGCCTCCATGGAAACCGTGGTCAATTATCGCT
>MEZF01000088.1:820-2018 GCA_001774245.1 Candidatus Bathyarchaeota archaeon RBG_13_52_12
AGGTGGAGAATGTCAATCTTTTTCCCCGCGGAAGCGGAGTGGAAGTAGATGCAGTCACTCTCAGGGTCGTACCCGTGGTTGAGGGAGACGAGGTAGGGCTTATTTCTTCGGCACATGGCTATAGTGATATATTTCGCCTGAGCGAGTACTTTGCGGAGTTTAGCGGGGTCCTTGATCTCCTTGTCTCCCCTCCTCATATGGTAGGCCATGGGATCTCAGGGGCCTATCCCATTGAAGAATGGTTCGAAGCTCCGTTTTTGCAGGATCAAGAATGATCATGGGTCACGAGTTTCTCGGTGTTGGCAAACTTGGGATATTAAAATATAGTCGGTAAATGGATTGTCAGCACATGAATCGATAACTACCGTTTCTCCTTTTGTGAGAATTCATCAACCTTGAATTACTACAAGTGGAAACGATGTTTTAATATTTGTATGATTCATTTTGATAATATTACTCCATATAATCAGTATACGGAATCGTGCACACGATTTGAAGGTGAGGTAAAAATGAAAATTGGTATGTTCACAATGGGTTACATGCGTCTACCCCTTGAGAGAGCATTCAAGGACGCAGCGCGGTTTGGCTACGATGGGATCGAGATATGGGGAGGCCGCCCGCACGCTTATCCTTTTGATCTCAAAGTTGGGAGAATTCAAGAGATCAAAGAACTTTCCAGCAAATATAATCTGCCAATCATTGGATACACTCCGGAAACGAACATGTATCCATATAATATGATGATAGGTTCTGAAGCGATGCGCCGCGAAAGCCTTGACTATATCAAACTTTCTATGGATATGGCGAAAGAGATGGGTGCTGGTTTCACGTTGATCTCTGCTGCTCACGCTGGTTACGAAACTACCAGACAGGAATATTGGCCTCGCTTGATCAAGAACCTTAAAGAACTTGCCGGTCATGCCGAAAGCATTGGTTTAGATCTAGTTTTAGAGCCTCTCACCCAGTACGAAAGTAACGTGGTTGTTACCTGTAACGACCTGATCACAGCCTTAAATGAAGTTGGCTCTGAACGTCTGGTTGGGATGTGTGATATCTGCCCGCCTTTCTGCAACCATGAACCGATCATGACCTATTTTGAAAAACTTGGCAGCCGTTTGCGCCATCTGCATATCATTGACAGCGATGGTCATTCAGATACACACATGATGCCTGGGGACGGCAGCATTCCGCTGCGCCA
>MEZF01000088.1:2822-2918 GCA_001774245.1 Candidatus Bathyarchaeota archaeon RBG_13_52_12
GCGGAGGCGGACATCCTCCTCGACCCAGACTGGAACGGGAGGAAGGTCATCCTCAAGCACCGAGGCGTCAAGAAGTACCGCCACCCAGAAATCGAC
>MEZF01000088.1:2981-5580 GCA_001774245.1 Candidatus Bathyarchaeota archaeon RBG_13_52_12
GGTGTCTCCACTCCTCTCATATACCAGCTCGACCCAGAGGGTGCAACTATAGTCATGGAATACGTTGAGGGGTTGAAGGTCAGGGATGCCGTTCCCAAGCTCGGCATCGAAGAAAACCGTGCTCTCTTCCGACACATAGGCGAGGATACAGGGAGACTCCACTGTGCTGCCCTCATCCACGGTGACCTCACCACAAGCAATATTATCAAAGCCGGTCACCGTATTGTCTTCATAGACTTTGGCCTCGGTGAGGTTAGCAAGGAGGTTGAGAAGCGTGGCGTGGACTTCAACCTCATGGTCAGGATGCTTGCTAGCACCCACTACACCGTAATGGAGCCGCTATTGGAGTCTTTCAAGGAGGGCTATCGTGACACAATGGGCTCCGAGGCTGAGGAGGTATTTCAGCGTGCAGAAGAGATTAGACGCAGGGGACGCTACATTGACAAAGAATAAGATCTGGTTAGCCACCGGCAACAGAAACAAGGTCAAGGAGGCTGCGGAGGTCCTCGCCCCTTACGGCATTAGGCTCGAACACTTTCCCCTCGAACGCGTCGAGATTCAGGCCGACGACCCAGCCGACATCGCTATCTACAGCCTCAGCATGGTCAAGGAAGACCTCCCTATCTGTGTCGAGGACGCTGGAGTCTCACTCGACCGCTGGGGTGGCTTCCCCGGTCCCTACAGCAGCTACGTCCTCGAGCGGCTTGGCAACCACGGCATACTCAAGCTCATGGAGGGGGAGTCAAAAAGGAAGGCATACTACGTCTCCGTAATAGCCTATCGGGACACATCGGGGGTCCGCATCTTCCGCGGCGTCGTCGATGGCGAGATCGCACACAGCATCAGGGGCGCTCACGGCTTTGGCTACGATCCCATCTTCATCCCCTCTGAGGGCGATGGCAGAACCTTTGGCGAGATGGAGGACGCCGAGAAGAACGCTATTAGCCACCGCGCCCGGGCCTTCCGCGCCCTCGCCGAATGGCTCACCCAAATTTAGTAAAGTTTTTTAAACCACTCCGATTCTTACACTGACGCATTCCGGGTCACCCGGGTAGGCGAATATGACATGGTCGGTAAATTGTCAAGCATGCGGGGGCGCTCCCTCTCCCAGAGGCCCGTCTCCAAGAGGCCCCCAACCTGGGTGGTCTACCAGCCAGACGAGGTCAAGGCGCTCATAATTAACCTAGCCAGGGAGGGGCGAAAGCCGAGCGAAATTGGCAACACCCTCCGCGACGAACACGGCAACCCCCTCATCAAGCCAATAGTCGGCTACGGCGTCCGCAAGGTGCTCACCGAGGCGGGGCTCGCCAGCAACATTCCCGAGGACCTCTACAACCTCATGGTACGAGCAACCCGAATGAAGCGCCACATGGAGCGCAACCCCAAGGACTATGGAAATAAGAGGGGTCTCCAATTAACCGAGTCAATGATCTACAGGGTCACAAAATACTACAAGAGCAAGGGTGTGCTGCCGAGGGACTGGAACTACAGGGACGAGATAGTAACCATTTAACCTGACCCGGTATGGAGTCACCAAGAGAGTTTCTATCCTCCTTCAAGCCAGCCGTGGACGTTTTCAATTCTAACGTTGAGCAGGGTGCAGTCATTCGTATTCTCACCCATAACGACGCTGACGGCGTTGCCAGCGGAGGCATAATGAGCAACGTCGCTAAGAGGGTAGGTACTCCATTTATGACTACGGTGGAGAAACGCCTAGACGAGCAGATACTAAGAGGCGTTGTAGAGGAGAAGCCATCCCTCGTTGTCCTCACCGACTTCGGCTCCGGCTACCTCGAGATGGTAGGCAAGGCACTGACGGACGTCGAAACAATCATCTTCGACCACCACATGCCGGTGGGTAACCCGCCCAGTAATGTGATGCAGGTCAACCCCCTCTTTCATGGCATCGATGGCTCCCGGGACATCGCCGCCTCCGGGGTCTGCTACCTCTTCGCCAAGACACTCGACCCCCGGAACGTCGACCTAGCACCCCTCGGCCTCGTCGGCGCCCTTGGCGACCAACAAGACAAGGGGGAGAAGAAGAGCCTCAAAGGCATGAACACACTAATCGAGGAGGATGCGACCGCTGCCGGACTCCTCTCGAAGGAAGTCGACCTCATCTTCTACGGCCACGAGACCCGCCCAATCGCCCGCGCCATCGCCAACACCACCACCCCATTCATACCCGGCCTCAGTGGCAGGGAGGACAGCAGCGTCGCCTTCCTCAACCACATAGGAATCCCCCTCAAAACAGTGGATAGGATGAGGAGCCTCAGCGACCTCGATGAGGAGGAGAAGAGGAAACTATTCTCCGCACTCAGCAGCCACATGGTCGCACAGGGCTGCGATGCCAAAACCGTCCACAACCTAATTGGCACTGTCTACACTTTCAAGAAGGAGGAAGCCACAACCCCACTCCGAGACGGACGGGAGTACTCGAGCCTCCTAAATGCCTGCGCTCGCATGAGACGCCCCAGCCTCGGATTAGGAATCTGCCTAGGAGACCGCGGCGAGGCTATGCGCGACGCGGAGCAGACCGTCGACGAGTACCGCCGCCGCATAGGTGGCTACCTCGACTGGGTCCGAACCGGGGACAGGA
>MEZF01000089.1:217-5762 GCA_001774245.1 Candidatus Bathyarchaeota archaeon RBG_13_52_12
CAACCATTGTTAATCCTAGGATAGTCAAGCGCATCTCCGTTCAGAACCCCCTCCTTAATGAGTCTCCTAGCTGGCTCCACGAGTTTTTCTAGTTCGCGTATCATATGTCGGGTTGAGGCGCAGACTCTCTCAAACCACCTCTCGCCCCAAAACATGGTCTTATTGGCGAATAAGCACCGGCCTCCACAGACCCATTTGTCAGGGCAAAGGCGTGCGCGCGAACGTGTTGAGCAGCCCGAAGCCCCACGGCTTCGAGGACCGGGACGAGGTCAGAAGGCTTCAGCGGGACCTCGACGAGGCGAGGCGTAAGCAGGATAGCAGGGACGAATCCTACGCGCAACTAATACGGACCGTGGCTGAGTTAAAGGCTGAAATGGCTAAACTTCAGCCGAGACTGAAGGATAAGGAGTAGTCCTATTTTTCAGCAGACTTTTCCAGTATTTTATCTAACTTGGCATTAATTTTTGAAATTTCTTTTTCCAGATAATTTATCTTCTTATTCATTAAGGGTATCATATCCATTGGATTCCCAGCTTCCTTTTCCCAATAGACCAATAGATCATAAGGAAGTGGATCGCCCTCTTTGACTTCTTTTTTCCCACAACGTGGGCAATGATCCAAGTCTATGTTAAACTTAGCCCCACAATAAACGCATTCCTTTTTATCATACTTAGATTTTCCAAAAAACCCTCCTCCAGACATAGTTTTAATGATTATGTAGAAGGTAAAATGTTTTTCAGCATACTTCTCTATCGTTTAGCGCGCCGATGATCGTGGTGGTGGGTAATACTTCTTCGTCCCGCGAACTGACTTCAACCCATCCCGAAGTCGATCGTCAAACTTCTCGGATTCGGTCGGTAGGCTGTAACCCTTCTTCTCGTCTTTTATTTTCAAGGTCTTCACCTATTGTAACATTTGTTTAAGCTCCTTTGATATAAAGTCGCGGGCTTCTTTTGGTTCCTCTGACTTCATGTTGAGCCACTCTCGAACTATATCAGCGACATAGTCGCTAAGAGATTCCTCTAGGTGATCGTTACTCACCCAAAAGCCTGTCTGCCGGATATACCAATCTAGGGCCCAGAAGGTCCTGTTAGGTAGATTGGCCTATCTTGGGGTAGTTGAAAGGATACGCGCGCGCAATTATACATACAAATAAATTATTGTAAATTTAAATCAATATTAGTGCCTTCGTTTATTTTATAGACAAAATGAATAATTTTCTTGCTAAAGATGCTAAGTTTATTAATAGTAAAAAAATAATTTCCATCCATTTCAACATTATAATTATAATCTTTTGAGTTAATGATGCGTTCTGGGGGAGAAATTGCGTAAGAATTATTCATACTTCCTTGATAATAAAATAATCCAAAATCAATATCATTATTTGCACCTGTAACAGTTACACTGCCAGAAATTTTCTGGCCTCTCTTTAATTTAAAAATTAATCCTTGTCCAGGTATTATCTTTGGTCTAATTAAACCGAGATATTCTCTTCTAATTCGTATCTCACTTTTCGATTTATCTTTAAAACATGCTTCTAATTCCTCATCCGAAAAAGGTAAAAAATTATGTTTTAGATAGGAATCATCAGATTCAGACCATTTTTTATATATTTCTACTTTTTTTCCTGTTTTCTGGATTCTTCACTATCAGCTTTAAGATGGTCTAGAAAAATATTCTCAACCATATCTGCCCCGTAAAGAATTTGAAACATTTGTATTGCTGCTGGTAAGCTAGCTAAATTATGTCGATAATCTCTATGTGATGCACCAGCAACACTCGAGGGCTCATCCATCCACGAATGTATTTCATCGCCTCTAACTCCATATCTTTTAAGACTATGTAAGCAATGTTCTTCGTGGCTTGGCATTTGTATTGATATTAGGTAAAAATGTATAAAATAATTTGTGGTAGACTATGCGCGCGCGACCATTTTCACCCGCTGCTCCTCTTATCTCCTGAACCTATAATAGCCACGCACGCGTAGATATCATGAAAGAGTGAATTGAAAGTATGCCCACGAATAGAATGACGAAGAAGAAGGATCATAATAGAAAAGCCCATAAGAAGGAATTGAAGGGGGATAGGCTTCGACGCGCGCCCAAAAAGATCCAAGATACCCCGATAAAAGCTTAATTTTTGAAGGATCACATTTTGCGCGCGCGTTGTAAGGGTCTGAAGATCAACCATTCGACAATCACGATTAGGAGTTACCGTGAAGTGATGATAAGATTTTGCTGATACATTCACTCAACCGCCTCCTTGCCATTTATGCCTAGGCTTTATGAGGCGTGAGGAGCCGGGAAGCCCCAGGTTCCCACGTTGAGCGTCACGGTCACACTGAGTCAAAGCCATGTCGAGAAGCTGCTAAACATCATCGATGAGAGTGAGAGATGTCTCCTCGAAGCCCGATCTCTTCTCAGCATGAATGTCTCAACTAAACAAGTCCAAACACCCACTCAACAAAAGACCCCAAGTATTCAGTATATCAAATGGCGGGTCAAAGGCGGAGGCTCAGCGGGTCCAAGCGATGACTTCGCGTTTGATTTCACGCAAGACCGAGACGGTATATTGTCGAGGGATAAGGCACCGATTGTTGATTACATCAAACAGAGAGGACCATTCCAAGTCGGTGGATACGAGATCACTCTAAGTAAAGACAGCAAATTCCTCCAAAGGAAGCGGATGTGAATTGGGAAGACTTCAATCAGCGGTTAGGGCGAGCTTCGAGGATTACCTGCATAGAATGAGGACGGAGTACAAGGAGGCCCTTGTAAGTAAGGGTAGGCGTGAGGCCTTCGATAGACTTGTTGAGGCTTGGTCCTCTGAGCTTGGCGCGATCAGCTACGCTGAGTCCCTATCCCTGATGGATCTCATCCTCCTAACCGGTGAGGTGGATAACAGGGCCTACCTTGAGGCTCTGAGGCTCAAGCTGGATAATCTCGATTCCAGGTTGAATGTAGCTGAGCATGGGTGAGGCGATGAAGCCGCGCAGTCAATAATCTTATCCTCACTTCATGCTAACTCATACACGTGAATTGTGAATGGTTGAGTTAGCTGAGATCGGACTCATCCTCCAGACTATCAGCGTCATGAGTGCAGCGACAAAACTAGCATTAATCAACGCGCGCGCGCTCTAGAAACCGTCCTCGTTAATACAGGAAACAGCTAAAATTAAACCCCGTTACCCTAACGGAGCCCTAAAAGGGCTATTATAACAGGCTGTAACGATATGCAATCCGAGTTGCTCATTTCACTTAATAACACTGCCTCGGCTCATATAATAAAACCAATAGCCGGTGTTAAGTTGCCTAGTAACGAGTTCTATCTGAGCCAATTCAAGGCCAGGAGCCCAATACGTCCCCCCAAGAGGGTGATCTTGTTCGACACTTCCATGAGGGACGGCGAGCAGACACCCGGCGTGACGTACATGAACGACGAGAAGGTGGAGATCGCCCGTAAACTCGACGAGTTGGGTGTACCCAAGATCGAGGTAAGCTTCGCAATCTCCAGCGAGGGGGAAGCAAAGGCGACAAAGAAGATAGTAGGCCTCGGCTTAAGCAGCATAATCACAACTCTTGCCAGGCCTATCAAAGAGGACATAGACAAGGCTCTCTGGTGTGATGTCCCCTACATTCACATCTTCATCAGCACAAGCGACCTTCACATCAATACTATGATGAACACGACGCGAGAGGAGGTCCTCAGGCAGAGCGTCGAGGGGATAGAGTACGCCCGCGACCACGGACTCCGCGTTGAATATAGCCCACAGGATGCGACTCGCACGGACATGGAATATCTCATAGAGATATGCAAGGCGGCGGAGGACGCGGGTGCTGAGATGCTGAACATCCCAGACACCTTAGGTGTCATGACACCACGTATGACCTTCGAGTTCTTCAGTGAGCTGAAGAAGCACGTGAAGACACCTCTGAGCGCCCACGCCCACAACGACCTGGGACAAGCTGTGGCTAACACCCTCGCTGCCATCGAGGCTGGGGCAGAGCAGGCACACGTCACAATCAACGGTCTCGGTGAGCGCGCGGGTAACGCAAGCCTCGAGCAGGTCGCTGTCTGCCTTGAGGCTCAGTACAAAATACCTACTGGCATCAACTTCAGCAAGATCGCCGAGATATCAGAGATGATCCAGCACTACAGCGGCATCTACCTCCCCCCGACGACACCCATTGTGGGCGACAACGCCTTCGCCCACGAGTCGGGGATACACGTCCACGGCCTCCTCGCTCACAGCGGCAACTACGAGATACTCAGCCCAGAGTTCGTTGGTAGGAGGCGACGGATCGTCGCGGGGAAGCACGCTGGGCGCCACGGCATTGGCAACATGGTCGAAGGGATGGGCTTCCACCCTAACAAGGATCAGCTCAAGCTGATAACCACCGAGGTGAAAGCCCTTGGGGACTCCGGGAAGAGCGTCACAGATACCGACCTCTACGCTATCACGAAGAACATCTTGAACATTAAGGGTGAGGAGCGGGTCAAGCTCAAGGAGATGGTCGTTGTAACAGGCAACACGGTCACGCCAACCGCGTCAGCGATACTAATCATCGATGGCAAGGAGTACGCGGGTGCTGGCATAGGCAACGGACCCATTGACGCCGCGATTAAAGCCCTCACAAACGTAGAGAAGGGCTTCCGGGACATGAGCCTTGAAAAGTTCAACATGAAGGCCATCACCGGAGGCACGAACGCTGTAGCTGACGTCACAGTTAGCATGCGCCGTAACGGCCGTTACGTGACTGCCAGCAGCGTAAGCGGCGATACGGTCATGGCGAGCGTTGAAGCCATACTTAAGGGTATGAACAGGCTGCTGGAGTCTGAAGAGAAGTAATGGGACAAACCGTAAGCCAGAAGATACTTGCTGAGCACGCTGGGCTCAAGAGTGTAGAGCCAGGCGAGATCGTCAAGGCGAAGATAGACATCGCTATGGCGCCTGATCTCACCGCAGTCCTTGCCTATAATACGATGAAGGAAATGGGCGTCAAGCAGGTCTGGGACAAGGCAAAGGTCATCTTCATGAACGACCACATCTCCCCCGCAACGAACGTTCAGAACGCGGCTCTCCACAAGCAGTGCAGGGAGATTGCGCGTGATGAAGGGTTCAAGTTCTTCTACGATATAAACGCGGGGGTATGTCATCAGGTGCTCCCAGAGAAGGGGCACGTTTGGCCCGGCATGGTCCTGGTCGGTGCCGACAGCCACACATGCACCCATGGGGCATTCGGCGCCTTCGCCACAGGCGTAGGCTCCACCGACATGGG
The DNA here is from genome assembly GCA_001774245.1 of Candidatus Bathyarchaeota archaeon RBG_13_52_12. Classification (GTDB taxonomy): domain Archaea; phylum Thermoproteota; class Bathyarchaeia; order TCS64; family TCS64; genus UBA8941. The sequence continues at coordinate 5,497 of MEZF01000089.1, forward strand.
CGCTGCTCTGGCGACAGGGAAGCTCTGGTTCAAGGTTCCTGAAACCATACATGTCAATGTTAATGGGGTGCTCCCCGAGTGGGTAGCGCCGAAGGACGTAATCCTAAAGACGGTGAAGGAGATCGGCGCCGACGGCGCCACCTACATGGCGATAGAGTTCGGCGGTGAGACAATCCGATCCATGAGCATGGCTGGGAGGATGACCCTCTGCAACATGGCGATAGAGATGGGTGGAAAAACCGGGATAATAGAGCCAGACAAGGTCA
>MEZF01000089.1:5785-6767 GCA_001774245.1 Candidatus Bathyarchaeota archaeon RBG_13_52_12
CGACTCGAGGACCTTGAGCAGGCTGCGAAGATACTCAGGGGGAGGAAGATTAGCAGGAGTGTGCGTCTGATGGTGACGCCTTCCAGCTTCGAGGTATACAACGCCGCTAACACCAGCGGGGCAATCAAGATCCTCATGGACGCGGGTGGGGTCGTCTGCAATCCCAGCTGCGGAGCCTGTTTTGGCGGGAACAACGGCGTCATCGCACCCGGCGAGGTTAGCCTATCAACTAGCAACCGCAACTTCAAGGGACGCCAGGGGAGCACCGAGGGATACGTATACCTCTGCTCACCCGCGACCGCGGCGGCTACTGCGCTAAAAGGAGTCATCAGTGACCCAAGGGAGATGTTGAAATGAAGATCAAGGGTAAGGCATGGAACTACGGCGACAACATAAACACCGACTTCATGTTTCCCGGCAGATACCTGGAGCTGACCGACTTGAATGAGTTAGCGAAGCATGCCATGGAGGGCATCGACCCAACATTCGCGAAGAAGGTGCGGAAAGGCGACATCGTCGTTGGCGGTAAGAACATGGGCCTCGGCTCGAGTCGGGAGCACGCCCCCCTCGCGCTGAAGCACTCCGGCGTCGGCGCAGTCGTAGCAGAGAGCTTCGCTAGAATCTTCTACAGAAACGCCTTCAACGTCGGCCTAGCCGCAATCGAATGCCCAGGTATCTCTAAGAAGGCGAAGACGGGGGACGAGGTAGAGATCGACACAGCTTCTGGCACCATCATGGTTAACGGGGAGAATCTCAGGATCAAAACCTTCCCCGATTTCATGGTGAAGCTCCTAAACGAGGGCGGCCTCGTCCCATACCTCAAAAATCACATGAAGGAATGGTGAGGAGATGACGAAATATAAGATCGCAGTCATCCCCGGCGACGGGATAGGACCCGAGGTCATGTCCGCGGCCACAACCGTCCTTAAGGCAATGGAGGATAAATCAAGTAAATTTGGCTTCAATTTCACCGAGTACATGG
>MEZF01000089.1:6796-14836 GCA_001774245.1 Candidatus Bathyarchaeota archaeon RBG_13_52_12
GTCGCCATGACTGAGGAGACCTTCGCAGCAGTGAAAGCGTCGGACGCCTGCCTCTTCGCCGCGGTCGGCGAAACCGCGAAGGAGGTCATCATCCCACTGCGCCAGAAACTTAACCTCTACGCTAATATCCGCCCAGCGAAGACCTACCCCAACGTCCCCAACGTCAAGGGGCAGATGGACATGGTCATGGTCCGGGAGAACACGGAAGATCTCTACAAGAGGATTCAGGACGGTGGCCCCGACTGGGGAGTCGCAATGAGGGTGATCACCCGCCAGGCATCTGAGAGGATCGCCCGATACGCCTTCGAGCTAGCCCGCAAACAAGGACGCAGTAGGGTAACCTGCGTCCACAAGTCCAACATGATGGAGACGACCTGCGGCCTCTTCCAAGACAGCTGCAGAAAGGTCGCCGCCGAGTACAGTGACATTGGCTACAACGAGGAGATTGTAGACGCCTGCGCAATGAAGATGGTAATGTTCCCGGAGCGCTTCGACGTAGTAGTTACGACAAACCTGTTTGGGGACATACTTAGCGACCTCGCCGCGGGTATAGTTGGCGGACTCGGCTTGGCTCCCTCAGCCAACATCGGGGACAAGATGGCGGTATTCGAACCCGTTCACGGCAGCGCCCCAGACATCGCTGGGAAAGGCGTCGCGAACCCCATAGCCCAGATGCTCAGCACAGGCATGATGCTCGACTGGCTCGGCGAGAAGCAAGCCGCGAAGGTCCTCGAAGCATCAATCGTCGAGGTTCTACGGGAGGGCAAGACGCTAACCCCCGACCTCAATGGCAATGCAAAGACGGGCGACGTCGCCAGAGCCGTAGTAAAGCAGCTTGAATATAAAATCTTTTAAGCCATTCCCCATCCGCGTGCCTAGCGTCCATGAAAATAGCCTAATATGTGCGGTATGGATATTTTCTTGAACAACTTGAAAAAAACAAGGCTAAGCGATGAAGATGCCAAATTAATCCAAGCAGCTAAGGAGACCGCTGACAAGCTTCACCTTGAAGGAATCCACGAAGTTGCTTCTGCTCTGCGGACAAGTAAAAAGCACATCTACACTGGCATACATACCAACGCAAATGTAGGGTTCGCTGACGTATGTGGAGAGGTTGCAGCGATGTGTCACGCCCTGGCTCATGGAGAAAGGGAATACGAAGCGATAGTCGCTGTATGGGGGGACGGCAAAGGCAGGTATGAACTACTAAGTCCATGTGGAAGATGCAGGGAGCTGATCGGGGACTTTAGTGAAGAAACATATGTGATAGTTGGGTCCCTTGATGAGCCGTATAAGGTGAAGGTCTCAGACTTGTTGCCCTTAAAATATCATAGGCTAAGCAAAGAATCTTAGATTGGTGCCGAAATCGGCACGCGATAGCAAGTATTTTCTCTCGCCGAGCTAGAGGTTGATCGGACTAGTTGTATTGGTCGGTTAACCTCGAGGGGGGTCGGTGGTGGTATGCCCACGTGGTTAAGTTGCCGGAGTGTTTCTCTAGGGGTGCCTCGAGGAGCGATGTGCTCTCCCTACTGGATGACGTTGTTGAGGGGCGGCTGGCTTGGATCATGGCGAGAGGACTTGATTATCCGCGCCTCTCTGGGTTCAAGGTAATCGAGGAGCAGCACGACGTACCGGAACTCGGCGAGTCCGGCGGAGCCGTAGCCCTATTCAAGTCGGATCAGACCCCGATTGATGAAGCCAATCTCGGGGACGCAGTGAGGCTTATGCAGTTCAGCAGAGACGAGGTACTGAGCGCAGTGGAACAGCTGACCGAGGAGGAGCTCGATGCATGCCCAATACCAAAAAAGCGCACGGTGAGGTTGGACATAACTCACATAGTGAACGCCGAGGAGTGGTACATATCCCGCCTCGGCCCAAAGTACCAGAGAGTCTACGAGGACAATCTAGGGACGATTAAGGAAGCGAGCAGGCTGTCGGCGGTCGATAGACTCCGATTGACGAGAGGAGCCATGATCCCTGCTCTAGAGGCGGCTCTCCGAGACGGACGCCAAGAACCTTTCACGAGGAGGGCATACACCCGCTACCCTGAGGAGCAATGGACTCTTAGAAAGGTACTGAGGAGGTTCCTAGAGCACGAGAGGGAGCACCTGGGGACGATAAAAATAGTTCTAAATGAATGCGCGTGCATCGCGCGCGCCTCTCCGGGCACGTGTGCGCGACATAGCAGGTCAGAAAATCTTTACATGCATGATACGTGATTAGTGTACAACTTTACATTTTTTAAATGGTTATGAGATTGAGGGTATCATTGTCTCAGGAATCCCGCTCGTCGCATCAGGGAGCACCACAACCTTGGCCTTGTTCTTGTGATGCGATTTGAGGATCTCTAAAACTTCATCCCAGGTTTTGCACCATACTGTGGTATCCTTCCGGTACCTATTCTGGAATTTTCTATCATGGTACCGGCCATAGATGATCAGTCGCGCCCCTGCCGGCGGCACCCTCGGCTTACCACTCCACAGACTCGCCCCAATGTACTTACCATGTGCATGGAATATCCAATGGTTAATGTCCCCATCGGGATCATCGGCCATCAACACTACGCTCCCATCACTCTTCACACACTGTGAAGCCGACCAGAGACCCAGGTCGGCCTCATTCTGCCGCATATATGTGTTAGCGACCACGATATCCATCTCCTTCGGCGACTCGGTGCGATGCCACTTCAAAACCCCCGGTATGGCCCTCCTGTGGGTCTGAACAAAGTCCCCCGCATAAACCTCAAGCGGATCCCGATTCAAGTTAAGAACGGTGTCAATCTTGAAATCGAGGCCGGTTATTCTCGCGGCCTCCTCCATATCCAAACGTAACACGTTTCCATCAGCCCTCAAGTAGCCCGTGCTCGGGTGCGAGGAATACCCATCACCGAAGCCTCCAACTGGGCCGTGATTAAATTGAATAGTTCTGATACCAGCTACGCCGGGGCAGATGATCTTAGCACCTCCAGTGAACCCCGCCATCCTATGGTAGAGAAGGGTTCCTATCCCAATTTTAAGGTCACAGCTCATGACCTCGCCATTTATCCATACAGGAGTCCCCCGCGTCGTGTCCCCCAGATACTTCACCATCTCATAGGGATTATGGTTAAAGACGGGGTACCTCTCCATGATTTCCTCTCCCAATTTTTCTCGGAAATGTGTAAGTGTGTATGTGCCGTGACTGCCTGCAGCTATGATGAACCTGATGTTCTCATCCTTAACACCGGCCTTTTTGAGCTCCTCGAGAACTATTGGCGCGTACTGGTAGATTTTTGTTGGCCGCGTCATGTCATCGAATATTATCACCGCCTCGTTTTTGCCCTGTGCGAGCACTGAGAGCGGTTTAGTGCCAACTGGGCTTAGAATGGCTTTTCTGACATGTTCCTTACTGAGCGCCGTTTGCCCTTCACTGGCGATCCGGCATCTTTTAACGTCCCACTCATCAGGAAAATAGAGCGTCATGGGCTTGTCACCATGCCAGGGGACATTTGGCACCTCAACCTTAATCGGCAGATTAGAACACCTCATACTAACATACCGGGATATTTTGATAAAGTTTCGCGCACACAAGCGAATTTTTTAATTTATTTCCACTTCATCATTGCGCGCATTTAGTTATAAATTAATTCGCATCTAAATAAAACAAAAATCTTTTAGGAAGAGGTTTTATTGGGATAAATAGTCGTGCATGCAACGGGTGCGCGTGTATCTGGGGCATGATGGAGTTGGTCAGCGCGCGCTTAAGCCAAAGCGTGTGCGGCGATGTTCGTTAATAATATAAGTACAGTATTTATTATCCATTCAAGGTATAGTCGCCCTCTCAATAAGGGGTGAGGGCTTCCAGCTGTTGGGTCGAACGCGATTGTTAAGGAGGAGGATGGATGCAAAATTTTATAATTAAAACCTGTTGGATGAATAAGGGTAGAAACATAGGTCTCAAAGAATATTACGAAGTAATTAAAAAAGTGTGTAAAAAAAGAGAGGGCGTGGAATTTCTAGGTTTATATAGGCCTTTAAATGATGGTTGGAACTGGGCTTATTTCCTAAAAACGGATAACATAGATAAGTGGAGGGAATTAGATAACGAGATAAATAAACTCTACGTTGATACTAATGATAATGTCAATAAAATCTTGACAAGAATATATGAAGGGTCTGATCAATTAAAAAAACCTCCAATACCAAAGAAAAAGGATCCCTTTAACTATATATGCGAAGAAATGATGGTGTGGGCAGAGATCGATGTTGGTCTTAATGATTATTACTCAACAGTGTGTGAGATTCTCGAAGAAGTAGAGAATATACGGTTTCTGGGGATATACATTCCATGGAGTGAAAAATATAATTATACTTTCTTTCATATGTTAGATGCTCCAAGTCATTTAGTTGATCTAGAGAATATAATATTAAGACAACATGGCCGTCCCGAAAACTTGACTGTTTATGTAATTAGATTGTATGAGAGATTTGAGCCCTGAATTAATCTTTTAAAACATTTCCTAAAAATAAGCGTCAAGCACACAGTTTTTGTTTAATTCATTCTGTTGGCCTACGTCTTCTTACGCGCCCAAAAAAAGGTTCTCTAACTATCAGTTCCGATACATCGTTATCTTTAAACTTCAGATCGGCGTCCTTAGATTTTTTCAACCCCGTTGTTTGTATCCCAAAAAAAGCATTCCCAGATATCTTGTTTCCAGATACCTCAAAATTCTTGGAGTTGATATTTATTCCAAATAATCCATTTAAAAGATGTATCTGATTATTGAATATCGAGCCACTGAATAAGGCTCCTACGTCCTTGTCATCAATTTCTGACCCAAAGACCTCTATCCCACAATAATTCGGCTTATCAAGCTTAATGACATTATCCTCTATCACTACATTGAATCCTGGTCTTCGATACATGAAGGATTCCTGTGTAAATATCCCCACACCGGCCTCATCTCCATTAAACGGATATGACCCGTTTTCCTCAGATTTGATCACGTTTTGTTCAATGCGTACATCTGCGCTGGCGAAGTTATCAGTCACGGAGATCCCTCTAGCGTTCATATTAAGTATGGTGTTCCTCTCGATGATAACTTTCCCGGAGATGTTAAGCACGTTGATGCCGATCCCCATGTAATATTCGTGGTTGGTGAGATCTGGGAGATGTTCTGAATCTCTTGATAATGGGGCCATCGCGATAGGAATAGATGCGTTCGTTGAGTCTTCGAATGCGAAATCGAGATAATTGCCCTCTATTGAGACGCCTCCTGTAAAGTTCCTCTCCTCATTGAAGCGTTCTTTTGGGGTGTCCAGCCAAATACCTGTGACCAAATCGCCGAACCGGCCATATTTCCATCCTCTACCATAGCCAGTGCCTAGCGTTATCATATTATTTATAATCTTCAGGCTCTTTCCGATGAAGCCGTATATGCATGAGCAGTTGAAATCCGTGAAATGAATATTCTCGATCGTGACATTCGCATCTTCACCTTTAATCTTGAAAATGGCGTCGAACTCAGCAAAAGGAAACCCCCATCCTTTCTTGTATATCTTTGTAGACGGGATATCGTCTTTCCTTCCCTCGCCACGAATATGTACGCTCTTGCCAATATTCACAGCTGAAGTTCCAAAGTTGAAGGTGCCCCTGAGAACGACTTCATCAAAATTGTCGACTGCGTCTTGCACCGCATAGGCATCTAGTTCGTTGTTTTGCCCCTCAACAACTACCTCCCCATGCGCATCTCTTTCTGGCATTGTCCTTAGCTGAAGTTCGTTGAATCTCGGTGGAGGAAGGATTTCCCTTTGTGCAGATCTGTCCCAGTTATTTAGGAATAAGTCGTTGCACCATCTCAGGGACCTCTCATCTGAGGCGGTGAACCCCAAATAGTCATATTTCCCTTCTTGGGTGGGGAAAGCCACTGCACACTTGTTCTCCGACGTCAGCATGTAAAAATCGGCTTTTTCTATGATTCTCCGCTCCACGAGGGGTGAATGTCTTGCTCGAGCCAGCACCTGAGTCTCCTCAATCGACTCCAAGCTTATCTGCGGTCCTGAGAGCATTTCCTTATTCTCTATAATCCGGAACCTGACGCCTCGCTTCAGGGCATCGACGATCGACCCGAGGGACATAAGCGGATACTGGTCGACCTGAAGCCAGACGTATTCTTTTGCTTCCCGTATAGCCTCATCAACAAAGTGTAGAAACCCCATCAGGCTACTCGTCTTAACGCTATTGGATAGCTCCCCCATCCGCTTAACGAACTCTGGCTGAAGGTGCGCAATGGAGTGATTGACGAAATATTCCCGATGCTTGGAAACGAACTGGAACTCCTCGAGAAGGATGTGGATTGATTCACCGTAGGGAGTAAGGTGATAGAAACCATCGATGTCTTTGTATGTGAGCCCAACCTCTCCGAGCCGTGATACGTGGCGGCTGATCTCCTGGGTGGTGAGGTGCTGCTGCTTCGCGATGTCCGTTACTCTCAGGGGTTTTTCTTTGAGTAGAACGAGTATCGCGTGCCGATACTCGTTTGAGATCTCGAAGAGCAGGTCATAAAACCCCTCCATTACCCGCACACAAATGTATTTGATCCTACGTATGTAATATCATTATTGTAAATGTAGCATCGTTCATGAGGGGATTTTATCATAGTAGCGCGGCCTCTCACGGTCGAAGGCGAACTTGAGCGGAACGGATGAGCCCGAGCTGGGCCGGGGCCTCTCATTGGAGATGGCATCGAAGATGTATGTGAAGAGTCTGATAGTCTCAGACGAGGCTCGTGGCCGGGTGTTGTTTGAGGCAGACATAGGCAGTTTGATCGGGCTCTCCTCGGTCGATGGGAGGGTGCTTGAGGTCAGGGGGACCAACGGTACCCTCAGAGTGGATTTGACGGACGAGGAGCTTGAAGCGATGCTCAACAAGGCCCGCTCTAAATTACCTTAGATCCGAGTCGGGGAGCAGAAAAGAATCGATAAAAGGTGAGATGAAAAATGGAAAAGTTAGGAGTAAACAAGTCCAGTTCAATAGCACGCGCTTCGGCTATGAAACTATTCCTCGTTTCAGGTTTATTGATGCTATTTTTTTTCTCCCTGTTATTAACAGCCCCCATCAAGGCCTCCGTTGTATGGTCGGACAATTTCGATGACGGGAACCTAGACGGGTGGACCATATCTGGGGCATCATATTATTCCTTTAAAAACTCAATACTGGCTGAGGGTAACTTCTCCGCAGCTGACAAGACTCTGCGTGCAACAGGGGTTGAAAAGTACTTGGCCTACAGCTTCGCGACGCACCCCACGATGACCACCACTGGGACTTGGAGCTGGGACCTCTACTTCAACAAAGAAGGAAACATCAATGGAATCGCGGCGCTAGTCGATTTAATCGATAAACCGATTATGAAGCTCCCCTTCGATTGGAACGGCTACGGAATTAGCATCACTGAAACTGGTGGCATAGGTTTTTGGCAAATTGAAGACGGGGGACACAATGAGTTGCACCCCAGAGGTAACTTCAAGGCGCATCCGGGTACGTGGACTCACATTGACGTGACTCACGACTCTGACGGCCACTGGCGTCTCTACGCCAACGGTACACTCGCTAATGAAATCTTGGATAAGAAGTTAATAGACTTTAGTTACTTCGGGTTTTGGCTATGTCCAGGCCCAGCCATCGATAACGTGGTCGTCAGCGACACGATATACGTTCCCCCCGGTAGCTTGAAACTCACCGTGAAGGACTCGGGCGGAAATGCGCTCACGGGTGCGGCAGTATCATCGACAAAGCAGCCAAGCGGTCAGACAGCACTTAGCGGGGTCACCGCTGCTGATGGCACGGTGACCTTCACGGGTGTAGCTATTGGGGACTACACTCTTCAGGTGTCGAAGAGTGGTTACGTGTCTGGTTCAGCTCAGGGATCCGTTGCGTCAGGTACCAAAACCGAGTTAAGTGCGGCCCTCCAGGCTCAGCCTTCGAATGGCATCTCAGGGTTCCCCGTTGTGTCAGTGGTCGTAGGCGTGTTACTCTGCACCGCTTGGTTATGGTTTAATCACA
>MEZF01000089.1:15054-16342 GCA_001774245.1 Candidatus Bathyarchaeota archaeon RBG_13_52_12
ATTAGATGAGATACGGCCAAGACTTGTTATCTACGCTACCTTCGGTACGCTTAAGCATGTGAGAAAGTCTGGTCGGGCCCCTCAACTTAAGGAAGAAAGTATGGTTGCTCACATTAAGGCAATCATTAGGCAAAGGGGTTTAAGAGCTGGCTTAGCGGTTGTAAGGAGAATACCGTTTGTCAAGCCAACTATTATGATAAGAGGAGGTAAAGTCAGTTTGGTGCCTGAAATTCCATCGATCCATTTTGAACAATCGGTGGAGACTATGATTGGAAGAATCGAAAAAGATGTTCAGCCTTTGGGTTTAGAGAGAGTCTACGTGGTTGATTCTTATCTGCCTTCCGAACCAGTAGATTGTGTAAGAAAGGCGACTGGGCTACTTAGAACTTTTTATGACGGTCCGATAGATTTGAGGAAAGTACCAGCAGTTGTAATGGTTATTACAGGTGATGTCGTTCTTGCGGTAGGTTGTGTGACTAAAAGGGCTAATCCTCTAATTACCGAGGGTTAGCCCTAATTATTTTTTAAATGAAAAAATATTTACCGCTTCTGATAATTCTGCTTTTATTCATCCCCGCTTTAATTTTGGTAATGATTTTACCAGGTGAAATTAAAAATATTTCTAAATCATCCGATAAAAAAACTTCTACTTCATCGGTTGCTCCATTTTCTTCCCCGTCGCTGCAAAATGGTGGCCAGGCGTGGTCAACAGATGATGTGAATTTAGTAATGGTTACACGAGTGGTCGATGGCGACACGATTGAGATCGAAGGAGGCCAGAAAGTTCGCTATATTGGGATTGATACGCCGGAGGTAGTCGATCCGAGAGAGCCGGTGCAGTGTTTTGGTAAAGAATCGTCGGCTAAAAATAAAGAGTTGGTTGAAGGAAAAAAGGTTAGGTTGGAAAAAGATATTTCGGAGGCAGATAAATATAATAGGTTGCTTAGATACGTTTACGTTGGTGATTTATTTGTTAATGAGTATTTGGTGAAAGAAGGTTTTGCTTTCTCTTCTACCTACCCACCGGATGTGAAGTATCAGGATTTGTTTGTCGAGGTACAGAAGTTTGCAGAGGAAAATAATAAGGGTTTATGGTCTTCGTGTGAAAGTAGTTCTTCCCCTACCTTGGGAGTCTCCTCCCCTACCTCTGGTTGCACGATCAAAGGAAACATTTCCTCATCCGGTGAAAAAATTTATCATTTACCCGGCCAAAAATATTACAACCAAACTGTAATTGATGAATCACGCGGTGAAAGATGGTTTTGTTCCGAAGGAGAAGCAACTTCTA
>MEZF01000089.1:16388-17558 GCA_001774245.1 Candidatus Bathyarchaeota archaeon RBG_13_52_12
ATTTTGCCCCCCCTTGACTTATTCGGTTAAAATTCGGATAATTAGTTTGTATGCGATCTTCCTGGATGCATTTAGATTTAGATGCGTTCTTCGCAAGTGTTGAAGTAAAACTTAATCCAACTCTTCGTGGTAAACCGGTTTTGGTTGGTCGAGTTGATCCGCATGGACGTAGCGTTCCCCGGGGAGTAATCGCCACCTGCTCTTATGAAGCAAGGAAATTTGGTTGTCGTTCTGGGATGCCGCTTTTTCAGGCGTTAAAGCTTTGTCCGCAGGCAGTTGTCGTTGGCGGCCACTACGAAGAATATATTAAAAATTCAAGGAAAGTTTTTTCAATTGCGGCAAGATATTCACCAAAAGTTGAGCAAATTGGGATTGATGAAGCATTTTTAGATTTTTCCGGCACTGATTGGATTTATCCGAATTTGACCGACGTTGCTAAAAAAATAAAAGAAGAAATTGAAAAAGAAGTTGGGATTACAGCTTCTATAGGAATCGCCGCAACCAAAGTGGTCGCCAAAGTCGCGTCTGATTTTCAAAAGCCTGATGGGTTAACATATGTGGAAGAAGGATGCGAAAAAGAATTTCTTGCTCCCCTGCCGATTGGTGATCTTCCCGGAATTGGTGAAAAAATGGAAGAATACTTTCATCGATTAGGAGTAAAAACTTTGGGAGAACTTGCTAATACTCCTTTTGAAAAAATCCAAGCCTCGGGAAAATTCGCTATCAATTTATGGGAAGCGGCTAATGGCGTCGATACGTTATGGTTTCAACCGCGAACTGAAGTAAAATCAGTTTCTCGGAGTGAAACTTTTGCTAAAAACAGCAGTAGCCTAAAATTTATTTTGGCGATGGTGCAAGCTTTGACCGAAAGAGTTGGTGAAGAAATGCGGCGTGGGGGTTATCAAGGCCGCTGTGTTCATGTCACAATTCGTTATAATAATTTTACTACGATTTCTCGCCAAAAAGTTCTCCCCTACCCAACCGCTTGTACAAAAGAGGGTTATGAAATAGCCGAAAAACTTTTGATAGAGCTTTGGGACGGTCAAACTCCTTTGCGATTAGTCGGCGTTGGTGTTTCTCAGTTCGCCCGCCTGCCGGCGAGGCAGGGTGAAATCACCCAGCCTTCGTTATTCAACGGCGTTAGAGAAAAAAGATTAGAGTTAGAAAAAA
>MEZF01000089.1:17674-19100 GCA_001774245.1 Candidatus Bathyarchaeota archaeon RBG_13_52_12
TAGTTCCTCTCCCACGCCGCAACTTGACTTTTTTAGCCCAGTGGTGACCGCTCTACCTTTACCATTGGCTATAGGAGCAGGTAGATGACCCGGGATCTGAACAAGGTCATCGAACCCATTTCCTACGAGGCGGTTAGGTGTTAGGTTGGCATGGACCTTACCGCCTTACCTTTGCCGGTCTGGATAATGGACGTGTCTAGCACACCATCGACCGGACTCCGTCGTCACCACTGGGCTCCCTCGCGTGAGGCAGGATTCTCCAACCTTCGGATTTCTCCATTGGCCGGTATATCCTCTTGGCGCTCCGCGAAATCCGCGCAAGCAGTATAACCCCGCGCGAGGAAATTAAAGACCCAAAATTTGAGTCACTAATTTCCCCGTACGGAGTCAAACTCTCTCTTTCTTAGAAAACCGAGTGATTATAGCAGAAATAAAAACCATTGTCAAGTGCTATGGGTTTACGGTAAATCTGGTGGTTCCAACCTCAAGTGCCAGATACTCAGACGAAGACTAGATTTAGTATGTTTTGAGATTATCGGATCTTTTTTCGTTGATCTGCCACTTTTCTAAGAAAGCTTTTTCTAAATCGATTCCTTTAAGCTCCGCGTATCTTAGAAGTACCCAAAAAACATCGGCCATTTCGTGAGAAAGTTCTTCTTTGCTTTTTTGCTCTCTTACCGCTTCCATAACCTCGCCGACTTCTTCGCCTAATCTGAGTAAAGCTTCTTTCTCATCAACTGGGTAAAAACCTTTACGTCTCAGCTGGTCGACCATCATTTCCTGAAGTTCTTTTATTGGTTTTGCCATAAACCTCCTTTTCTTGATTTTAACACAAGCTCATGATGGAAATAAAAGACCACCTTGGGGTCAAGGTGGTCCGTAATAGATCTCAGTTGAGAGAATTTTCCACTCCCCTTCTTCTTTAATTAGTGTAACCAATGATTGCAATGGTTCGAGCCCATCTTTGAAATGGACTTCAACTAAAACTGAAACTGTCCCATCAGGGTTTTCCTGTGGATTAGTAACAGGTTCAACACTCTCAATACCTTCGAGCCAATCTTCTTGGAATTTCAAATCACTCAGTGGCAACTTTTCTTTAAGCGAAGAAGACAGCGCTTCGAAAGCGGTTTCAGGATCTCTACTTCCAAGCGCCTCAATAGGTTCTTCCAACTCCTTCGGGATTGTTGGAGTTTCCGTCAGTTCAAAAGTTGGCGGAACTGTGGCCAATTCAGAAGTTCCCGAAATAATGGTTGGTGAAGCCTGTCCCACCGGTACTGGCGTTCCACCCGTATTGGTTACCGTCGCCTCAGTAACCGAAGTCGGAGTTTGTGTTTGAGAGGTCTCAGTTCCCAACGGCTCGGCTGTTGCCGAAGATGTAACCTGAGGTGAAACGGTTGGAACATCTGATCTAATTTTAATTCCGCCT
>MEZF01000089.1:19113-20787 GCA_001774245.1 Candidatus Bathyarchaeota archaeon RBG_13_52_12
CGTTCCCATCAGCACACGCGGAAGTAAGTAAAACGGCGATCAAGGCTATTAGGTAGAGAATATTTTTCATCTCATCACCTCTGATAGAACTTTTTGACTTCTTCCAAAGTATCTGGATGGACAATGATTCCGATAATTGGCTCACCAAGATACGAAGTAACTACCTCCAGTGCCACGTTATTAGAGTGGGCGGCCCATATCTCGCGGTAAACATAATCAACATCGTCAGGTAGAACACTATCTGGTAGTTTAGTGTCCCCGGTCGCGATCCAAGGATCCGTTTTGCCGACGAATATATAGTAAAATCGGCTGCCGGCTGCTACTTCGTAGTAAGTAATCCCGCCTAGCAAAGCGTGCGAGTTAAGCATTTTAATAGTATCGCTTTTTGGTCCAAGTTCTTTAAATTGTTCGCAGGAGAGATCAATTGGGACACCAACATTCGGTATTAGTCGGATAATTCGTGATGACAAATAATTCGAAATCCAGGCCCCCTGGTTTGGTGGGGCTAACATTAATACCCCTCCGACGTCTTCCCTTACAGAAGCCTTTTCTGGAAGAAGATCTTCAAGGTAAAAGCGAGTTAGAGTCGCACCCATACTGTGAGTAATAATATCGACTTTCGAATCACCTGTTAACTCTTTAATTTTGTCCAAAGCCTTCGGAATTATTTCCGAAAGATCTTCCAAAGGATTTTGGACTTTTCGATAATCGAGGACGAAGACTCTCGCGTCGGGGAAAAGATCTTCGTTTACCCCTTCGTACAAAGAGATTTCGGTGAAGGGTAGAACTTCAAGAAGAGAGACAAAAGTTTTGTTTTCAATCCACGGGTTCCAGGTTTCAGCATCTCCACCGCAACCGTGAACCAAAAGGACGGCTGGTGTTGAAGGTTTTCCTGGTTGCCAGGCTGGGCGCGAGCCATCGGTTAGTTTGAAAGGCTGGTACGGTTTGGAAGTCGAAGCAAACCAAACCTCCCCTTCTTTGTCGTAGACGATAAAGTTGCCGTCAGGTGATGAAGCTTGGTTGGTGAGGAAAATGTCTCCCTCATCAACTGCCCCACCTTCGTACGGATTCAATGACGGCGATACCCAGAGGAACCGATTAACAAGGTTTGGCATTCCTCCAAGATAATCGCTTGGTCCGTAGCCAGAATATATGAAAGCCATTCCTCCGTTTGGGAGACCAATTGGGTATGAAAATATCACGTGGTTCGGTGGCTGTTCCAGATCCATTTGTTTACCAGTTAGAGCATTAAAAACTGACAGGCCTCGTCCAGCCGGGCACGAAGAATTAAGACCCCAAGAGGCGGAGCAGTTATCAGCGACCAAGGATTGCCCATCGCTGAGCCAACTTGCAGGGTTAGAGCCGAGATTAGAACAAACTTCTTTTCCCGAACTTATGCTGTAGGTGCACAAAGCTCCTCTGCCCTCGCAAGATGGAATCGTCTTTCGGTAATAGGCAATAAAGTTTGGATCGTCCGATCCCATGACATCGAAGATAGCCTGTCCGTCAGGAAATTCTTTAATTACATTTTGGGTGTCTGTTCGGACGTTAATTTCAGCTATCCGGTAGCCTATTCCGACTTCAGTACAGTTGGCTACTGTGCCTAGCGTAAAGACTACATAAACGTTTTCAGCGTCTTTCCAATCGTAGTAAAGGACAGGTCCAGCCGGAAGA
>MEZF01000089.1:20799-20995 GCA_001774245.1 Candidatus Bathyarchaeota archaeon RBG_13_52_12
GTTTGATTATTTTGAGTGTCGTAAACTCGGAAGGAAAAATCTGAATTGGTACCACCGAGAGTGTAGTCGTGCTGATACCTCAAAAAGGCAAGGTATCTGCCGTCCCTCGACCAGTTTGGTCGTGTATATTTAATTGTCAATTCAGAGCTTGGATCATAGAGTTCTTGATTGGGTGTTGCATCGTTGGTTAGTGCAA
>MEZF01000089.1:21161-22486 GCA_001774245.1 Candidatus Bathyarchaeota archaeon RBG_13_52_12
TGTCAGCCACTTTAACCACCTGGGCCTCTAAAGTTGTTCCCCGCTCTTCTTCGGTCCAGAGTTTAATAAAATTTTTCTCCAAATCTTTTGGTAAGTTTGTGAACATCATTTTTATTGTTTGTTTGTTCACTCGGTGAATTGTTTTTTCAATTTTTGGGTCGTATTTTTTAAAAGGTGATAAAATATCGCCACTAATACCTTCTTCTTGATCGTGAACCAAAGCCATTCGCAAAGATTTAAGAGTATTAACTTTTATTTTCTTCTTTTTTAAAAGTAAACAAAGAATTTCGGTAATATGAGCTGTGTAAAAAGAATGCTCCGCTACAGTTTCCGGGAAATGTTGGGGACGGATATTAAAGCGAATGACGTGGGCTAAAGACCGGTTTAGAAAATGATTAAAGATTTTCACCGTATGGTTATTATTAATTATTTGGATTTATTTGTAAAGTCAATCAAATGCACGTGCCCTCCCTCGTCGAACTCAGGATGCGGAGCAACGCTTCTAATCACCGCTCGCGTCGGACGCGATGCGGAGTGAGGCTCTCTATTCGGCGCCTCACTTGTCGCACAATATTTGACAACTGTCAGTTGAATGTAAGATGATAGAAATATGAAACTGTCCAAACTGATCACCGACTTTTTAGAATACCTCGAAGTTGAAAAAAATGCCTCGCAGAAAACAATTGAAAACTACGACCATTACCTCCGTCGCTTTTTAGAATTCGCGAAAGATATTGAACCTAAAGAGATTAATTTAGAATTAGTCCGCAAATATCGTGTGTTTTTGGCCCGTTTTGTTGATCCAAAAACAAGCTTGACTTTAAAAAAGATTACGCAAAACTACTTTGTTATAGCACTTCGTGCTTTTTTAAGATATCTAGCCAAGAACGACATCGAAACTTTGGCAGCTGAGAAAATAGAACTCGGTGAAACCGGACCTCGGCCAATTAAAGTTTTAGATCAAGAACAGCTGGATCGACTTTTAAACTCGCCGGAAATTTCCGAAATTGAAGGTCTCAGGGATAAATCGATTTTGGAGCTTCTTTTTTCGACTGGTTTAAGGGTGTCGGAGCTGACTTCCTTAAATCGAGATCAGATAAATTTTGACCGGAAAGAATTTGGGATAATTGGTAAAGGTGGTAAAGAAAGAGTCGTTTTTATTTCCGACTCGGCGGCCGAGTGGCTCGAGAGATATTTTAAGGAAAGAAAGGACCCGTATAAGCCAGCCTTTATAAGGTATGCAGGGGGCGAAGATCCGTCAAGGGATGGCGAGAAAATGCGTTTAAGCGTTCGAACGATTCAAAGAATAGTTGATAAATATATTA
>MEZF01000089.1:22537-22681 GCA_001774245.1 Candidatus Bathyarchaeota archaeon RBG_13_52_12
TTGCTACCGACCTTCTGATTAATGGCGCTGACATCCGTTCGGTTCAGGAGATGCTTGGTCATGCAAATATTTCCACTACCCAAATTTACACCCATATTACTAATCGACAACTGCGCGAAGTCCACAAAGCTTTCCATTCGGGAA
>MEZF01000090.1:0-11895 GCA_001774245.1 Candidatus Bathyarchaeota archaeon RBG_13_52_12
CGTCGAATTAGCCGGTTATCGGTCTCTTTCCAGTACATTGTTTAGAAATGTGCCTGTTTGATCTTTAAGTTTTTCCTACTAATCCACAATGCAATTATTTTCAAAAAAAAGGAAATCTCGAAGAGTAATATCTCGCACACGATCAACATAATACCCCACCTATCTTAATTGAGTCTACGCCAATTACGGGCTTTGAAAACTAAACCCGTACTTATGGATTTAACGGTGACAATAGCACACCCGCCATGTTCTCATATAGCCTCTTCTGAAAATGTCACGCATCGTTAACAACGATTCCATTCAAGACTTGAAATTGACTCAGCCATGGACAACTCACCTAGATATGTACGTATCAACTCGTACATGGTGAGAAGACCCATACAAGGAATGAAGGCAGACTAATGGAGGAAGGCGCGTTAATATGATGGAATGGGTGATAATGGCTCGTAATGACTTGGAATGATGTGCGAATGTCTTTATGGAAGATGTAATGGTCGAGAATGTGGGCGATAACGCTGTAATGACATTGAGAATGGGGCGTTAACGCCGATCATGCTATAAACATTGAAAATTAATGAGAATAACGTCTTCAACATATGTCTGATTTACGGGATCAAATCCTAATCTTCATGAAGGATTACAACTTAAAGGAAGGCAAACCTCCATCGATCAAGACAATATCTACAAAGGTAAAAGGCGTCACTGTAAGACAATTCTATAAAATTTTCACAGGGGGAATAAAGGAAGCATGCTTAGCAGCCGATATACAGGCTCCATCAGAGAACGTAATATCCACTCAGAAGGCACTCAATGCTCGTAAAGGGAAGCATATAAGGAAAGATGCGCCTCCGCCATCCGAGGCAGTAAAACCTGACACTTACACGCTTAGTGAGCCACAGATGATTAGACTCCGAGTCATTAGTCGATTCCCTCAAGGGCGGAGTATTTCTTCCACCTAACCTGTACGTCTCGTGTCAGATCTTCACCGTTGAGCCCTTCAAGGGTAGCGAACAATGTACCCCACCCATCCTCCCAGCGACCCATAAGAGCTTCACGGGTCTCCCCCTCGTGGATGATGAACTCGCTCTCTCTGTTCCGGTCCGGCTTCTCACCTTCTTCTGTTAGGTAGTTGGTGAACCTGCTCCTCAGTGTCCCGCTGACGTGCTTTACGAGGGAAGCGATGCTGTGTGACTCTACACCTGGTTTCCTGAAGAATTCCTCATCGCTAATCTGTGCAAGCGCCCTCTCGACGGTCTGCTTAAGGGCCTTAGACTGATCCTTTGAACGGTCTATGAATAGGTTACCGACTGAAGATGCCATTACTTAACCTACTTGGTAATTGGCAATGTTGCTAGATAATGTGATCTCCCGCGTTTCTAACGCGGTGTGGTTGGGTATCGGGGGGCTCAGGATAGGCTATGGAAGCCAGAAATTATGGCGGAGGTGGGATGAGGCCCTGGCTGAGCGCCAGAAGCCCCCCACCTCCACCTACTAGTGGTCACAGCTTTTACGCAGATACTGGACGGTGGTGAATTGTAACCAGTGTGGTTGAACACCGCTGCAATACCCAACAAGCACCAGTACCCAAATCTATTGGGCGGTGATTGATAAACGATTAGACGCACAAGTCGCAGGTGAGCAGGCGGAACCCAGGGATAAGGCTACTGCACGTAAGATGAGGCACATGCCAAAGTTACTTTACGGTAAGTTCTCCGAGTATCGGACAAAGTTGAGGCACACTTTTTTAAATCATTAAGACAAGATTTTACCCATGGACAAGTTGGAGGAGGTTGGTAAGGTCTTACATTATTTCAGCAGAATCAGCGTCGCTATTATTGAATTGAAAGCTCCCCTTTCAATTGGTGACCAGATATTAGTAAAAGGACCAACATCGGATTTTGAACAAGTTATTGAATCAATGCAAATAGAGCACGTAAATGTTAGCACCGCAAAGAAAGGAGACTCTATAGGACTTAAGGTCAATAAACTTGTTAAAGCTAATGACATCATATACAAAAAGAGTCTCTAACATGATGCATTCTAAAAATGTCATAAATCAGGATTCAACGCGCTTTATTAAATTAAATTTTTTAGTTGTTTTACTGTTTCCAGCGCGCACATCAAAATAAAAACTATCGAACAGCTTCAAGGTAGTAGGTCACAGCCCTTATCATACCCTCATCGAATCCGTTCAATATGTTGTGCCCCATGGATCGGCACTCATATACGATTAGGTCCTTTACAGCATCTTTCAACTTCCTCAGATCAGCATCGGGCACCATCCCACCGAGCTCAGGATTACCCCTGATGAAAAGCACTGGGCACCCTATCTTCGGTAGAATGAGATCAGTTTCATATCCCTCGATCCAGTCCGTGAACTGCTCACCGGGCATCATCACATTATACATCTCTGGATCAGTTAGAGTCATGGCTTTCGCGTTCCGAATCATCGATGGCCCATCTCGTATGTCGGCCAAGCGAATGAGACCATGACTAGGTATCTCAACCCCAATTGATTCCTGATCGCGATACATGTCAGTAAATGACCCGCCACTTTTGACGACTTGATGGGTTAGGGTGAAGAGAGGATGCATTGCAGCTGCTCTAAGGCTTTCCTTGGGGGGAGCGTCGCCTAAAACAAGTGCCTTCACTAGATTTGGATGGTTAGCCGCAACCATTAAGGCGATAATGCCCCCCATGCTATGTCCTACCAGCATCATGGGCTTCCCTATTCTCTGTTCTGTGAAAGTGGCCACATCTGAGGTGAAGCTTCTTAGACTGTATTTTCCGGGTGTGTGCTCAGATCTCCCGTGTCCCCTGAAGTCCAGGGCGTAGAGGTGCCATCGAGTGTATAGCACCGACATTAGTGGTAGGTAGTCCTGCCAACGGTCCTGTCCCCCGTGCAGTAGCAAAAGAGGTGGACCGTTATCTGGGCCCTCCGCATAGTTCAGCCTGCACTCAGGTGATTCGTATGTCTTCTCCACTATCAATTCGACGCAGCTCAATGTGACTTGTTTTGTAAAGATAAAAAATTATCAAATTACGATCTCTGTTTCGCATGCGCGACTCCAAGTAACTACCGTGAGCAGTCAAGTGGATTTAGCCGCAATCCTCCGTTTCACCTCGTCAGTGTACCTAAGGTCTTCCTTGAAACTGGCGTCAATTCCACGCTCAGCACCGATCTTAACCATCTCACCGTAGAGGTACTCCCAGTCACGCCATAACTCAGGCATGTGCGCGAACTCTCTCTGGGTACGTATTATCTCACCGTATAAGTTCCACATACCGATGGCGGCGGGGCCGAGGAAGTCGTAAAGCAGCTCCCTATCCATTATGCCATACTTTAGGAGTATGCCAGCCTTATTGAGCCAGCCCGCCATGGATTCTCGAAGCGCATAGCTATCCGAGTTCATATCTGAGCCATATTTTTTCTCGAAGTCGTCGTAGTCGGTCCACTCCATGCTTATGAACTCTAGATAGTTTTTCATCCCCTCCTTGGTTGTTACGAACTCTGACAGCTACATTAGGAGCTGGAACTGCCTTGTTTCGAGGGTCTGTTGCTGGGCTTTAAGCATTAACTGCTGGCTTTTTTGGCTTATCCTCAGGTTCAAAACGTAGAAGAAAGCCGCTATGAATACTCCCACGCATCCAGCGATGTAGCTTACCGACTGGAGCAAAGCTAAGTCAACCATACAATCACAGTTGAGTATCGGATGGAGCTGAGGATGAGGCTATTGAGGTGCTTAGTTTGGATCCACTTGGTTCACCTCTCATGTGCACGCGGATCTGAAGATACCGCTTAATCCACACTATTCGGCTCCTTCGCGAGAAGCGCTGTGCCAGTCCCCAGCGCCGTGGCTATGGCTAAGAATAGGAGAGTCGAATAGTAGTTGCCCGTCTGGTCGACGAGCCATCCGCCTATCAAGGGGAATAATCCCCCACCAATCCCGCCGGCCAATGTGATGAACCCGAATAAGGTCGTGCTGTTGCTTCTGCCGAAATAATCAGTGATGATTGCTGCATACTGCTCGGGTGCTCCACCGTAACTTAGGCCATAAAGCACCGTCCAGGCGTAGAGGACCAGTAGATTAGCGGGAATCACGGTGGCGACTCCGAATGTTATCGCCAGTAGACCCGTCGTCGCTATGATCGTCCACCTCCTCCCGAACCTGTCACTGAATAAGCCGAAAATGATACTCCCCACAGCGCTCATCACCCCTATGATTCCGAAAGCCGCGCTTGCTTGGATAGACGGGATGCCGACATTGATCATGTGTGGCACAACGAAGGTCAGGATGCTGACGATTCCCCCCAAGCTGAAGAAGTAGCTGGCTGCGATTAGCTTGAAACTACGGTTTGAAGTAGCTTCCCTCGTACCCCAATCAGACTTCACTGCGTCCTTGTAAATCTTGTCGGGGGGTTGATCAGCGCCATCCGGGAACAACCCAATTGACTCGGGACTCTCCCTGAGGAACAGGAAGCCGATGACGCTAGTCGTCACGATCACTATACCCCCCAGGAGTGCCATGCTGGACCTCCAGCCACATATTTCTATGAGCCACGCCACCTGAGGGATTATCAAGGCTTGGCCGGCTGAGACACCGACGCTACTCCAGCCCACGGTGCTTCCTCTTTTCTTGTGGAAGAACATGCTGAGCACCATTGTAGGGATAACGTAGAGGGCCGCGCTCCCGATGGCTGCTAAGATGCCCCAGGCGAGGTAGAGCTGCCACAGCTGCTGGACCCCTGACAGTATCAACCCTCCGCCGCCCAGCATCAAGCCGCCTATGAGCACTGTTTTCCGTACCCCGATCCTTCGAGCGAGCGGACCCACAAAGGGGGCGCTGAACGCGTAAACCCAGTAAAAAATGGTGACGCCGCTGGCGGTCGTGGTGTTGCTCCAGCCAAACTCACTCCTTATGGGTTCGAAGAAGATGCCGACACTGTATCTGAGTCCATACATGAACATGTATATTAGGAAAGTAACAGTGAATATCACCCATCCATAGTAAAATGGTAGCCGTTTCTCCCAGCCATCACTCATAGCAGACACCTCACGCGTGTGAATAAGTGTGGTTCACGCGCGGACCCTGTTGGTGCGTCAACGACGTCTGTTATCATAGGGGTCAAATTTTAATCCCTTTAAACATTAAAAATTACCTCCCATGAGCGATTACTAAACGTTATTGTACGTATCATTCGTGCGCGTGACTCGATTGAATCTGTTAGGCCTGATGGGAGCTCATTATAACTCCAGTTTGTCGACTTATGCTTACACGTCAGCTGAATCACGCGCGTTAGTCTCATATCTCATTGTTGTATGCGTGTTTATAGAAAAAAGGTGGATTGATTTCTACTACACTTCTAAGTAATCGAATACTTCTTCTGTTATTGGTTTTTTCATGTCCGCGTACTCGGATAAGCTCTTAACTATGTCCTTGTATGGGCCCGAGGTCTTGTATGTTTCCAGGTCCTTAAGTTCGTTGAAATAAAAGTAGGCTCCCCAGACTTCGGGGTTTTCTCTTGATCTGATGAACTCGACTCTGCGCATGCCGTCAACTGCTCGCAGTACTTGGCTGTTTTCTTTGATCCATTTCATCATGTCTTTCCCAGGCTTGCCCATGTACGTGATTCTTCTCACAATCAAGTTAGCCCCTCCACGTGGTTCTACAGTCATTGAAGGGTGAAAGTAGAACCGTTTTTTATCTCGTTCATAGGGTATTTAATAGTTGCGTACGGTTGGGTATCGGGTGGGACTCAGGATAAGGCTGTGGAGAGCCACTCTAAAAGTTGAGTTGTGGTGCGCGTGCATGTGGGTGATGGTCCATTTTTGAGTACTAAACGGGCATCTCCTGGTCTTCAAGTAGACGCGTATCCGTCTTTAAGCGTGTAAGAAGGGTGAGTAATGTCCATTTTTCCGGGTCTGCCTCTATACCTTATCGTGTTAACCCCTAATTCTTTAGCTGTGTCCAATATTTTCTGGTATATTTCATCATCTAAATAGATGCCCTCTCTCCTCCTTTTCTCCATCTCCCTCCATTCAGGTTCTCCAGGCATCAATATCTCGGTAAAACCCTCTGCTAACCTGGAAGACTTGATTTCATCGATAAGGGACTCCATCCCAGCATTGAAAATTTCCAAGGGGGTGAAAGCCTCGATGTCTATTGCGCCTAAAAAGACTCCACATCTTTTAAACGCGTCAGTAGGCGCAAGTTCTAAGGACGTGCTTCCTTTCTCTTGAGAAAGGACGTGACCAAACAATGGTCCGGCTAAGATATTGATCATCAATGAAAGCGCCATACCCTTATATCCCAACCCGGCTTGCCCAAGCGGTAGTTGAGCCCCTTTACCACTGTTGAATATCTTGGGGTCGTTGTGAGGTTTCCCCTCGTCGTCTATGTACCACCCCGTAGGAACTTTAATTCCACGAAGAGCTAGGATGGCGGTTCTTCCTCCAGCTATGGGGCCAAGTGACATATCAACAACGATGGGTGAATATCTCCCAGCAGGAGCCGCGAAAGCTATGGGTGCGATATGGAGCTTTTTATCAATTCCTCCCCAGGGGGCAACATATACTCCGCCAGGTTGACTTGCTATGCCTATCATATTCTCTTCGAGGGCCATTTCAGCCCATTTGCCGACTCTGCCAATATGGTGAACGTTCCGAATCCCGGAGAACGCGACACCAGCCTTTTTAGCTTTTTTAATCGTCTGCTTCATTACATCGTATGCGATTGAGTAGCCATAACCCCAGTTACCATCGTAGAAAGCCGTTGCTGATCTCTTCGCAATGAGAGTTGGTCTGGCTCCAGGTTTCAAAGACCCATTTTGAATTGAATCTACATAACCTGGTATCTGCTGGACACCATGGGAATCGACTCCCTTTACATTAGAAAGGACAAGGCAGCTTGAAACCCAGGCTGCTTCTTTAGGTGAAGTCCCTGCAGCTTCAAGGATCTTCTTCCCAAGTTTTATTAAATTCTTATCGTTGACAATCACCAATTCATTGATCTCCGGTTTCAAATGAAAAAACGGATTATTTAAAAGTAGAGTGTCCGCACATGCGGGTTTGCGTGGTTTCACCGCCTCGCCTGTACTCAGCCACGCCTGTTTTTCACGGAGTCACCGCTCATACCTAGGTTCAGGGCTAGGAGTAAGGAGGCTCCTAGATGAGGGCTGGGAGATCAACATGGTGCTTTAAGGTGGAGGACTATTTGTATTGAAGGAGGAGGGGCTGATTATGCGAAAAGATAAGCTGTTGAAGCTATTAGCGAGCATCTCCTTTCTTCTATTTGCTCTCGTCATCTTCTACATTCTGATGGATGAAGCTTTGGAGGGCGTCGGGTTTGATTGGTTGGCGTTCCTTAGCGGGGTAGTTATGCTCGGAGTCTTCCTCTTTATCATTCAGGATGCACGAGCGCCCCCTCGCAAATTTTAAATAACCATTAAATCCGGATCAAGTCAGGTTTTACTATTAGCTAAAATGTAGTGAAACCGAGGAAAAAAATGGATGTGAAGGTTTGGGCAAATTAACCAAAGATCAGGCCGAAGTAGCTCTCAAATGGTTTGCTACTATGAGAAGCGAACCCGACATACAAAAAATACAGGAGTGGTGGTACACTGAGTTACCGAAAGTAAAATCCCACGAAGAATTCAATATTAGATACCCAGTAGGGAGTACTGGATGGTATTATTTCCAGACAATGTACAGGTATTCTGAGATTATGGGTGAACTGGTCTACCAGGGTTTAGTGCCGGTTGAATTTGTCTTAGACGCTCTGGGTGGCGTAGGTTTTAACGATACAGTGAAGATGATTCTTGAAGGTAGAAGAAAAGAAGGCCCGTATAATGCGCTAGTCGCTGAAAACTGGGAATGGCTATACAAACAAATACTCAAATACCGTGATGAAGCGATAAAACAGCCACGTCGATACAAATAAACCACATATTTTTTCTCGCGCGCATTAATCATCTTGTTTACGGGATCTCTGCTGGCTACTGCGGGTTTTATCCAGCTTAAGGAGGCAGTTGCTGATCTCCTAAATTCGCGTGAACTTGACCACACTCCTTTGAGCACAGGTGCTGAATAGGGTATCAGGTGGAACCCAGGATAAGGCTATGGAGTCAAGGCCGCTTACTGATCTCTATACCCGCTCAAGCTTGAAGATGACAGGCCGCAAACCATCAGGGCAGGACCATATTGCCACTCCACGATCCTCGTAAAACTCAAAGTCGCCATTGGATCTAAGTAGCATAACCGCCCAGAAGAGGGAGTCCCAGGCAAATGGGCAGAATCCCTCAGGCATGCGGGGAGTTTTTTCGGTTCCGATTATGAACTCCTGCCCTTCATTGAATTCATCGCATGGTCCGCTGTACTTAGCCTTGACTGGTGAATCTTTGAAGACTTCCTCCATTTTGAAGCATCTCAGAACCTTGATTATCACTTTACTCGGCTTATCTACCAAACGTATTCACATCCTCACATCGTTATAGGTGAGCAGGCATTTATGACTATCAGGTGGAAGTGATGATAAGATTATTGCTCGCATATTAGGTATATCAAAATTATAAAGCAAACAATTACTTAGGTTCTCGGATGGAACTCAGGATGAGGCTATCGCGAGGATAATCAATACGTGCAACTTCGCTCAGTTTGACCTAGATAAGGGTTAGGAATAATAATAGTATCACTCCGGTAAAGCTAAACCCTTTTAACCCGCCTCCTACCCCATCCACCAGTCACAAGGGAATCCGCCGCATGCTTTGACTCGAAGCCTCGCAGGGCCCCGACTACGACACGTCGAATTCCGGTGATGAGGGAGATCAAAACTTGCAGATCACATCATTCGAACAGCTCCACCTCACCCCAGAGGTCATGCAGGCCATCGCCGATATGGGCTGGGAGACCCCGACGCCCATACAGGCGGAGGCCATGGGGCCTCTGCTTGACGGCAGAGATGTCCTGGGGCAGGCGCAGACCGGCACCGGGAAGACCGCAGCCTTCGGAATCCCAATGATTGAGAGGGTCGACCATCGCCTCAAGACGGTGCAGGGCCTAGTCCTCGCACCCACGAGGGAGCTAGCCGTCCAGATCGCGGACCACCTCAACGCACTCGCTTCTCACCGTGGCGTCAAGGCGCTCCCCGTCTACGGCGGGGAGCCCATACAGCGCCAGACCAGGGCGCTTAAACAGGGCGTCCACATCGTCGTCGGCACCCCAGGCCGTATTCTCGACCACCTCGGCCAGGGTACCCTGAGCCTCCGCAACGTAACCACCGTTGTCCTCGACGAGGCAGACAGGATGCTCGACATGGGCTTCGTAGCCGACATCAGGAGGATCCTCGCCGACACCCCCAGGCAGAAGCAGATGGGCCTGTTCAGCGCCACGCTGGACCGCAACGTCCTCCAGCTCAGCAAGGAGTTCATGCACCACCCACTGAAACTCATAATAAGCCGCGACGAGATCGCCCTCCCCCAGATAATGCAACGCTACGTAGAGGTAGAGCCAAGGGACAAGTTCAACGCCCTGACCACAATACTCGACACCCAACGTGTAGAGCGCGCCATAGTCTTTGCCCGAACCCAGCGCGGCGCCCAGCGCCTCGCTAAGATGCTGCACAGCCGCGGCTACGACGCCAAGCCCCTACACGGCGGTTTAACGCAGCCTCAGCGGGACGCGGTCACCGACTCCTTCCGCGCCGGTAGACTCCGCATACTCGTCGCCACAGACGTCGCCGCGAGGGGGCTCGACATCCACGAGGTAACCCACATAATAAACCACAACATACCCGAGGACTCAGGTAACTACTTCCACAGGATAGGCAGAACCGCCAGGATGGACGCTGAGGGCACGGCGATAAGCCTCGTCTCCCCCGACGAGCTAAAGGATCTCAAGCGAATAATGGCGATGACCAAGACCAACATCATCCCCCTAGAACTCAGCTACTCCCACGCAGAGGAAGCACCATCCACGCGCTGCGGCAAGTGCGGGAAGGAATTCAAACCAACATTCACCCCACCACCCAACCAGCCCGTCTACTGCCCCAACTGCTACCGCAACTATCAGAACAAGTACCGAAGCGCCAAATCTCTAACAAGTCGCGCGCGTGATTTACATAACAGTTAGATTGAGGATTCAACTATAACTGCATGCTTTATGGATTCATCTATTTTTCAATAAACTAGACAGATCTCGATTGGTTTTCCGTCTCTGAGAATTCTGAATTTAATCGATGTATCCGGTAGATGATAGTGGCTAATAAAATCCTCGAGATCTTTTCTAGAGTTGATCGTTTTATCGTCGACCTCGATGATGATGTCTCCCCCAAGCATAACTCTTCTATTGTCTAACTGAGCAGGGATGTCACCTGAGATTAAACCTGCTTTCTCAGCAATTGAGCCCTTGAATATACTAATAATGAGTATACCGAGTGTCTCCTTTCCCAGTCCCATCACAGCGGCAACTTCGCTATTCATGTCAACTACTTCTATCCCTATAATGTCAGATACTAGCTTCAACTTCGGTACCATGGGAATACTTGATTTATCCTCATTTATCGCGCGCGCGACTCTCTTAGTCTCCTCATCAAGCTGTAGGTCCTATCCCTCAGCGCTTGATTAAGCTTCGGGGTCCTGCAGACCTGGTTGAGTTCTCGAATCAGGGGGAGGATCATCGTCAAAGATTTATCGACCGATGAATGTATAAAGTATTTTCAAATGATTCATCGGGTTGGCACATCATCTTCTAATGGATCACGATCGAAAACCCCCGGATCACCTAAGGACTAGGATGAGCTCAAGAATATTTTTAGGAGCAGCGGGATCAGAAATACCCCTGCTATTTAGCGCAAAGTAACCTTCAGCGGTCGTTTTCCTCTATCATTGTAGCTTATATTAGGCTATATTTCCTAGTTTCAAAATTGTCCGTGATCCCCCTCTGATCCTGCTCTGCTCTCTGATAGATCCCTCGACAGGTACAAGGTGATCCCTTCACAATCGCCTGAGGTTGTAGTGATCCCTGCATACCACTAAAGTGATCCTGGTCTCGCTTACAAGTGATCCCTAGGGTGTTGTGCTCGTAAATAGTCGCTACTCCTAAGGCAAAACCAAATACTAGTGACATTCATCTCTGAAACATGGCATGCCTATTCTGCAACATCGTTGAAGGACGCATTAAATCTGAGAGAGTGTATGAAAACGATGATGTGCTGGCATTCCTTGATGCTCGACCCGCAGCACCCGGTCACACGCTGCTGATCCCTAAGACCCACGCCGCCAGAATCGAGGACTTATCGTCTGAACAGGCAGCGGCCCTCTTCAAGGCATTGCACATGATTGTTGGACCAATTCGGGATGCGGTGTCCTGCGACGCCACAACAATCGGAATAAACAACGGCCCCGGCAGCGGCCAGGAGATCCCACACGTCCACATCCACATCATACCCCGACGAAGAGGAGACCGCGGAGGCATCATTCAACAGCTGGGACCCGGTGGCGCAGGAGACCCGGAGAAGATCGCAGAAGCAATCAAGGCTAGTATAAACAAGACTGCCTAGAGCACTCGTCCCTAAGCTCACCGGGTGATCTCCGTCGGCACGAGCACCAACATCACAAGCGCCACTATCTGGGTCGCTGCGAGGAAGTAGAATATGCTCCCCGGGAAGACGAAGGCCCACAGATAGCCACATATTATAGGCGAGATTATTCCGACGACTCCCCTGCAGAAGCCCTGGATCCCCACCCAGCTGCCGAGGCGCTTCGGCGGCACAAGCTCAACTGAGATCGCCATCATATTCTGCATGAATGACATGCTGAAACCACTTAGGAAGCCTGCGAGGAGCAGGATGACGTTGTTAGGTGCCAAAACCAGGACGAAGTAGGAGAGTATCATCAGGC
>MEZF01000090.1:11991-19669 GCA_001774245.1 Candidatus Bathyarchaeota archaeon RBG_13_52_12
TTATCCCGCCAACGATGAATTGGTCGGCCCCCTTGACCTGAGCCGCGAAGAGCGGGGTGTAGAACGCCACCTGCCAGGGGAAAGCCGCCGCGACGGTCAGCAGCAACCACCTCTTGATGATCCGCCCCTCCCTGAACAGACCCCCTATGTCGGCGAATACGTTCCCCCTCATGCCCCCCGCCTGGGTGGCGGGGTTCCTAAACCGTAACTGCAAGATCACCAACGCGATGAGGGTGCCAACAATCTGCAGGTAGAATAGGGGGCGTATACCCTCCGCGTTTAGGCCCCCGAACATGGTTATCAGGAAGGCGCCTAGTACGGGGGCGATCAGCTGGGGGAAGAAGGAGATCGTGTCGCATATCCCCATCCCCGTAAGCCGCTCACCACTCGCTAGTGCCGAGCCGCAGATCATAGGACATACAGTCCTATCAAGGATCATCACGGCCCCGGACAGGACGAGGGCGACAGCCGCCAGCTCCCAGCTACTAGCCACCGCGAAGACGACTGCGCTGACCACGGAGACCAACGTCGTGAAGACGAGGACCCTCTTTATCCCCATCCTATCCGCGACCACCCCCGTGGGGATCGCGAGCAAGGTGTTGACCACCCCATTCACGCTGTTCAGGTACCCGAGGACAAGGGGACTCGCCCCAAGGCTCGTCAGAAAGAGCGGCTGAAACTGATAAGTCAGGTTCGTCGCGAAGCGCTGCGCGAAGTTACGCAGTATGTTGACCTTGAAGGGGCTCTCCTGCCTGCGAAGGAACTCTACCCAACTCCTGATCATCGAAACCATCGCCCGCACAGAGAACTCCATAGTCAACCTCCCACCCATTTACACGATCTGCTTATTGAACCTAGATGGTGGATAAGGGCGCGACGCCCAATAAAACCACGCAAGCCTACAGTAGCAAGGTGAGGGCTATGAGGAGCCCTATCGTCGTCAACCCGTCGCTGATGCTAGTCTCAATCGGTATGATGAAGTTGTCAGGGTCCAGACCCCTCTTCCGGGTAACTATCGCGGTGAAGAAGCTGATCACGATGATGATGGGCACCACTATCAGATTCGTCATCCAAGCCTCCCCAAGCAAGCCCGGGAACTTACCAATCCCATAGACGACGCTGCTCGTCAATGTGTAGAAGACGAACATGATGATCGATGACACCCACGCACTCCCTATCTCGACCCAGTGGGTTGTAATCGCCCTGAACTCCGTAGCCATGACGCCGAGCGCCATCTTAGTCGTGGCCGTGGAGCCAATTATGGAGCCAACGTCCCCGATGGTGTCGATGAGGGCGGGGTAGATCATGAAGACTTCCGGTCTCTTGCCTATGCTCTCCATGATCCTGTTCAGGGCCGTCCCGGTGATGTTGACGATGACGGTGACGATGATGAGGGTCATCATGAACTCCTTGACCGTGGTGACGAACTCACTGTTACGATGGATTTTCCTTATAGTGTACAGCACGATGGCGACGAAAATTAGGTTGACAGCATTCAGTATGTACAAGCTTTGACCCGGCGCTTGAAGAACAATGTAGAGAACGCCGAGGTAGAGGGCGGTGATGATAAGATCCGCGACGGTGGAGATGACTGGGTAAACGAGAACATCAGGGTCGAGTCCCCTCTTATAAGAGGCCACCGAAACCCAGAAAGTAAGGGGGGAGATGGCCAGTATGCTGAGCCCCATAGAGGCAATAATGACGGAGAGGATCGTGAAGAACTCCGTGAACGGTGTGCCCGTGACAAACACGCCGACGAGAGAGCCGAAGGAGCCCATGAGCAGAGCACTGATTAGGGTCAATGTATTCACAGTGTTGAACAGCACGTAGGCCTCCTCCGTGTTTCCGAACAGGGTCGGCTTTATCGTGCCCAGGTGAAGCGCCGTGCTTAGGCGCCCACAGTAGAGCCCACCTATCGCGCCCCTAATACTTAGTACACCCGGGTAGATCACAAGGGCCCAGGGGATAGTGTCGAACATCCCTAAGCTGTAGGCGACGAGGCCCCCTGCTAATAGTCCTGTGAAGTTAAAGAGCAGTGAGAACAGCGCCTGAGCGGTAGTCGCGAGGAAGCGTCTGCTCTTTGTCTCGGTCTTCGTCGCTACAGGTCACCTCCCTCACCCCGAATATGATATTTCTATCCCTATCGGCGGGGCTCACATCCGGTTTAAGGGTTTCGAAGTGTTTCCAGTTTCCTAACTCCTGTGGTCCCGTATCCCCGTTACTACCTGCTTAAAGTCACTCTCGCCATCAGAGTACCCCGACGCTATTAGGACGTCACCTTGCTCCACTACGGTGGATGCCTTCGGGCGAACCCACTTGTCACCGCGTTTGATGACGAGTATCCACCAGCCGGTCTCCTCAGGGAGCTGAGCGTCCTTAAGGTTCTTGCCGATTATCGGCGAGTCATCGGGGACGGCCACTCGCTCTACCGTCTCGTCAGCGCTCTGAATCATCATCTTGAGCACCTGGTGAGGCTCGATTCCACGTAGTACAACTTGAGCTATCTTGGACGCTGCGAAGGCTATCCTCTCAGCCGCCATCCCCATCCTGACCAGGCTGATGAGGCCCTTCGAATCATCCCCCATGAGCTGGCAGCTGAGGAGCAGCTGCTCCAGATCGATGTTTATGTTCTCCGTCCTCTGATAGAGCAGCTGAACCTCCTCGGCGAGGAACCTATTGTTGAGTAGTAGTGAGGAGTAGGCCAGGTCTATGGTGAGCTCAGAGGTGTTCTTCATCTCGACGAGCTGGTTTGTGATTATTTCAAGTGCGTCCATGTCACTCAAGGCTACTCACCTCCCCACCTGCAGCTTGTACGAGCTTGGTGAGGCCCTCCTGCGTCCCCCTAGCAACGATCACGTCCTCGGGCATGATAATCTCCTTCCCCGGGTTGATGAGCCAGTGCTCCCCCCTTCTGATCGCTATTATGTCGGCTCCTATCCTCCTCGCCAAGTGGAGTTCGTCGACGCTGTTTCCCTCGAGGATGGAACCCTCAACGATGTGGGCGTGTTCGAGGTTCTCCTCCGTCCTCTCGAAGACTTCCCTCGCCACCGGGTGGACCTTTATCCCACGAAGCACTAGGCCAGCTATGTCCCCAGCGGCGTCGCTCATCACGTTCGTGAGGGCGCCGACACGTTGGACGGCCGCGAGCGTCTCCGCGTCCCTCCAGTTCCTAGCCGACAGCATCAGGTTCATGTTGAGAATGTATACGAGGTCATCCATGCGCTTCTCGAGAAGCATTACCTCCTCGGCAAGTGGCTTGTTATCCATTATGGCTGCGCTGTACGCTAGGTCGATCATCATCTCGCTTATGTCCTTCATCTCGACGAGGGTTTCCCTTACGGGCACCGCCTTGTACTTAGTCCTCTTGACGCGGTCCAAACAGACACCAATCGTGGGTACGCCGAGTCTCAGAATACCCTACAGGGGTATACTCGAAAGTAATTCTACTTAACCTTTCATATACAAATAATTATGAGCTGCGAAGCAGCGACTGCAGAAGCATCCAACTCAGCACCGCCGCCGTGATCTTACCCGTAAGAGCAAACGGGGAAAGAATAAATCAGGCGTGGTAACAACACCAACTAAATGGACCGCAAGCAGCAACACGAATGGCTAATGAGAACCCTGAGCCTTCAGACGCCCCCGGTCGCCGTCAAGTACCTCCTGGAGTGGAGCGAAGACGCCGAGTGGGACCTCGCAGACAAGGGCTACTACAGACCAAAGGCGCCGCTGAACGCCTGCCAGTTCGTCGGCCAGGCGCGCCACCACCTACGCAAGGTCGTCGCCACCCCCGACGACCAGGTCTGCAACATAGGCGCACTCGTCACCGGAGCCTACCCCTACGACGAAGCCATGGAGCACGGTGAGATCGCGAAGAAGGACGGATCCAGAAAGACGCCGGAGCTCTGCGAGTCCATGTTCCAGACCCTACCAAGGATCCCCTTCAGCGACGTCAAGGCGATAGCCTTCGCCCCCCTCGAGAAGATGGAGATGGAGCCCGACCAGGTCATCGTCTACGGTAACCCCCTCCAGATACTCAAGCTAGTACAGGGATACCTCTACGCCGAGGAGCCACGCTTCACCATGACCACGTGCGCAAAGTACGGCGTATGCGCCGAGGGCATGGCTCAGGCCTACCAGACGGGCAAACCAGCCGTCGGCTTCCCCTGCCGCGGGGAGCGCGTCTCCAGCATAGTCCAGGACCAGGAGCTCTTCGTCACCATCCCCTACAAAACCCTCCCCGATGTCATCGAGGGCTTCGAAAAGACCAAGCACCTCCTACCAACCCCAATCCCATTCGGCGGCGTAGACCAGGAGCCCAACTTCCTCCCTGACTACTACCTCACCCCACAGGCGAAGAAGCGACGCGGCTAAAGTAACATATAACAACCCCGCTTCCACCGGGGAACCCATGAGCAACAGAGAGGAGACCATAACCCTCGGCGGTGGCTGCTTCTGGTGCACAGAGGCAGTCTTCGCAAGGCTGAAGGGAGTCACGAGCGCCTTCCCCGGATACAGCGGTGGCCACGTCGTCAACCCAACATATGAACAGGTGTCCACAGGCGCCACAGGCCATGCTGAGGTCGTCCAGATCACATACGACCCAGCTGTCATAACCTTTCACCAGATACTGGAGATATTCTTCGCCACACACGACCCTACAACCCTCAACCAACAAAGCGCGGACATGGGCACCCAATACAGGTCCGTCATCTTCTACCACACAGAGGATCAACGGAGGGAAGCGGAAGCCTACATCAAGGAACTGACCGAGAGGAACGCGTACAAGTCGCCGATCGTGACGCGGCTCGAGCCCTTCAAGGCCTTCTACCCCGCCGAGGAATACCACCTCAAGTACTATGAGAGGAACAGGAGCGCAGCTTACTCCAGATACGTGATTTCCCCCAAGGTGGAAAAGCTGGAGAAGAAATTCGGGGATAAGCTAAAGGGCTGAGAAGAAGACGCGCAGCTTATCCTCCATCGCCTTTCCCATGGCGTAGACGTTGTGCTCCACCTCGGGGAAGACGTTCAGCTCAACCTCGCCACCGGCCCTCCTCAACGCCTCTGCGAGGGGGACGGCGTTCGTCTCGGCGGGGATATTGTGATCCTTCGAACCGTGGAAGATGGCGACACTTGCCAGCTTCATCCCCTCCTTCATTGCCTTCAGCTTCGGCATGGGGTCGCTAGGCTTGATCACCCTGTAAGCAACCTCATCCGAGGTCTCTGGAGTGAAGCCGTAGGCCCTCAGCGTGACGTCCCTGAACTTCTTCTCCCTGATCGTGGCGTCGAGGTTGGCGACGGCCTGGAGCACCGCCGCGAGCTTAGCCCGCCCCGCTAATGGGCCGAGGACCGAGTTCCACACAAGCGTACCACCGAGCCCACCGCCCATCAGCCCTAGCCTCGATGTGTCTAAGCCGGGCACCGCGTCCAGCTCCTTCAGCAGGGCCGCGTTAGCCGCGACTGCGCAGGGGTTGCCCCAGTGGTCGCCACAGGCGTGGCTACCCGCCACCGCTATCCCGTTCTCCATGATCGCCTTCAGGAAGGCAGCCTTGGACTCTGTATCCGGCCAGTCCGCTGACCCCTCACGCACGTAGCCACCCGCCC
This sequence comes from Candidatus Bathyarchaeota archaeon RBG_13_52_12, assembly GCA_001774245.1. GTDB lineage: Archaea > Thermoproteota > Bathyarchaeia > TCS64 > TCS64 > UBA8941. The sequence continues at coordinate 17,596 of MEZF01000090.1, forward strand.
CGTGGTGGTGCATAAGCACCGGCGTCTTACCCTTCAACTTGAAACCCTTCGGGGTCCAGAGGTAGCACCACTCGCCACCCGCCTTGAAGTAGACCCTCTGCTCACCATTACCCAACTTCGGGATCGCCAAGAGAACACCTGGATTGATAAAACCGAGTACACGGTAAAAGACCTGCGCCCGATGCCTTCAAAAACAGCGACGCATCAGCCTCCCCCATGGTCGACCTCTTCAAACCCTACAAGATCGGGGAGCTACAGATTAGGAACCGTTTCATCAGAAGCGCGACGACCTCCGCTTGGAGTGACGAAAACGGGATCATCAGGTATGAGATGATCCCTCATTACGAGCAACTCGCGGAGGGCGGCGTCGGCTTGATCATAAAAGGCCATCTATACATCGATCCCCGGGGTAAAGCACACGCAGGCATGGCGGGGATACACGACGACTATGTTGTCCCGAGGCTGCGAGAGCTGACGGACGCTGTACACCGTCACGGTGGCGCCATTCTCGCACAGATCAACTACGGCGGCTACCAAGCAAGCGCCGGTGAGCGCATTGGGCCCAGCGACTACAGGGGGAAGGATTGGAATGCACGTGCCATGACCACAAACGAGATCTGGGATGTAATCGATAAGTTCGGGGATGGAGCCGAGAGGGCAATCTCAGCGGGCTTCGACGGCGTCCAGATACACGCCGCCCACGGTTACCTAATATCAGAGTACCTCAGCAAACACGCAAACACCCGCACCGACGAGTGGGGCGGCGACCTGAAGAACAGGATGCGTCTCCTCAAGGAGGTCTACTTAGACATTCGCGGCCGCCTAGGCGCAGACACAGTAATCTCGATGAAGATAAACTGCGACGACTTCAGCAGGGATGGCTTCGCCGTCGACGAGGCGGCTCAAGTATCCCACGCCATGGCAGCTCAGGGCATCGACATGATAGAGGTCAGCGGCGGTGGCATTGGCCAAGAGGACAAGTACCGGGAAAGGGCGAGGCACACCGACCCAAGCTTGAGTGAGCCAAGTTTCGCAGGCCACTGCGAAAAGATAAGAGCAACGACTAAGCCAAAGTCACTCGCTCTCGTCAATGGGTTCAGAACAAAAGCAGCCATGCAGGCAGTCGTCGACGATGGAGTCGCCGACCTCATCAGCATGAGCCGCCCCTTCATTAACGAGCCCGGCCTCGTGAAGAGGCTAAAGGAGGGCCAGGGGGTGGTTAACTGCATCCGCTGCGACGCCTGCGAGGCGGACAGCGTCTTCAGTAAGGAGATGCTGCGTTGCAGAATCGCCTGACTGATTAAACTTATTCAGCGGCGAAGAAGCATCCACCCTGAAGACCGGCTTGAAATCTAGAGGCGGGGCAATCCGCGCCATCTCGACGACCGCGCCAGCTATGGGGCCCCTCCCCTCGGGAAACTTCATCAATCTCAGCCCGAATGAATCGTCTACCCTGAAGAGGAGCTGGTCGACGAGCCTCATGGGCTGGGAGATGTATCCACCGGCGAGGAACAAGGTGCTCACCAGAAGAACCGCGACCGCTGCGGTCTTCACAGCATCCCCCCTCTGATTAGTTACCCCCCCTATGTGCCTTAGGCGCGTGTCGAGGTTGGGGTGGGCGGCGAACGCTGCCTTAAGGGATCCTATCTGGGAGTAGACGAAGAGCCTCGTGGTGAGCGTTGTGAGTAAATTCTGGCTCATCCCTGTTTTTGCGGCTGATATCTTAACAAGGGCGCTCTTCAACTGCCTCGTCCGAGATATTGCCTTGGCACCGACCTCGTCCGCTAGGTATTCCCTCTCCCTTGATACCATCGAAGTCGCTAGGTATGAGAAGGGGTTGTAGAAGAAAACTATCTTCAAGGCTGTAACTAACGACATGAGGTTAAAGTCCCCATTCTTTATGTGGGCTAGCTCGTGTGCTGCAACAGCCTCGAGCTCGCGGGGATCGAGGGTGCTTAAAATTCCCATGGTGAAGACGACCATTGCGCTCTTACCTCTACCGACGGTGAAGGCGTTCGGCTGAAGGTGCTCCGTTAACCCGACGCGTGGGGCGTCAATCCCCATCCTCTTCGCT
>MEZF01000091.1:0-1753 GCA_001774245.1 Candidatus Bathyarchaeota archaeon RBG_13_52_12
ATACTCTTGTTTTCTCTGACCCTCAATGCGCGCGCGTCTGAAGCTGCTACCCTTATCTGCCCCCTGGATGTGCTGGTTGATAGTATTATAAAATAAGCCGTAGTCCATCTTGCCATCGTGGAGCTTGGTAAGTGTCTCGTTTAATGCCCCCTTTAATGCAGAGTCAGCGTTATCGAATGCCTTGCTATAAGCCTCGTAGGCTGCTGTGAATTTGAAATCAGGTTTATCGCTGAATACTAATTTTTCGGGGGTTTGCTCTTCCGACACCCTGTCAATCCTCATCCTCAGTGAGGTCTTTCCGGATATAAACACCTACCCTCTCAGTGTCGGGGAGGTTTATATCCGGTGGCTCTTAGGCTTCTGTGATGTCGGGTATCTCTGAGAAGTTTAGGGACGGCGAGACGGCGGGTAGGGTGGTCAAGCTAATCAGAGAACTCTCTGGGGGTAGGCGGATCAGGATCGTCCACGTCTGCGGGACCCACGAGGACGCCATCACGAAACATGGTCTCAGGAGCATGCTCCCAAAGAATGTGGAGGTCCTGATGGGGCCGGGGTGCCCTGTATGCACGGTGCCACCGAACCGCATAGACTTCGCTATAAGGCTCGCAGAGTCTGGCGCCGTTCTCACAACTTTTGGGGACATGATGCGAGTCCCAGCTGGGCTCGGTAGCCTCGCGGACGCCAAGGCGAGAGGAGCCGACGTCAGGATCGTCTACAGCATCCACGACGCTGCCAAGATGGCATTTAAAACGAGTAAAGAAGTCGTTCATTTCGGCGTAGGCTTCGAGACCACCGCCCCAACTACTGCCTCCGAGCTCCTCGCGAACCCCCCCGAGAACTTCAGCGTCTATAGCGCCCACATACTCATTCCCCCCGCTATGATCCACCTACTGAAATCAGGGGAGACTCCCGTTGACGGCTTCATAGACCCCGGGCACGTCAGCGCCATAATCGGTGAAGCTGGGTATAGGGTGGTAACTGAACGATACAAGGTGCCGCAGGTGATAGCCGGCTTCGAACCCCTCGACATACTTTTCTCCATCGCCATGATTTGCAGGCAGCTTAAGGAGGGGCGTGGAGAGCTAGAGAACGCCTACAAGAGGATTGTAAAGCCGGAGGGGAACCAGACTGCCATTAGGCTCTTGGATGAAGTCTTCGAAAGACGCGATGCCCCATGGAGGGGCATAGGTACGATCCCCGACTCTGGCCTTGCCCTTAGATCTGAGTTCGAGGACCATGACGCTTCGAAGAGGTTTGACTTCGAGACGGAGGCAAGTTACGAGATGCCCCACGGCTGCCGCTGTGGCGAGGTATTGCGTGCTGTCTGCTACCCTTGGGAATGCCCCCTTTTCAATAAAGGCTGTACCCCTGAGTCCCCTGTCGGTCCGTGTATGGTCAGCCGCGAGGGGAGCTGTTTTATCTCGGCTAAATACGGCGTCGAGCAACCATGACTTTAGCGCTGTGAAGAAAATTCTTCTAGCGCCAACGCTTTAATGGCGAAATGCAGGTTATCCGTCATGGAAAGGCCTTTCGGAGTCACACTCCTAGCCTCCTTCTTTTTCATACAGAGCGTTATCAACGTTATAATAGCCTATAGCTACTATGCATCGAGTGTCTCCCTTCTCCCGATGGCGTACTACTTGTTGACAAGCGGAGCGGGCTTTGTCCTCGCTTACGGTCTCTGGGTCGGAAATAAGTGGGGGCGCATCGGGACAGTGCTACTATCGGGGTTACAGATAATGGTTGGACTTCT
>MEZF01000091.1:1862-3026 GCA_001774245.1 Candidatus Bathyarchaeota archaeon RBG_13_52_12
GAATACTTTAAAAAATAGGGGCTACCGGGCGATCTCCTCGTATACCTCTTTGAGGGCGTCGAGCATCTGGGTCAAGCTAAGGTTGGGAATGTAGCCCATATTACCTATCCGGTATGTCGTGTCCTTCAGAGCGCCGTATCCTTGGGCGAGCTCAAAGCCCTTTGCCCTCATCGCCTCGTAGACCTTGGGACCGGGGACGCCCTTTGGCGCTTTGACGCAATTTACAGTCGGGCTCTCGGAGCCCCTCCTTGGGTAGACGGGGGTGCCGAGTTTCTTGACTGCGCGTCGGATACGGGTGTTCCTCTTCTTATATAAGTTGAAGTACCACTGTTTGCCGCCCTTCTCCTCTACCATCCGGAGGGCTGCGTTCAGCCCCGCGATCTGGGGAATCACACTCGTGACCGGCGTGCCCTGCCCCTTCTCGTGATCCTTTTGCCACAGTAGGAGGTCGAAGTAGTAACCTCTGTTCGGGATCTTCTCCGCTACCTCGAGGCACTTCTTACTCACCGAGCCTATGCCGAGGCCGGGGGGGACACCGAAGCACTTCTGGCTGCTGCTGAAGCAGATGTCAATACCCCAGTCGTCGACTTTGATCTCGGTACCACCCATACTGCTTACTGCGTCAACGAAGATGAGTTTTCCATGTTTCTTAACTACTGCACATAGCTCCTTGAGGGGGTTGATGAGGCCCGCGCTTGTCTCGTTGTGTGTGATGGCAACGGCCTCCACCTCAGGATGGCTGCGCAGGGCGTCGTCAAGCATCGCGGGAGTCACTGGCTCGCCCATCGCCGGCTCAACAATCTCCACTTTCCTCCCGTTCAACTTGGCGACATCGGCGAAACGCTTCCCGAAGTCACCGTTTACACAAACTATGAGGCTGTCCTTCACGCAATTTCTAACAGCAGCCTCCATGAAACCCGTACCCGTCGCGCTGAATAGGTAGATGGGGTTCTGGGTCTCGATGTACGCCTGGAGACGCCCCACCGTGTCGTAGTGGAGCTTCTTGTACTCGGCGCTCCTGTGGCTGTACATCTGCTCCCCCATAGCCTTTAAGACGACGGGGTAACAAGCCACCGGGCCCACAGTGAACAGCTTCAATTTGTTTCCCTCGACAAGAAAATGCGTAATTCAGAATAAAAGTATAAGGTTACATGGTGGCTTCGA
>MEZF01000091.1:3118-3455 GCA_001774245.1 Candidatus Bathyarchaeota archaeon RBG_13_52_12
GGGAGGCGGGTCGCCCACTCACGACGCGCGAGGTCCAGGAGGAAAACCAGAAAAAGCTCGTTCGGTGCCCTGACTCAGCCGTTGTCTTCCTAAATAATCTCCGACTAAGGGGCCTAGTACAGAGTGAGATGTCGAAGGAGAGACGCGGGTGGATCTGGTGGGTCTAGGTCCAGCACGCCGTCTTATTGCAGTACTCTAGTAGCTTCACCCACCCGTCATAGTTGATGACTTCAACTCCGTTGACAGGCTTCCTCACATCTTCTCTCAGGGCGAAGAGCCTAGCGAAATCTAAGCTATCGGTTATGTGGGGGTTCTCAGCGAGCCTGCAGCCATCGCC
>MEZF01000091.1:3495-4179 GCA_001774245.1 Candidatus Bathyarchaeota archaeon RBG_13_52_12
CGGCGGGCTATCCTGAAAGCCTCGCCATACTCCTGAGTCCCGATTTGGAGTAGTATGATCATTCATGTCACTCCAAGAAAATAGCAGCCACCCGATTCTCGGAGAGCCTCTCCGCGAGCTCGTCGATGGTGATCATCTTAACGTTTAGTTGTGGGTCGAGGTCAGCGAGGGTTAGGTTGGCTTCCTTCATATCTGTGTCGAGGACATTTATGCCAGCGAGGTCGGCTGTGACCTTGAGGTATTCCCAGAGCTGCCTGAGGGGGAGGGCATTAGGTTTGAGGCCAGAGACGGCTGCATCCATGAAGACTATAGTAGGGATGTGGTCCATGCCAACAAAGGCAGCGCTTAGCCTGAGCCCCTCCCAGAATCTACTTCCTGGCTCCACCTTGCTGCGGAAGATGAACGTCGTCTCATCATTCAATGTTATTCATCCCAGGAAGACAACCTTGTCATTGGCTTCTAGTTGGTCGACGAGCTCGCCGAGGCTGCTCATTCGGGCGTTCACCGCCATATTCTCAATGGATATCTTGTACTCCATTGCGCTCAACCTGCAGGCGAGGAGGTCGGCATAGAGATATTCTACTGGACTCGGGTTCTTTAGGAGCTGGACAGCATCCTCGTTGAAGAAAATTGTGACATTGTGACCGGCTTTCGCTGCTGCGGTGCTTAGCCCCTCCACGTCCC
>MEZF01000091.1:4209-7173 GCA_001774245.1 Candidatus Bathyarchaeota archaeon RBG_13_52_12
GGAGACGCATAGATGCTGCAAATAGCACGTGAACCCCTTAACGGTTTCCTCTGTTCGACAGTTAGAACGCCTAGACCCATTTCGTTCTAAAGCCTAGCATTAAGCCATCTCTCGGGGATCCTATATACAGATGAATAATGTCCCAAACCGGTAAATTTCGTCTTATGGCCTACATTCTGTTAGGGATAGTATGCGGGAGCATCATCCTAGACGTTACATCGAGCTTCAACTTTTCTCCATTGATCCTCACATACGAACCCCCGGGTTTCAACAATTTCAGGTCGGAGGCTGAGCTCACCTGGTTCCTCCAGGAGAAGGCGAAGACGGAATCATATATACTTGAGTTCGGCGGCGTGTTTGGCAGGATTACCTCAACAGCTGTTCCCCAGTTCATAGGTGCTGATGCGACAAAAACTGCGACTAATTCTGCCGGTGCAAACTCTGACGTCAATTACTCGGGCACAAACATTCAGGTGACGGGCGTCGACGAGGCGGACATTGTGAAGACTGATGGGACCTTTATCTACTTGTCGAGACTCAACACGGTCTACATAGTCAAGGCTTACCCAGCAGAGGAGGCAAAGCTCCTGACTAAAATCAAGTTCGACGTTGAGGTCAGCGACCTCTTTGTAGCGGGGGATAAACTAGTCGTATTCACAATGGATTACAGTAGAGTATTCGCTTCAAAGGCAGGGGGCGTCTCACCGATACCCAAGATCACAACTACAAATGTCTACTTCTACAACATCTCCGATCGGGTCAATCCAGTCAGAGAGAGGACCTACGAAGCGGAGGGAGTCTATATGGCCTCACGTATGATCGGTGACTACGTCTACGTCGTATCCCGGAAAGGCGCTTGGGTTTATGAGGGCGTACTCGATCTACCAGCCTACTCCGAGAATGGGAAGCCGTGCCTCATACCTGCTACCAGCATCTACTACTATAACGGTACAGACTCAAGCTACTCTTACACTACAGTGGCGAGCATAAACACGCAAAACCCAGAAGCCCCAGTGAACTCAAAGACGTTCCTCCTCGGTTCGAGCAGCACTGTGTACTGCAGCGCCGATCACCTATACCTGACGACTGTGGGGTACTCCTCGACGGGCGTCCATAAGATTAAGCTCGACAATGGCAGAATCGAAGGAATAGCTGACGGGAGCGTCCCCGGTTGGGTCCTCAACCAGTTTAGTATGGATGAGAGTGGCAAATACTTCAGGATCGCAACGACAACGGGTCACGCTTGGGGAGTGAGCACCTCAAAGAACAACGTCTACGTCCTCGACGCTGACCTCAAGATCGTTGGGAAGCTCGAGGACCTTGCCCCTGGTGAGCAGATATACAGCGCCCGCTTCATGGGTGACCGCCTCTACCTAGTCACTTTCAAGAAAGTCGACCCGTTATTCGTAATCGACCTCAAGGACCCCACCTCCCCTAAGGTACTTGGGAAGCTCAAGATACCCGGCTTCAGCAACTACCTCCATCCTTATGATGAGAACCACGTCATCGGCCTCGGGAAAGAGGCAGTAGACTCAGAGAGCGGAAACTTTGCTTGGTACCAGGGGGTGAAACTTAGCCTATTCGACGTGAGCGACGTCGCCAACCCGAGAGAGGTGGCGAAACTGGAAATAGGGAATAGGGGAACAGACTCCCCCGCACTAAGCGATCATAAAGCCTTCCTCTTCAGCAGGGAGAAGAACCTGCTCGTTATCCCGATACTCGAGGCGAGGATAGACCCCTCGATATATGGAGGGAGTGTACAAGCCAACACCTACGGCGACTACGTCTACCAGGGCGCGTACATATTCCAGATAAGCACCGAGGGAATAAAGCTCAGAGGACGGATCACCCACCTACAGGGAGACGAGCTGCTCAAGAGCGGCTACTGGTTCTCCTCCGAGTACTCAGTCTACAGGAGCCTGTACATAGGGGAGAACCTCTACACAATCTCGGGAGGAATGGTCAAGATCAACAGCTTGAGCGATCTCTCTGAGCTTAAAGCAATCCCGCTCACCTAACACCAATTTTTTCTGTTAGGTTATTATACATGACGCGCTGAATCGTTTTTATGGCTCAGGAGAGCAGCGGGGGGCTCCGGCTCACCGGAATGCGCCTCTTCGCCGTCATCTGGTCGGGACAGTTCTTCAGTCTTCTAGGGACATACATGAGCCAGTTCGCCCTAAGCATCTGGGCGTGGCAGAGAACGGGGGAAGCGACGGCGCTCGCCCTCGTCGCCCTGTTCAGTTTCGGCCCCTCGGTAATCATGTATCCTATCGCAGGAGCCCTAGTGGACAGGTGGAACAGGAAACTCGTCATGATGCTCAGCGACATCGCCTCCGGGATCGCGACCATAACCGTCTTCATTCTCCTCACCTCTGGCAGGCTAGAGGTCTGGCACCTCTACTTAACCGGGGCCTTCACGGGGATATTCCAATCATTCCAGTGGCCAGCGTACAGTGCCTCGGTCTCGCTGATGGTGCCGAAGAAGGACTACGCGAGGGCGAGTGGGATGCTGAGCCTCGCAGACTCGGTGTCGAACATCTGCGCCCCTGCCGCTGCAGGGGTCCTCATCGGCGTGATAGGAGTCTCGGGCGTACTAAGTATCGACGTCGTCACGTTCCTCGTTGCAGTGGGCATCCTCATCGTCGTTGCCATCCCCCAGCCACTCATGCAGGAGAAGAAGATGAGTATATTCAGCGATGCCGTCTTCGGCTTCAGGTACATCTCCCAGAGGAGCGGCCTCCTCGGCTTAGTACTCAACTTCTTCGCCTCTAATCTTATAACGGGTCTCGCCTTCACGGTCTTCACGCCCATGATCATGCTGAGGAGCGGAAACGATACTGTTATTTTGGGCTCGGTTCAGGCGGCGTTCGGCGTAGGCGGTGTGGTCGGCGGCCTAGCGTTAAGCGCGTGGGGTGGGCCGAAGAGGAAAGTCGACGGCGTCCTACTCGGAATGGCAGCGAG
>MEZF01000091.1:7224-8408 GCA_001774245.1 Candidatus Bathyarchaeota archaeon RBG_13_52_12
GATGGTTGCCGCCTTTCTCACCATGCTCTTCATACCAACCTCAAACGGCTCTAACCAAGCCATCTGGCAATCGAAGGTTCCGCCAGAGCTTCAGGGGAGGGTTTTCGGGACCCGCGCCTTAATCGCGCAGATCTCTGCACCCATATCAATGGCGATAGCTGGTCCACTCGCGGATGAGATTATGACTCCTGCGATGATGCCAGGTGGACCTCTCGCAGATACTTTCGGGTGGCTCGTGGGGACTGGCCCAGGCGCTGGGATTGGCCTCGTCTTCGTCTTCCTAGGCTTAATCGGCGCCGCCATAGCCCTGAGTGGCTACGCGGTAAAAGAGGTCAGGGACGTTGAAAAAACAATACCAGACAACGATGCTATAAAAGGAGCCAGCGCAGGCGCCTAGTGGGATGTGAAGTACTCCCTAGCCTCATTAAGCAACTCCGGCTTCGCGAGTAGCTCGACGAGGGTCATAGCGAGGGCTTTCGTACCCACAATCATTGCGTCTAGGCCCTCTTTCGTGACACTGCAGTCCGCCAGTTGCCTGCTATGACCTGGTGTGCCCTCAGGGCCGATACCGATGTAGCTACCCGTTGATGGGCACCTCCAGCTGACATCGCCGAAATCGGTTGAAGCCATGGGCATCCCAGCTTGAGTCTCCTGCCAGTCGTCGACCTTGACACCTTGGTCTGCGTAGTTCTGCCAAAGGACCTTGATGAGGGGGATGTTGGGCTTCATGCTGCTGTAGAGCTTGTTCTTTGTAACGGTGACCTTCGCCCCAGTAGCGATGGCGGCTCCCTCAGCGCATTTCTCTACCTTGTCAACCATGGTGACTAGGTATTTCTCGTCGCTGCTTCGGACGCCGAACTCGCACACTGCTCGGTCGGGTATTATATTAGAGGCGAGGCCTCCCTCGGTGATTATTCCATGGATGACGAGATTTGCGTCCCGACGCGCCTCCTGGCGAAGCATATGCGACGCCATATAGGCAAGGGTCGCAGCGTTGAGTGCATTCACCCCCCTCTCGGGGGAGGCCGCGGCGTGGCTCGTCTGTCCCTTGAATTCCATCGTTAATTGCCAGATACCAAGAGCCTTACCGCCGACACCCCATCGCATCGATGGATGAAGCATTATAGCGGCGTCGACGTCGTCCCAGAAGCCTTCATTCGCCATGATGACCTTGCTACCGGCGC
>MEZF01000091.1:8737-8802 GCA_001774245.1 Candidatus Bathyarchaeota archaeon RBG_13_52_12
CACTCCACGAACTCGTCTCACTAAAGGGGAGACGCGCATTAATCACTGGATCCGCTGCTGGGATA
>MEZF01000091.1:8900-12494 GCA_001774245.1 Candidatus Bathyarchaeota archaeon RBG_13_52_12
TCTGGATGTGCCAGCACATGATTGAATCCCGGAAGAAGAAAGGGGGTATCATAATCAACGTCGGAAGCATTGAGGCGGTATTACCCTTCAAAAAGGGGATGGTCCACTACGACGCCTCAAAGGCTGGTGTCATCGGCCTCACCCGAGGCCTTGCACGAGATTTCGGGGATAAGGGATTCCGCATAAACGCCCTCCTGCCCGGAGGCATAGTCACTCAAGGCACTAAGGGAGCTGCCACAGAGTTCTTTAAGGGAAACATAGGCCTCGCTAAGGCGGGGTACGACTTCATGGCAAGGCTCCCAATGGGGCGCGTAGGTAAGCCAGACGAGGTCGCTAGAGCGGCACTGTTCCTCGCCTGTGACCTCTCAAGCTACGTAACCGGAGCCCTATTGGCCGTGGACGGCGGGTTCCTCTCCGCCTGATCCACTTTCACTCGACTCCCCCATCGCAACGTGTGCGCACGCGTTATAAGCGGTGGTGCCACCCAGCGAATCGATCTATATGGCCGAGGACGTAGAGATGGTAGACCTCGACGGCGTCTCAAGCATGACACTAGCTAAGCTTAGGAAGGTTGGCCTCACCACCTATGAAGCTATAGCAGTAACTCCGAGCAGGGAGATCGAAGATCTAACCGGGATGGGCGCCGACACCGCCCAAAAGGTCACCCAACTTGCCAGGGACAAGATCGACCACGGCTTCATCCCCGCCACCGAGGTTCTAGAGCAGAGGAAGCTTATGCTACGCTGCAACACCGGCAGCCCTGACCTTAACAGAGTCCTCGGCGGAGGCATTGAGACCTGCGCCATCACCGAGCTCATCGGAGAATTCGGCTCCGGAAAGACCCAGCTCTGCTTCACCCTAAGCGTCCTCGCTCAGCAACCCGTAGAGCAGGGCGGCTTCGCCGGCAAGGTCTGCGTCATCGACACCGAGGGCACCTTCATCCCAGAGCGCATCAAGCAGATCGCAGAAGCCCGCGGCATAGACGCAACCACCATCCTACAGAACGTCCTCGTAGCACGCGCCTACAACAGCGAGCACCAGACAATCCTCATAAAGAACCTACCCCAGGTCGTCCAGAAGAACAATGTCAAGCTAGTAATCGTCGACTCGATGATCGGTCACTTCCGCGGCGAATTCATCGGTAGGGGCACTCTCAGCGACCGCCAGCAGAAGATAGGCGCCTGTCTAGCAGCCCTACTCCGCGTCGCCGAGGCATTCAACCTCGCCGTAGTGCTGACAAACCAGGTCCAAGCCAAACCCGACACCGCCTACGGCGACCCCAACAAGCCAACAGGCGGCCACGTAATGGCACACGCCTGCACCCACCGCATCTACCTCAGGAAGGGAAAGGAGAACACGAGGATCGCGCAGGTCATCGACTCACCCTATCTACCCGAGGAGAAGGCCCGCTTCGCAGTAGACGCCGCCGGCGTAATAGGCTGCGAGCAGTAGGCTTACCTTACGAGCTCGAAGGGGCTCCGGAAGCCCCTCTGGGCTAGCTTCTTCCTCACCTCGTCCTTGAGTGCGCCGACGCCCTCGTCGGTCCTGGCGCTAACGGAGAATACCGGGATCGAAGGGCCTAAACTCTCCTTCAGGGCCTCGATGTTGTCCTCCACGAACTCTTTAGAGCCCTTGTCTATCTTATTCATGGCAACGAGGACGGTGACGCCGAGGTCTCTCTTCATAAAGTGGACCATCTCAACGTCCAGTGGCATGAAGCCCTTCTTGGCGAGGCGCGCCTCAGTCTCTAGGAAGGTGCTAATATTCACGACATGTACCGCTAGGGCAATGCTACCGGCGTTTAGCTCTAGGAAGTCGAGGATGTTATCCTTCGTCTCCTCCTCTCTGGTGCGGCTTGAGCGTAGGCTCCTACCATAGCCGGGCATGTCGACTAGTGTGAGCCCCTCTGCGACGCTGTAACGTTCGATGCGCCGCGTAGTTCCAGGGTCCTTCCCAACGTTTACGTTAAGGCCAGTCACCGCCCTGATTATGCTGCTCTTGCCTGAGTTTGGCCTGCCCGTGAAGACGATGAATTGGTCACCCATAGGGGATCACCGAACTAGAAGCGTGGGTTGGATAAAGGTTTAGAGGCTAACTGTGAACTCGAGGCGCTGCGCGAGCTCCTTATACCTATTCCTGATGGTAACCTCAGTCACCTGCGCCTCCTTAGCTATCTCGCCCTGGGTACGTCGCTCATCGGTCAACTGGCTGCTTATGTAGATGCATGCAGCGGCGATTCCTGAGGGGCCGCGCCCGCTTGTTAGTCGAAGGTTAGAGGCCTTCTTCAGTATCCCCATGGCGAGCATCTCTGTTTCACCAGTTAGGGCGAGTTTATTCACGATCTTGCTGATGTAACCGTGGGGATCAACCTGCGGGACCTCAGGCTGAAGCTCCCTAAGGAGGAACCTGTAGTTACGAGCTGCTTCCTTTTTCGTGATGTTGGCAGCGACGGCGACGTCCTCCAGCGTCCTTATGACGTTGCACTGGCGGCACGCCATGTATATACTTGCGACGGCGACGCTCTGGATAGTGCGCCCTCTTATTAGCTGCTTTTGTATAGCGCGTCTGTAGATCATGCTAGAGGTTTCAATGACGTTTCTTGGCAGGTTGAGTTTGTAGGCTATCTTGCTCATCTCACTCAGGGCATGGGCGAGGTTCCGCTGAGTAGAGTCGCTGACCTTACTTCGTCGCTGCCACTTACGGAGACGGTAGAGCCTGGCACGCTCCTCTGGGCTAAGGCGCCTCCCCGATGCGTCGCGGTCCTGCCAACCAATGGTTGTGCTTAAGCCCTTATCGTGGATGGTCCAGGTGACTGGGGCACCGACGCGAGGGAGCTTATCCCGCTGCTCTTGGTCGAAGGCACGCCACTCCGGCCCTTGATCGATTAGAGTTGTGGAAAGTACGAAACCACATTTTTCACAGACCAGTTCACCCGAGTCGAAGTCGCGAAGGAGGTTTGTGCTGCCGCACTCGGTGCAAACGGTCTTACTTCGTAGCGTCGCTGCCAAAGAACCACTCCGAAAGACTAATATATGGAATCAGGCGAGGTTTATAATCCTTTCTGAAAAACCTTAGTGAAGGCTGAAAGTGGGACTATTTAGTGAAACCGGGTAATAAATGCACGCCATTAAGCCTAAAAGCCGCTAATATGACTTAAAAACGCCTATATTATCTTTTTACGTAATATTGACAGTCACCGACGGGGATTCTTTGTGAGGTACATTTATGAGCATCCGGTGCTTCAACTTCTGCATCTGAGGGTTTACCTGATGGTTAAGCGAGTCTACGACTTTTCTGAAGGCAATAAAGACATGAAGGATTTACTGGGCGGAAAGGGGGCAAATCTCGCCGAGATGGTGAACATGGGCCTACGTGTCCCGCCCGGATTCACGATTACTACAAAAGCCTGCGCCGAATTCTTCTCAGCGAAGGGGAACTTCCCTGATGGGCTCTGGGAGGAGGCCTTGGAACACCTTAAAGGAGTCGAGAAAGCTACGGGGAAGAAATTCGGGGACGCGAAGAATCCTCTCCTATTCAGCGTCCGCAGTGGCGCGCCTCGCAGCATGCCCGGGATGATGGATACGGTCCTCAACC
>MEZF01000091.1:12518-13354 GCA_001774245.1 Candidatus Bathyarchaeota archaeon RBG_13_52_12
CTGGCCTCGGTAAGCTCACCAAGGATGAGCGATTTGTCTACGACGCCTACAGGCGTTTCATAACGATGTTTGCGGACGTCGTCATGGGGGCTGAGAGGAAGGAGTTTGATAAGGTTCACGAAGCTTGGAAGAAGAAAGAGGGGGCTAAGAGTGACCCGGAGCTCAGTGTCAAGGCGCTAAAGGGAGTCGTCGCTGAGCAGAAGAAGCTCTTCAAGAAGCTCGTTTTGAAAGACTTCCCCGGGGATCCCTACGAGCAGCTGAGGCTATCCATCGCGGCGGTTTTCAATAGCTGGAACACACCACGTGCCATAACTTACAGGAAGATCGAGAACATTCCAGACGATATGGGGACTGCCTGTAATATCCAGACGATGGTCTTCGGAAACCTCGGAGACGACTCAGGCAGCGGAGTCCTATTCACCAGAGACCCGAGCAGCGGGGAGAAGGAGATCCTCGGCGAGTTACTCTTTAATGCCCAGGGAGAGGATGTCGTTGCAGGCATACGCACTCCCATAGGCCTCGACGACCTGAAGAAGCAGATGCCAAAGATCCACAAGGAGCTAGTCGGCATTGTGGAGAAACTCGAGACACATTACAGGGACATGCAGGACGTTGAGTTCACCATCGAGAGGGGCACCCTCTACATGCTCCAGTGCCGTAACGCCAAGAGAACTGCTAAGGCAGCGGTGAAATGCGCTGTCGACATGGTGGGTGAGAAACTCATCACTGAGAAGGAGGCGATCCTGCGGGTCGAGCCGAAGCAGATAGAGCTGTTGCTTCATAAAACCATCGATCCTAAGACGGAGAAGAAGGCTCTGGCTAAGGGTTTGCCCGCA
>MEZF01000091.1:13362-13656 GCA_001774245.1 Candidatus Bathyarchaeota archaeon RBG_13_52_12
CGCAGCCACGGGTCAGGCAGTCTTTGTCCCAAAGGAGGCGGAGGAGTGGAAAGCCGCTGGGAAGAAGGTTATCCTCGTGCGCCCCGAGACGACCCCCGAGGACATCGCGGGAATGGTCGCCGCTGAAGGGGTCTTAACCAGTAGGGGTGGCATGACGAGCCACGCTGCCATCGTCGCTCGAGGCATAGGTAAGCCAGCCATTGTTGGCTGCGAAGCGCTACACATTGACCTCGACAAAGAACTCTTCAAGGTAGGTGAAGTCACCGTAAAGAAGGGCGACTTGATCACCATCGA
>MEZF01000091.1:13712-14006 GCA_001774245.1 Candidatus Bathyarchaeota archaeon RBG_13_52_12
GTGGCGAGGTCGCTGTCTTACTCGGGTGGGCGGATAAGTACAGGCGCCTCGGTGTCTGGGCGAACGCAAACGACGAGAAAGACGCCTTAAAGGCCTTCGATAACGGTGCGGCGGGTATCGGCCTTACGAGAACGGAGAGAATGTTCCTCGGAGTAGAGCGCGTCGCCCTCGTCCGAGAGATGATCATGGCGGATACGAAGGAAGACCGCCAGAAGGCTCTGGACAAGCTTCTACCAATGCAGAGGAGGGACTTTAAGAGCCTCCTCAGAGCAATGCACGGAAAACCCGTCCAGA
>MEZF01000091.1:14059-17039 GCA_001774245.1 Candidatus Bathyarchaeota archaeon RBG_13_52_12
GTTACCGAGATCTTCGAGATGGAGAAAGCTAAGGCGCCAAAGAAGGAGATCGATGCGAAGAAGTTCATCCTCTCTAAGGTCCGTCGTATACAGGAGGCGAATCCGATGCTCGGTTTACGTGCTTGCCGAGTCGGCGTCTTGTATCCCGAGATCTATGAGACTCAGGCTAAAGCCATCTATGAAGCTGCCTGTGAGTTGAAGAAGGAGGGGGAGGACCCGCACCCTGAGATCATGATCCCAGGCACAATCACTTGGAGGGAGCTCGCGTACTTGAAACCCTATGTGATGAAAGCTTATGACGAGGTGATGAAGAAGACGGGGCAGAAGATAGTCTTCAAGTATGGTACCATGATCGAGATGCCACGCGCCGCCCTGACCGCAGACGAAATGGCGAAGTACTGCGACTTCTTCAGCTTCGGCACGAACGATCTTACTCAGACGGGGCTGGGGCTGAGCAGGGACGACGCCCAGGGGACTTTCCTTCCCATCTATGTGGAGAAAAAGATCCTTCCAGACGACCCATTCCAGACCCTCGATAAGAAGGGGGTCGGGGCGCTGGTGAAGATCTGCGTTCAGTTGGCTCGCCCGGCGAATCCGAAGATCAAGATAGGGATCTGCGGTGAGCATGGAGGTGACCCTGAGAGCATCTACTTCTTCCATGAGGCTGGGCTCGACTACGTGAGCTGTAGTCCATACCGTATACCGGTGGCGCGCATCGCCGCGGCGAGGGTCGCCCTCCAGAACGAGGTGAAGAAGTAATCTGACTCAAACCAGCATTTAAGAAAATCTCCATTTCCCCTGGAATATTTTTCCGCCTGCTTATTGGTCATCAGTGTCGACGCTTAGTGATGCCATTTAGGGGAAAACTCATTTAGCTATACAAACCGCTATCTTCCTTATGTCGTATCTTGATCACTGTGGGGTTTATGTAAAGGATCTAGAGAAATCACTAGCATTCTACAAGGATGTCTTCGGGTGGAAGGAGAAGACGCGCTTCGGATCGGGTGAGGCGAAGATCGCGGTTCTCAATATGGAGAAAGGACTGCTAGAACTCGTACAGCGCCCCGGCTCCCCTGGCACACCGCCCGGGGGGAACTGGGCCCACCTCGCTCTCCATGTCGACGGCTGGGACGCGAAGGTCAAGAAACTTGAAGGCAAGGGGATAGAGCTTCGGAAGGTCACAATGGGTGATGGAAGCCACATCGCTTTTTTTAAGGACCCCGACGGTCACACCTTAGAGATAATGGAAAAGGGGCTTGGCCTAGAGTGATACTAGGATCAGGTGTTCTCTAGTTTTTCTTCTCTTACTAGGGACATTATAGCTATTGCCGCGACCGAACAAGCCGTCAGGAACCACCATGCTGGGGAGTAAGACCCTGTAACGTCGACTATATAACCGAAGACGGGGGGGCCAACGATGTTGCCGATGAGCAGGATCATTAGGGAGTAGCCCATAGCGAGTCCAGCGACATCCTTCTTCACAGACTCTGACACAAGTATAAGGTTCTGTCCGCCCCAACCAATGGCTGAAAAACCAAAGACGGCGAAGATGAGAGCGATAGCCCAACTGGGGGTCACGGGGCTAATGGCCTGCACGATTACGGAGACGGCGAGCATTATACACCCTGCCAATAGGAGAGGCTTCTTCCGGCTCCCTTCGAAGACTCGGTCACTCATTAACCCAAAGAAAAGCTTCCCAAGGAGCCCCCCGATGTTTGTTAGGGCGAGGTAAAACCCCGCGAGGGTGACAGCCACCCCAACAGCCTCTTTCAGATAGATGATCAAGTATGTGACTAGTGAATAGTCTACTGCCATGTAGCCGATACAGGAGATGCTAACCAGCTGGATATTCCTGTTTAGGATGACCTCGCGAATCGTCGTCCATTCGATGCGAATGCGCGTGGCTTCGGATCCTGTTTCGAGGTTGAACCCGGGAGGTTCTTTGTAGAAGCGGAGGGAGATAACTGATGCCACGATGGAGAGGAGACCAACCGCGACGAATCCGAAGCGCCAACTGAGACCAGATGCGATAAGAGGGAGGGTCATCGCAGTGATTATACCCGCGGCGTTGATTGATGTCTGCTGAATGCCTACAGCCGTCCCCCTCTCATTCGGTGGAAACCATTGTAGAAGCGCCTTCGTAGCCACCGCTGGGAAGCAGCCATAGCCAAAGCCACCGAGGAAGAGAACCGTAAATGCGACGGGAAGGGAGCCCGCTAGCAGCATATTGATGATTATCGCCCCTGCTGCGAACGTCCCCGCGGCGAGCATCCGCTTGACCCCGACGCGGTCAATCAACCAACCCGCGGGGAGTTGGAACACGGAGTAGCCTAACGCTCCTGCAGAGATGAGGAGCCCAACTTCGGTCTTTGAGAGACTTAACTCCTCGACGATAAACGGGGACAGAGGAGGAACAGAAGTCCTCACCATATAGACCGCCATGTAGGATATCCAGGCGACTCCGAGGATCGCCCACCGATATCTCGACGGTGGACCGCCCACTCTCTCCCCCGATCCAGTCACCATTACTCCCCTGAATACCGGCTCCCAACGTTGGCCAGGGATAAAATCATTACCATCTATAGTCACGCCATCACCAAGATCGTTAACAAGGGCTATCATATCAGCAGACCGTGTCTCCCTTGTGAATGGGAATCCCGTTGGGACCATCATAACGCGGCGCACGCGCTTATCTAGAGAGCAGCAATATACAAAACAACTCACTTTACAAGCGTCACGGCTTCGAGATCATAGATGAGATACACATCCAAAGTGGCCCAACTCTGTGGTGTATGTGGAGGGATCCACATTAGTAGACGAGAAAAGCCTATTTATAGAGAAACCTCTAAGGATTAAATAACCTAAAATAATCACCTGTATCAAAAAATAAACGGAAAAACGCCTCAGGTAGGGATCCTTAGACGTCCCATGGGTGCTACCGTCGAGCTAAAAACACGATAGAAATATATCAAAATTGACA
>MEZF01000091.1:17205-19381 GCA_001774245.1 Candidatus Bathyarchaeota archaeon RBG_13_52_12
TACAGCATAGGCTTGAGGAGACACTCGGTCAAGGTTGTACGATAGATATTCACCTAGCACTCACACCCGACCTCATTAAGACGATTCTATACGTAGACTCTCAGAAGTTCAGGGAAGAGCTCCAGTACAAACGCGAGGAAGTTCTGTTTCACGGCAGCCTTCGAGGCTTCATATTAATACTAGCCCACTGTGGCGACAGGCCCCTCGGACTCGCTTACGGTTATGACGAATGTGAGAACGGCTTCTTCCTCGACACCCTCGCATCCATGGTAGAGAGTAAGGGGATTGGCAGCATACTTGCGACACTCATGATCATCTACGCCCTGGAAACGAAACACAGCCACGTTACCCTCTACACCGAGGAGATGGACGAGAAAGGTCGTAAACTTAGGCGATTCTATGAGCAGATCGGCTTCAAATTCCTTGGCTCAGAAGAAGGAAAGGGCGATGTCATGCGCATGAAACTCGACCAAGAGAAGATCGCCGCCCTCTACACTAAACACATCGTCCAACGATCCAGTAAGAAATGATACCACACTGAGATCAAGTTCCTCATTCTCTCAGCGCGAGCACGAGCCCCATCATACGCCCAGCTTCGATTTTAAGTACATCCTAGTGAAGTTAATCTAAATGATACCTATATGGAAGTCCTAAAGGGGGTCCACAGCATAGATCACTCCGAGGAGAAGGACCACAGCTTAGAGACATGGATCCTCGACTGCGCCGAAGGAGTCGTCCTCATCGACGGGGGTATGACTCCGCAGGCCGTTGAGAACATCGCCGCAGAGCTGAAGTTGATGAAGAGGGGTTGGAGGGATGTGAAACTCATCCTTGTCACACATAAGCACGGCGATCACATCAAGAACCTACCAAAGCTTAAAGAGGTCACAGGTGCCCCCATCAAAGCCCAGAAACTCGAAGCACCACTCATAGAGAACGCCGTCGGCGTCAAAATAGAGGGATTAGACGATAAACAGGTCATACCCTACTGTGGAGGCATCGAGGTAATCTGGGTCCCTGGCCACAGCGAAGGCAACTCATGCTACTATCTTAAGAAGCAGAAGGCGATCATCGCCGGAGACCCGATCTTCGGCGACCCCAACTGTAACATCACGGCGCCACCCGAAAAGTACTGCCTAGACATCAAACAGGCGACGAAAGAGATGGAGAGGCTCCTAAAGTACGATTTTAACCACATTTTATACACCCACGGCAAAGACATCATCGGTGGTGCAAAGGTCAAGGTTAAGGAGCTAGTCGACAGAACACGCTAAACGCGGTTAATCTGTAGTATTTCTTCTACCTGCACGCACCACAGGTAAGGGTTGACGGCATAATCCATCCCGATTATTTCACTCCTCCCGAGGATGCATCCACACCCGATCTCACCCACCTTCATATACTCACATCCAAGCCACCAGATAACCTATATATAATCCGCTGGGAAGATTGAAGCAATGGAATAAGGAAAAAGTGAACTCTATGAAGATACTAGTCATCTACGACAGTAAGACCGGAAATACACAGAAGATGGCCGAAGCTATTGCGGATGGCGCGAAAGAAGCTGGGGCCGAGGTCTCGGTGAAGAAGATCGGGGAGCCCTTCCCACTCACTCTACTCGCTGATTACGATGGCGTCGCTTTCGGCAGTCCAACGAGGTACGCCGACATCACAAACGAAATGAAGGACTTCCTCCAACACGTCGAAGCCTATGTCAAACTCGGCAAGATGAAAATGAAGGGGAGGAAGGCAGCGGTCTTCGGCAGTTACGGATACGACGGGGCGTGGGTTATGGAGGAACGACTCAAGGGTTACGTTGAGGCCCTCGGCTACAAGATCAGCATAAAAGCCTGTGTAAAGGTCGACTACGAGATAAAAACCAGGCAGAAAGAGAGTCTCGCGGACTGTAATGCTTGGGGTAAAGACTTTGCAAAATCAATTCAATGATAAATACTCATCTCAATAGTATGTCCAACTTCCATCTGATGCAAGGCGGGCATTGGCCACATGCGGGGAACCCATCCAAACATAACCCGTCTTGATTAGAGAAGTCACTTGAATTGTAAACAATTTATATCCCCCAACAGAAGGCCACTGATTCATTCTTCTCTGAGGCGTCTGGAAAATATAATACCCTCCACCAAGGTCGGTTCCTGCTCCGTTCCATGTATAGCTT
>MEZF01000091.1:19442-20024 GCA_001774245.1 Candidatus Bathyarchaeota archaeon RBG_13_52_12
AGACACGTGCCTCAACCCAGTATCGTATATTACCCCCTTGACCTGAGCTGCGTCCTCTAATCTCGATGTAGTCCCCATTAATAGTCGTCCATATTAAAAGGGCAGGCATCTTAATTTTCACGTAGTTACTCCACTTGTCATTATCGTTTTGGGCGCGTATCCATATGAAGGTGTTAGTGGGGTACAAATCACTATCAGCGACGGTTGCAACCAATTCTTCCACCGGTGAATCGTAAGCCCCGTCGACTGCATCCATACTGTGTGAAACAGCGCCATTAGGAATCGTGGCTGAAGAATCCGATATGTAATATTCAGCCTTTTTTATGTTCGTATTATCACCTAGACGATCATCAGCGGTCGCTGTTATGATGTAATCACTACCTGAGGTCGTGCATTTTTCATCGTAGACTACTGGAATACCTTGTAGCAGGGAGACCTCCCCATATGTACTGACTGTAATGCCACGAAAATCGGTGGCAACAATCCTAACGTAAGGACGAAGCTGACCAAGAAGCAAGTCGGTTAGCGACAGAATATCTGTTGTTGAAGTGCCAGTTTTGACAATTACACCCGGAGACGAAA
>MEZF01000092.1:0-2574 GCA_001774245.1 Candidatus Bathyarchaeota archaeon RBG_13_52_12
TACGGTCTTCTGATGCCCCTGGCACTCTACCTAGCCTTTAGCGTAGCAGGGAACCTTAAGCCTGAGACCCTGATTAGTGGATTGGTCAGCCTTGTTGTGCTCTTCGGCTCCACCAGCATTGAGGCGGTTGCTATTGTCTCTGAGAGAACCAGTGGGACTTTCGAGAGGCTCCTAGTTGCTCCAATCACGCTCAGGTGGATACTGTTCGGGAAGGCATTGGCTGGTGCAGCGTTTGGACCAATCACAGCAATCCTTGCCCTCATTCCAGTCGTATTAATCTCAGGGACATCGGTCGCAAATCCAGCTCTGTTACTCCTCACAATAGCAGTCAGTAGCTTCGCCTTCGCCTGTCTTGGCATACTAGCATCATCATACGCTAAGTGGATACCTGAAGCTCAGATGTACAGCAACTTCCTCAGATTCCCGATGGCATTCCTAGGAGGAGCATTCATACCCGTATCTACGATGCCCCCATTGCTTCAATTGACTTCTAGACTTCTACCTCTTACTTACTCGATCGAAGCGCTCAACGAAAGTATGGCATACACGTTGCCTACTTGGACCTATTTGTTGGATAATGGAGTGCTGATTATCTTCTCAGTAACTTGCTTACTTGTCGCCGAGAGTGTGCTTAGGAAGAGGATTGGCTAAACAGGTTTCTGGAGCCAGCCATTATCAGCGTATATTTTCTGCCCTGCAGGCGAGGTAAGGAAGCCTATCAGCTTCTTTGAGAGTTCAATGTCCTTCGCGTAGGTTACGACTTGGACTGCGGTGCTGCGGAATATCTGCAGGCGCGCGTGTAATACTCTTTGGTAGAAAGGGTTGCAAGACGCACGCGCGCATAAGCGGATGCGGAAAGCCATTTACATAAATGCGGCGTGAGATGATAAGATGGAGAAGATTTGATCATTCAAATCCTCTGCTTTTTTAAAAGTACAATGTTCCCAATCACAGCCAACAAGGCAATAATAGACATAACATAGAAAATCAATTTAATGTCTAACAAATTCAACAAGACACCAGCAGCGAGAGGCCCAGACGATAATCCGAGAGCAATAAAAGTCCTGAAAACACCGGTCGAGATAGCCTTCTCCCGCTGAGAAACTAGGTCGCTCAGGGAAGCCCACATAGAGGGACTTATCAAACCATCACCCAACCCTAAAAGAGCCGATGGAACCAGAAGCATGAAGAAGCCGTCAGAAAAAGAGAATAGGTAACCTGCGGCGGCGAAAAACAAGAAGCCTCCTGCCAGCAGGGGCGCTCGACCCACTCTATCAGAGAGAAGACCTGAGGGAGCGGAGACCAAGAAACTGAAAATCGACATAACGGCGAAGACCACACCGATCCTCGCGAAATCCAATCCTAGATACTTTTCCCCATATAGTGGGAGAATTGTAGATGCCACGCAACTCATGGTGAATGGGTTGAGAAAACCGACAAGGTTCACGAAGAACAGCCTTCTCGAAACGAAGAGTCGTCGCAAGTACTCGTAGTAATCGGATGAACCCGAGTCAGTCATTGTGTAGCTGTATCCTTTCGTGCCCGCAGCGACGAACACTAGCGCTACGGCCGTCAACAGAGCTGAGGCGGCGAAAGGCATCCTCAAGTTCTGATTAGTCGACAAGTATCCCCCCAACGGGGGTCCTATTATGGATCCAAGGTAAATCGCAGCTATGCTACCCCCATAATATCCCCCCGTTTCCTTCGGGGGTGCAATCTCGTTTATGATGGTGAATATCGACGAGAAAAACAGAGACGACGCAAGCCCAGTCAATATCACATACGCGTAGAGGAACGATACATCCGTCGCGAGTCCGCCTATTACGGCGCCTACAATCGAAAAAACGATGCCTGCCAACGCGATTCTTCTTCTACCAATCTTATCGATAGCTATTCCTAGGGGTGCCTCTACGAGTAATCTAGAATACCCTAATCCAGATAAGACCGACCCGACGACGATGTATGAGACGCCGAAGGATAACACGTAGTTCGGGAGAGTGGGCTTCGTAGCCGATGAACTCAGCGAGAATAAGAAGATGGCTGTGATGAGGGCGAAGTCTTTTAGCGCCATACTGTGACTCCATTTTAATTTAGAAGAAAAATCGGGGGTTTACCTAACCTTTTTTCTTTACTTCTTTTTTTGCACTATTCTTCGTTGCGCATCCACAGCCACATTCTTTTGACACCAAGCTCTCCTCCTATAACCGGTGAACCTAGTTAACATGATGAAGTATTTAAACTTCAAAGTTTATAGTTAGTTACTGACTATATGGTAGGTTAGTAACTATGAAAGAGGAGACAAGTCGCACCTGCAGTGGGGAAAAAAACGAGGTATGCTTCTGCCCTCTTGAAGGTATTATTGACGTAGTCAGTAAGAAGTGGACTCTGCAGATCATAGCTGTGATTGGCAATTACGGGAAACTGAGGTATTCGGGGATCCTTGGAGAGTTAAAAGGAATAAGTCCTAAGAGTCTATCGGATAGGTTGAAAGAGCTCGAGGGTTATGGCTTGATTAAAAGAGAAGCGTTTGCTGAGATACCTCCACGTGTCGAGTATTCGCTGACAGGTGACGGG
>MEZF01000092.1:2654-4468 GCA_001774245.1 Candidatus Bathyarchaeota archaeon RBG_13_52_12
TGGTCGTGCAACAACGCATAATGCTCTCCGGTTTCAACTCTTTAGAGCTAGCCGACTGCCCTCCGATCTCGGAGCTTTATGATCCTCTCCTAGACCTAGTCGATGCGGCGTTTCACAGTGGTACTTGAGTTTGGTGAGCTCCTCTACGTCTGGCGACTCCAAACATCAGGATCGGTGTATTAAACCCCTTTTGATTCTCGGTTCACCTTTTTAATCGGGTATTCATACTTTCAAGATCGGTCAAAGATGGTTACATTAACGATCATAGCAAATGAGGCACCTTACGGAACCGAGAAGACGTGGAACGCCCTCAGACTCGCTGGCGCTTCAGTAACCGCCGAGATTGGTATGAAGGTTAAAGTCTTCCTCATGGGGGACTCTGTAGCCGCTGCTAAGAGAGGGCAGGTAACTCCCGAGGGTTTCTACAACACGGAGAAGATGATCACTGACCTCGTTGCCAAAGGGGTTGAGGTTCAATGCTGTGGAACATGCCTCAAGGCGCGTGGCATCTCAGATGCTGAACTGATTGAGGGTGCTAAAAGAGGCACCATGATTATCTTGGCTAAGTGGATTAAAGAGAGCGATAGAGTCGTTTCTTTTTAGAATCCCTACTCTTAGATAAGTTATGAGAACTGACCTGTAATAAAGGGCGTTTCAAATCGCGTTATTTTCTCCCATATCGAAGGTCGCGGAGCATCTGGTCGAACTGCTCCTTCGTCACTTCTCCCCGAGCATACCTCTGTCTTAGAATCTCCTCAGCATCCATTGACCCGCCCATTCCACCCATCCCACCCATTCCACAGCCCATCCTATGGTTCCAAGGACCCCAAACGGTGAACCTGAGCGCCATCATGACCAAGAAGCATACAAGGATGAACCCGATTACTCCCGCACCCATCATCCAACCGCCACCCCATCCCATCATATACATGCCAATCATAGTCACCCGACACATACCTGCCTATAAACGATGTTCGAAAAGAGGCCTAAAATCGACCCTTTTTTCCTTACGCTCACGCGAAAATAAATTAAACTGATACCGGCTCGTGTAGCCAGCCGTACTCCTCGTAGATATGTCGCCCCTCGGTGGAGGTCAGGAAGTCGATGAACTTCCTCGACAGTGCTTCGTCTCGTGTGTAGCTGACGACCTGAGCTGCGGTGCTCCTGAAGACTTGTATGTCTCTTGGGAGCTCGACGGCATCGCATGTGTCAGGCCAGATGTTCTTGAAGGCGTTCCACCCGAACACCACATCTACTCTACCCGAGTGTATCAACCCCATCAAGCTGCCACAGGCATCGGCATGTTCGATGATGTGCGGGCGGATGTCCTCGATCAAACCAGCCTTGCTGCATATGTCGTCCCAAACGCCCTTCAGGCATCCACCTGTGGCTGTGCCTATCCTAATACCCTGCTCGCAGAGGTCCTCTAGTCTCCTGATCCCCTTGGGGTTGCCCTCAGGAGTGATGAGGACCGACCTCCTGTAGCCTAGGCTCCTGCGGGTCCCCTTGACGAGCACTCCTATGTCCTCAGCCTCATCGTGGACGTACTCTGCTCCACAGCTTAGTATATCGCCCTTCTTGTTGTGCCTAATGGCTTGGAGAAGTGCCTCTGGTTTGCCAGCTGTGAAACGGCAGCGAACTCCCTCGTTCCTCTCGAAGACGGATAATGCCTCTTGAAGGGGAGGAGCCACAGCTCCAGCAGAGTATACGTGAAGCGAGTATTCTCTCGTGGACATATTGATATGCACTAACACGCACTTCGATAAAGGAATATCTTCCCAAATTATTACTGGAAATTCGACGACTACGTCGGG
>MEZF01000092.1:4499-4946 GCA_001774245.1 Candidatus Bathyarchaeota archaeon RBG_13_52_12
ATTTCTCTTTCAGGAAATTTAACTTGGTAGTCGTTAAATCGCCACGCCGCATATTCTGACGTTGTGAAATCATTGGGTCGCTTAGATTTCGGGCTTCAGATCGAGCCCCAGTACGGATTCAGCTATGAGGGTATTAGGGGGATCGCTGCTGAGTCCGAGAGGCTTGGCTTCGAGTCTCTCTGGGTCTCCGACCACTTTTTCCTCTCCCCAGAGGCAGCGGAAACGCCATGCCTAGAGTGTTGGACGACACTAGCGGCCCTCGCACGAGACACGTCGCGGCTCCGCCTAGGCGCAATGGTGGCGTCGCAGAGCTATAGAAACCCCGCCCTGGTGGCGAAGATGGCTGCGAGCGTCGACAATGTGAGCGGGGGGAGGCTTAACTTCGGCGTCGGCGCGGGGTGGAAGGAGGTCGAGTATAGGGCGTATGGTTACCCGTTCCCGTCGCCG
>MEZF01000092.1:4954-6234 GCA_001774245.1 Candidatus Bathyarchaeota archaeon RBG_13_52_12
CGCTGTTAACTTTGCATGGACCATTCCCGTCGAACAGATCAGGGCTAAACTCGAGGAGTTCAGGGGCTACTGTGAGGCGAGGGGCAGGGACTATTCGGGAATAAGGAAGTCGGCTGGCCTCATGATCACCATGGCAGAGGACGAGGACACAGTTAGAGAGAAGCTCATGGATATGGAGGCCCGTAGCAATTCCCCTTATATGAGGTACCTCAGCAGACAGCCAGCTAACCTTGTCGGCACCACGGAGCAGGTCGCTACCCGCATGAGGGAGTACATTAAACTCGGCGTCGACCACTTCATCCTTAGGTTCCATTTCGGAGAGGAAATTGAAGGAATGAGGCTCTTCACCGAGAAAGTGTGGCCCCTTCTCTAGCCGATGACGATTCTGTTTGGATCGAGCTCTTCCCTCAGGAGGCGCAGCTCCTCAGCACTCGGCTCAATTGTCATCGGGACTATGTCAGGGACTATGAGCTTGAACCCCGTGTTGTCGACGATGTCCTTTATTGAGACGCCTGGGTGGGTGGATACTAGTGTCATCTTCTTCGACTCATTATCGAAGCCCATGACGCCGAGCTGGGTTATTACCCTGTACGGCCCCGTATTTCTCGGTAGACCCGCCTTCTCCCTAGCCCCGGGCCCTGAGAGGTAGCCAGGGGTTGTGAGGTAATCGAGCATTTCCACGAATTTGCGGGTGTCCTGGCGCATTAGGACTATTGTGCGATGGCAGAGGCTACCAAGGTCGTTGGCACCGCCGCTCCCCGGGAGGCGCGTCCTGGGCTTGTCGTGGGGACCTATGCATGTGGTATTGAGGTTTCCGTACTGGTCGACCTGTGCGGCGCCGAGGAACCCGTAATAGATGTGGCCTAGTTGGGCACAGCTCATAACGTAATCCATGCTCGCCGCCATAACCGCTTTGTAGAATGTGCGACTATCGCCTACGCTAATCGGGATCGCGGGAATCCTTGGTCCGATGCCTCCCGCCTCGAAGACCACAAGGAGGTTCGGGGCGTGGGTTCTCTGGGCAAGCATCGAAGCCACAATTGGGAGGCCTGTGCCCACGAAGACGGACTTACCATCTTCTAAGATCCTCGAAGCAGCGCACGCCATCAACTCGGTGGGATTATACGCCGTCGTAGTCACCTCTTCGCCCAAGGAGCCCTTAGGGGCTCCTCCAGCCTCTCAAGCCTCCCCAAGTATTTCATCTTCGCCTCGCCTCCAACTAGAGAAATGTATTCAGCGAAATCGTCGACTGGGTAGATGTACTTGTCGAGGTATTGCTT
>MEZF01000092.1:6623-6765 GCA_001774245.1 Candidatus Bathyarchaeota archaeon RBG_13_52_12
CGGAGGCGATGAGCACGTCCACGTCGTGGACGGCCGTCTTCCCCGCGATTGTGAGGTTCCTCCTCTTCTGTCTGATCATCTCGTAGATGCCCGCCATGCTAACGCGTATGTGACCGAACCCCCCCATGGCTAGGTACCCGCC
>MEZF01000092.1:6794-6898 GCA_001774245.1 Candidatus Bathyarchaeota archaeon RBG_13_52_12
TTAGAGACATCACCTTGTCGGATAACTGCCTGCTCTTATTCTCCGACATCCATGCCCTTGCATCGTCCGGGTCCATCCAGGCGTGGAGTTCTCCATGCCCCTCG
>MEZF01000092.1:6952-7081 GCA_001774245.1 Candidatus Bathyarchaeota archaeon RBG_13_52_12
TGTTTGCTTCGGCTCCTCTTCTGTGAAGAGGTTAAGGATCAACAGGGCAAGCCTGTCGCTGCCTGGGTTGAAGAATCTGTGACCCTCACCCGAGGGTATGGTGACTATCATCGCCTCCCTGAGCTCCTG
>MEZF01000093.1:0-6484 GCA_001774245.1 Candidatus Bathyarchaeota archaeon RBG_13_52_12
TATCTTAGAAATTTGTGGAGACTGCCACGAATTAAACCAATGTCTGAGTTTGTTTTAGACCCTGAGCATCGAGCGATAGATTATGGTACGGGTGTTGCGGCTTATCCTGCGTCAATAGGACAATCCATCTCTACTCAGAGTCTGATAGCCGTTGTGAACGAAGCGAAAAGGTCGATAAGCAGGTGAAGCTTCACCTGAGAAGTTGAAGCCCGCGCGCGCCGGTCACCTAATAAAATTTGATTAAAAAGGGCGTGCGGAGAAAATCTTCAGCATCTGGTGAGTTCAAATCTAGCCAGCCTCACCATTAAACAAACTCACCCCACTTTTAAACGGAGTACTAAAAAACGCACTAAAATCCTATCGATCCTAAGACCTAGGTCATACTTCCCAAGCGCGCGCAGATTTAACGTTCTCCGATTAGTATTGATTTAATTTCTAGGCTGTCGAAGATATCATCAATGTCTCTACCCATCAAGCGGTACGAGCAAATCGCCGCCATACTAGTTAAATACGGATTCGAGGTAGCCGTCGCAGATCTATTGCCTGGGACGATCCAGTGGCGTCTCCACAAGCAGAGAGTCGAGACCGTTAAACTCGGCATAAACAGGCGACTGCGACTTGCGATCCAGGAGCTGGGACCAGCGTTCGTAAAGTTCGGTCAGATAATGAGCACCCGAGGCGAGCTGTTATCCCCAGAGCTGATTGAGGAGCTGAAGATGCTCACTGACAAGGTTGAACCCGTGCCATGGGAGAAAGTGAAACCGACGATTGAAGAGTACTGCGGCCCCATCGATGAGACCTTCGTCTACCTCAACAAGCGCCCATTCGCAGCGGCCAGCCTAAGTCAGGCCCACCATGGAAAGCTGAAGGATGGAACGGTTTTAGTCCTCAAGGTTCAGCGCCCAGGGATCAGGGAGGTAATCGAGACTGATCTGCGCATCCTCAAGGCCATTGCGGACAGGGCGGAGAAGTCTTCCTCGGAGCTGCAGTTATTCAATTTCCCGGGGATGGTGACCGATTTTTCCCGCCAGATCCTAGCGGAGTTAGACTTCATCAGGGACGGGAAAAACGCGGATCTCCTTGCAAAGAACATGAAGGGCATCGATGGCGTCCACATACCAAGGATATACTGGCGGTACTCGGGGCAGCGGCTCCTCGTCATGGAGTACATGAAGGGGGTCCGCATCGATCAGGTGGAGCAGATAAAGAAGATGGGCATCGACGCGAAGACGATCGCTTTACTTGGCTTCCGCGTCTACATGAAGCAGATATTCGAGGATGGTTTCTTCCACGGCGATCCCCATCCGGGGAATCTACTCGTCACTCCCAAGGGGGAGCTCATCTTACTCGACTTCGGCTTAATCGGTGTGCTCCGCCCGGAGAAAAGGGACCTCCTCCTCAAGATGCTCATGGCTATCGTTGACAAAGACGTCGGAGGACTCATCGAAGTCTTTGCAGCCCTCGGAATAAGGGTTCGGGACCTGTGGGTTGACGCTTTCAAGGACGACCTCTACCTCGCCCTTATCGAAAGTGGGGAACATAACTCGTTACAACCAGATGCTAGAGCCTTCGAGGGCGTCGTCGAAGCCCTCAGAAAATACAGGCTCAAGGTCCCCATGGTCGCGATGCTCATGATTAAGGTCATCGCCATGGTTCAAGACGATGGTTCAAGGCTCTACCCGGATTTCGACTTCCTCAAGGAGGTCAAGCCATTGCTCGCAGAGTCGTTGAGTAGAAGACTACTAAGCCAAGCGAATATTCGAAAAGCTGGATTCGACATAATCGAAGCATTCCAGGATGCGAAGGACCTACCTAACAATGTTAACATGGTCTTAAAGCGGCTATCGACAGGGGGCTTCACTTTCAAGATAGCGCACGATGACCTCGATCGATTAGGGAACAGCATCGATAGGGCATCATACAAAATTCTACTCGGCTTAGTCATGGCCTCGATCGTCATCGGAATGAGTCTCGTAGTACTCGCCACCCAGAGCGTGTTGACAAGGGAGTCATTCCAAATCACTGTATTAGTCTACGCGATAGCTATATTCGTTGGCATCTTCTCTGTGGTCCAGCTCATACGCGAGAGGGATAAGCGTTAACTTTGTCCAATCATTTCTCCTTATAGTGCTCCCATTGTCGGAAAAGATCATAGGCATACTAGGAGGGATGGGTCCTGAGGCAACCGCCGATCTTTACCTCCGGATAATTCGGGCGACCAATGTCAAGAGGGATCAAGACCACCCACGGGTCATCATCTACAGCAATTCTAAGGTGCCCGATAGGACAACCGCAATCCTCGAGGCTGGGCCGAGCCCACTTCCAGAACTCATCAGGGCTGGTAAGAGGCTCGAGGAAGCTGGCGCCGACTTCATCATAATTCCCTGCAACACAGCCCACTACTTCATCGACCAGCTCCAGAAGGAGCTCAGGGTGCCGATACTCAACATGATAAGACTCTCAGCGGGCAAAGCAGAGGAATCATACCCCAAAGTGAGGAAGGCGGGTCTCCTCGCATCGGATGGAACCGTGAAAAGCGGCCTCTACAGGTCAGCGTACGGTGTTGCGGGGATAGATATCATGGAACCATCTCCGGAGAGACAGACTGAGGTCATGAAGGCAATTTACCAATACATAAAGGCGGGGAACCTGATCGACGGCGGCTTACTCCTGCACGGAGTCGCAAAAGACCTCGTTGCTGCAGGTGCGGAGATGATCATCTGCGGCTGCACAGAGGTCAGCCTGGTCTTGAAGGAGGGCGACTTAACAGTCCCGATCCTCGATCCTCTCCAAATCCTCGCTGAGGCTGCTGTCGCTGAGGCGCTGCAAAAGGAGCACCGCTGATTAATGGGCAAAGCCAAGTTGAAGGCACGTGGTGAGAGAGAGTTCGTCATCCCATATGCGAGGGGTAAGCTTTCGACAAGGTCGGGTGAATACGAGTTCTACTACCCCAAGGGCGTTAGGTGGGGGTGCAAGAAGTGTGGAGCCTGTTGCCGAGATGCCTCCCATCGTCCCAGAACCGTGCTGCTTCTACCTACTGATGTTAAGAGGCTGGAGGAGGCCGGGAAGAAGGAGTTCAAGGTCGAGGTTGAAGGGAAGGAGCCCTTTGTCGCCGAGATGCGGAAGGTGGGAGGAGCATGCATCTACCTAACACGGGAGGGGTGCCACGTTTACCAGGACCGCGCAATGCTCTGCAGGATGTATCCCTTCTGGGTAGAGCGGGAGGGGAGAAGTCTCGAAGTTAGAGTAGACACACGTTGCTCCGGCCTCGGCCACGGAGGAGAGTTAAAAGAGGAATTTTACCGTGACCTACTTATTCACGCTCTAGAGCTGAGGGGTGAGGACTGAGTCAGGCCTTAATAGATCCTCGGATAAGGTTTGACGATATGAGCCAGCCTGAGATCAGAGTCATGACCCACGACGACATCGACTTCGTAATGCGTCTCCAGGGGATGGTTGGCTGGGGAAACACCCGCGACGACGCTGAGAGAAGCCTCTACTATGAGCCGGGGGGCTGCTTCGTCGCTAGAGTAGGCGATGTTGATGTCGGGATAGTGAACAGCTTCCTCTATGGTGATGTGGGGTTCATAGGGAACCTGATTGTGCTCCCAGAGATCCGGGGTAGGGGCGTGGGTGAGGCCCTCATGAAAAGGGCGATTGAGAGGCTAAACTCTGAGGGTGCGGAGACAATCCGCCTCGACGGGGTTCAGAGGGCCATTCCTCTCTATGAGCGCCTCGGTTTTATGGGAGAATACTGGTCGCTAAGATACAGTGGAATCTCCTCAAAAGCCCCCCACAGGGGTATCGAGCCTTTGGAGAGAGAAGATCTGGAGCAGGTCGCGAGGCTCGATAGACGCTTCTTCGGGCTCGATCGTACGCAGAAGCTTAGGAGGGTCCAGCATGACTTCCCTGACCTCTGTTACATGGCGTCGAAAGGAGGTGAGGTAAGGGGCTACATTATGGCGAAGCCCGGCGCCTCGAATGTTAGGGTCGGGCCATGGATATGCGACCCGAAATGCATCGAATTTTCGGAGCTGCTTCTCAACGCGCTCATGTCGAAGACTGAAGGGAGGAGAATATGGATAGGTCTTCCCGAGTTTAATAAAGCCGCGGTGAAGATCGTTGAGGGGAAGGGCTACGCACAGATGCCCTCGAGTCTTCGGATGTGTTACGGTTCATGCAAGAAGGTCGAGGACGTCTTGGGGATATTCGGAGTTGGCGCCCCTGATAAAGGTTAGACAGGTCGGTGGAAGACTAGCGTCTCACCGACGGCTAGTGGTGGCTCATCCACGGTAGGCGCCCTGATCAGGACGTTCATATGGTTGGGCATATGGTTCATATCGTATCCAACTAGTTCTCCAATTTTTCCCACAGATATTGTTACGTCGTCTCCGGTGACTATTATTCCGCCCCTCGTTATTTCAAAGAATGCGACGGCTGTGACTCTGTTGGCTCCACCGCCGGGGGCGGCTGCCTTTTCGTCAGTTATCATGAGCTCGTGTATATCGTGCTTGAGGACAGCTCGGCTTTTAGTGTCTATGAGTTTAAGGCCACGATCCTTGAAGCTGACGTGAAGGAGGGCAATGATCGTGGCTTCGACGGGGCGTCGATCGCCGTAAAGGTCGGGGGTTATCCTCTTCGGGTCGTATGGTGGAGTGGACACAGCGGCTACTCCTTTATCCAGATGCCCTTGCGCTCCTCGGGCTCCTTCGAGTCTGTGTCCATGTACCAGTGGATGCTCTCCCGGGCTGTGGATGCGCTCATCGTGTTTCCCTTGTTGTCCATGGCTAGGCAGTTCATATCACCCTTCTCGTGAAGCTCGTTTATGTCCTTCATTCCGCGTGCGCAGGCTTCGCGGATGGTCATGCCGTTCTCCATATAGCTGACGATTGTTCGTGCGAGGCTGAGGCGTATAGCGAGTTCTCCGCGGCCAGTACAGGCCGCTGCGCCAAAGCGGTTGTCGCAGTAATTTCCTGCGCCAATTATCGGGCTATCCCCTAAGCGCCCGGGGAACTTGAATGCTGTGCCGCTCGTGCTTACTCCGCTGCAAATGTCGCCGTTCTTGTCGATGGCTATGATATTTACGGTGCCATGCTGCTTTTCCGTGAGTTTATCGTACCATTCTCGGAGGCCAAAATCAACGTCGTATTTGACGTACCACGGTTTCTCGCCTTCTTTGGGTTGACCGGCGTACCTTTTAAGGAAGCTCTGGTAGCTGGCTTTTGCCTCCTTTGTCAGAAGGTTCTGCTTCTTAAATCCCATGGCCTTCGCGAACAGCTCTGCGCCACTACCGACGAGCATCACATGAGGCGTCTTCTCCATGACCATCCTTGCGATGCTTATGACGTGGATGTACCCCTTGACGGCGCCGACGGAGCCTGTCCTCAGCGTCCCTCCGTCCATAATGCTCGCGTCTAGTTCCACCTTCCCGAGTAGGTTAGGGACACCGCCGTAGCCGACGCTGTCGTCTTTAGGATTCGCCTCCACAAGCTTCGTTGATGCCTCGACTGCGTCTATAGCGGAGCCACCATTTCGGAGCATCTCGGTTCCTGCGTAGAGGAACTTGCCGGCGTTCTTTGTACCGATCATGAAAGGTTTGACCTTAGCCATGGCTATGTGTTGGTGTTAAAGATGTATAAAAAACAGATTGAAGTGCCCATTAACGTTACTTTTCGTAAAAATTACGAAGAAACTGGTCGATCGCTGCGTCAACTAATGTTTTCCGTTCCCCAGGTTCAACATGTTCATGACCTCGTCCACGAAGCGGAAGTAGGGGTGAGCGCGCGAGTGTTTCACCCGTCACTTAGCTCCCATTATCTTCTTAGAAGCCTTAAAAAACGCGCCAGGGGGATATGAGGTGAATCGTTATGAGTATCGGCGTGTGGGCAGAGAAGTACAGACCAAAGACCCTCGACGAAATGGTGGACAGGGAGGAGGTCATCTCAAGATTCAGGAGTTTCGTGAAGGACAAGAACCTCCCCCACCTCCTTCTCGTCGGCCCTGCTGGCGTCGGGAAGACGACTAGCATCCTCTGCCTCGCGCGCGACCTCTATGGCCCTGGCTACCACAACTACATTTTGGAGCTGAACGCTAGCGACGAGAGAGGCATCGATGTCATCAGAGAGAAGGTAAAGAACTTCGCTCGTACAGCAGCTATCGCCAGTGAGGTCTCGTTCAAGATACTCATCCTAGACGAGGCTGACAGCCTCACGACTGCTGCTCAGCACGCCCTGCGCCGAACCATGGAGGTATACACAAGGACTTGCCGATTCTGCCTAATAGGCAATTACTCTGAGAACATCATCGACCCAATCCAGAGCAGGTGCAGCGTCTTCAGGTTCGGCCCCATCTCGGAGCAAGACGTTAAGAACTACGTCTCAGCCATCGCAAAGAAGGAGAACGTCAAACTGGTCCCAGAGGGCCTCGACGCCGTCTACGAGGCGAGCCAGGGTGACATGCGTAAGGCGACGAATCTCCTTCAAGC
>MEZF01000093.1:6539-7525 GCA_001774245.1 Candidatus Bathyarchaeota archaeon RBG_13_52_12
AAGGTCAGCCCCCAACGCGTCCGTGATATGATCAATCTCGGCTTGAAGGGAGAGTTCCTCGAGGCACGCGAGGTACTTCGCAGCCTCCTCATCGACGAGGGCCTCGCCGCGGAAGATATCCTCAGGATGGTTTACTCCGAACTCATGCGGATGCAGATGCCTGAGAAGTGGAAGGTCAGGATCAGCGACACCGTCGGGGAGGTCGACTTCCGCCTCACACAAGGCGCGCGCCCCGAGATACAACTTAGCACACTCATAGCGAAGCTCGCACTGGCTAGTGAAGAAATGAATGAGCGCTGATAGGCTACCCTGGGCGGTCAGGTTCAGGCCACGCACCGTCGCGGACATAGCAGACAATCGGGAGGCGGTCAACGAGCTCAGGCTCTGGCTTCGCAGCTGGGAAAGGGGAGTCCCAAGGGAGCGCGCCATCTTCCTTCATGGCCCCCCCGGCACGGGGAAAACGAGCAGCGTCCACGTCCTCGCTGAGGAGCTTGGCTTCGACCTCCTAGAGATTAACGCGAGCGACTACCGTACGCGAACTCGTATGGAGGAACTCATCGGCCGCGCAGCGACGCAGAATATCACCATCTTTGGGAAAAAGCGACTAATCCTCTTCGACGAGATGGAGGGCATCAGTGGCCACGAGGACCAAGGTGGTATAGCGGCCATCTCGGACATAATCAAGATGACTCGCGTTCCCGTAATACTCATCGCCACGGCGATAGCGGAGGACAACGAGGAGAAGTTCCGGCCACTAAGGAACAATACGCGAGCCATCGAGTTCAAACCCGTCCCGACCGTAGACGTCTATACGAAGCTAGAAAGGATCGTGAGAGCCCTCAAGCTAGACGCATCCCCTGAAGCCCTCGAGGCTCTTGCCATCCACAGCGAGGGGGATCTGCGTTCAGCGATAAACGACCTAGAGTCTATCGTTCATGGAAAGAGGGAGTTGACAGTCGCGGACATCGAGGGTCTCGGTAGGAGAG
>MEZF01000093.1:7539-8773 GCA_001774245.1 Candidatus Bathyarchaeota archaeon RBG_13_52_12
ACCCCCGCCATATTGCACAACATCTTCGCTGCCAAGACCCTATACGAGGCCCGGAAGGCCATAAATCAAGCATACGTCGATCATGAGGAACTCTTCGACTGGATTTATGAGAACCTCCCCCTCATCCTAGATGATAGGGAAGACCTTGTTGATGGGCTTGAGGCCCTCGCTCGCGCTGACGTCTTCGCCAAGAGGGCGCGGAACAGCAGTTACAGGCTCCAGAAGTATATGTTCAACTCGATGACGGGTGGCGTCGCATTCAGTAGGGAGAGGAGCGAGGGACTCGGCCTCCGTCGGCAGATGACGACTGCAGTAGCTAAACTCGGTTACCCTCAGAGCGCTTTCGTCTACCAGGAGACGGCAGGGGGTATACTGGTGAAGCCCGTTAAGTACATGGGAGACGACTGGAAGCGCGTCAATGAAGCCTTCAGGGGACTGGGCGCAACATGGATCCGAGGTGGGAACAGCTGGAATATCCCCTATCTGCGTCCTCCTCAGCTTAGGTGGAGGTATATAAGAACCTACCATAGTCGTCGAAAGCTCCAGGCAGTCGCTGCGAAGGTCGCCTTGAGGTGCCATATTTCAAGCAAGGAGGCGGTGAGCGAGGTCATCCCTCTACTACGCCTCATGTATAAGGACAAGGCGACAGCGGAGCTCACGACAGCGTGGCTTGAGCTCGAGGAAGACGAGGTCGACTGGCTCAAGGGATAATGCGCCGATAATCGTGCGCGCTCAATTCCATCTTACGCATCAGGATGGGTTGAGAAGCCTCCTGCGAAACCTTGTTGGAAAAAGCTGGCTTAGCTTGAGTTTTAAGACCACATCTTTTCAAGGATCCGAATTACTGCGCGCGCGAATTCTATACTTTTTTATAAAGTTAAAATTAATTATAGAGTATGCTGGGTTTAGAGTTAAAGATTGATTCGCTCACGTAAAGTTCACTGGACCTTGTAACAATTATAATGCTTAATCTCAAGCCTTAGAAAACATCTGAAGACACTATCTGCCACTCAGAAACGTTTGTAAGCTCGACCCCGCTCCTGTACAGCCTTTTACCCCTCTCCTCTAGTCCCAAGATGTTCCTCATTATCAGCGTGTAGATGTGATCCGGCACGAAGCCTAGACGCTTTGCTGCCTCATTCATGGAGGATCCCACAGTCTCCGTTAGATAGACTTCGTTGATAGGGGCGCTGGTCCGTAGCACTTCTTTGATGAGAGCTGAAGCAACGTAACC
>MEZF01000094.1:0-2404 GCA_001774245.1 Candidatus Bathyarchaeota archaeon RBG_13_52_12
TTGGTCAATAAAACCTATATGTGGGAATACTACCCAATTGACATCCACAAATCGGAGGAAACCAAAACTCATAGACATTAAAGAGTGGGGCACCTTCACCGAGGTCGGCGAAGGGCACGGATTCCACAAGGATGGACGCTTCTACACCATCCTCGAAACCAAGAAGACCGCATACCGGGGCAACCACACGCACCCAGTGAACCAGCACACCCTCCTCATATCAGGGAAAGGCAAGTACGTGAGGTACGACGACTCGATAACCGAGATCCCCCTGAAAAGGGGTGAGATCGTGAGTGTCGAGGCGGGCGTCCCCCATGTATTGGTGCCTGAGGAGGACTGCCTCACATTCGAGTGGTGGGACGGCGACTTCGTCGATAACGAGTGCCAGCCCTTCTTCGGAGCCTACACTGACGGTAAAACAGGGCCCGATAAGCTGAAGAAAAAGTGAGAGACTATTCGATAAGGATGAGCGCGCGCATACTGGTAAAGTAATAGAACATTTTTTAAGGTTTGATTAAAATTAATGAATCTGAGAGGTCATGCCGCGAGATAAGACAGTCACTCGCACATTCAGCATGAGGAAGGATTTAGTCGAGGCATTAGAGAAAGAAGCGCGCAGTAGAGGCATTTCAACCAGCGCATTGATGAATCAAACCATTGAAAGAATCGTAAGACAAGTATGGCCGTCTGAAAAAACCGGTGTAATAGTAATTGGACACTACGTAATCAAAGATCTGCTAGACCATATGTCACCTGAGGATCTGAGAAAAATAGCCGCCTTGTCGGCTCAACGGCACAAGGCCAGGGCATCAATCCTATATGGTACCGAGCAAAGGCTGGAATCTGTTCTGGAGATGATGGATAAAGTCACCGGACCATATTTCGGATGGTTCACGTTCACCCATTCAGATAAAGGCAGGGATCATAGGATTCTCCTGTACCATTCGATGGGTATAGGATGGAGCATTTGGCTTGAGGCGTATTTTGTGAGCTTCTTCATGGAGATGCTGGAGATTCCTGTGAAGTCTAGTTATACGGAGAGTAATGTTGTTCTTGAGTTTAGGGCATGAGCTTCATGCGTCAGCGTTTAAGATATATTAGGCGACATCGAATAATGCTGTAAAAAGGGGCGCACGCGACTCGTAGATAAAAACCATTAAAATAAGACAAACAAGGAGAAATAACTTCTCGTAGCCCTTGCCTACCTCTTACTGCCGATTCGTTTTCGTAATCTAAGATCGGCCGTAGATGGGGATCGCGGCTCCAGTAACGGCTCTCGAAGACTCCGAGGAAAGAAAGAGAATGACCTCCGCGATATCCTCGGGACTCACCCATTTTGAGGTGTCTGCCTTCGGAAACTTCTCCCTATTATCCGCGGTGTCAATCGTAGCTGGCAGGAT
Source organism: Candidatus Bathyarchaeota archaeon RBG_13_52_12 (assembly GCA_001774245.1). Lineage (GTDB taxonomy): Archaea > Thermoproteota > Bathyarchaeia > TCS64 > TCS64 > UBA8941. Next base: position 1,401 of record MEZF01000094.1, read on the forward strand.
GCAATTGACATTAACCTCGTACTTCGCAAGCTCCTCCGAGAGAGCCTCAGTTAGAGTGATTATCCCACCCTTCGAGATGGCGTAAGCTATGTTCCCAGCCCTCCTACCCCTAGGAGTTGCGTTCTTCGCTGAGACGCTTACAATCCTCCCCCAGTTCCTCTCCATCATCCCCGGAAGGAAAGCCCGACTACACAGCCACGCCGACCTGGTATTGAGCGCGACCATCTTATCGAGCATTGTCTCCTCAGACTCATTCATGGGGAGCCCTCCAGAGTAGCCTCCAGCTATGTTGAGGAGAACGTCGACTCGCCCCAGTTGCTTCGTGACTTCACTAGCTAGCGTTGAGACGCTGACAGCGTCGGTGACGTCAGCCTTAAACCCGGCTAGTTTACCTTCCCCTGCATACTTTATGAGTTCATTGAACCTGTCCTCGCTCCTGTAAACCGCTGCTAATGTCGCGCCCTCTGCGAGGAATCTCTTCACTACGACTCTGCCTAGCCCTCCTGTGGCCCCTGTGACGAGAACTACTCTACTTCCTAGCAATTCTGATTACCAGTTTTGTCTTCAGAACGGATCTTAATAGACCACACTTTTTGCTCAAGGGCCTGAAACAGAGACGAAGGGTTATTTTCGCGGATTCCAACCCTTAAAACGAAGACACCGTCTCCGGAGTGGCTTAATGTTCAAAGATAGACACGACGCAGGGATACAACTCGCTTCCGCTTTATCCAGATATCGAGGGAGGTCCGATGTGGTAGTAATTGGTATCCCGAGGGGTGGTGTGGTCGTGGCGAGCGAGGTAGCGAAAAGCCTGGGAGCACCCCTCGAGGTGGTTATCATTAAAAAGCTCGGGTACCCCGGGAACCCCGAACTCGCCCTCGGTGCAGCGAGTCCCGACGCGTTCTTCCTCAACGAGGACTTGGCGAGCACCGTATCGAAGGGCTACATCGACGAGGAGGTCAAAGTAAAGCAGCGGGAGGCCCGAGAACGCTTATCCACGTTGA
>MEZF01000094.1:2740-4007 GCA_001774245.1 Candidatus Bathyarchaeota archaeon RBG_13_52_12
TCTGGTTTAAATTCTGATCCCTTATGATCATACATGACCAAGGTCTTTGTTGATGCCTTTTTTAAGATCAAATTTAGTACATACTTCATTGCTAACCCGTCTCTAAGATAATCATCTACGACTAGTATGCTTCCAGTTAAGTTTTTTATTTTTACTTCTTCTTTAGGATTGATATCCTCGACTCTCCTTTCACTACCTGTATCAACATGTCTTAAGAAAATTGGATAGAATGTAGGTATTCCCAGCTTTGAGGCTAAAAAGGCTCCAATAATAGATCCCCCTCTACCTATAGCAACGATTTCATTAAATTCATCTAGCTCTATCTCTTCATACAATTTTACTAAAAGATCTTTATATTCGTCCCAATCTACTATTTTCAAATTATTTGCACTTCATTATAAAAATGCACATACTGATTATAATCTTTTGTATATGCGCGCGCTGGGCCTCCGCCACCTGAGCTCCCCGCCCCTCCTAATGCCGCGCCAAGGAGTAAAAGCGCGCGCGTGTTTCTTCATCGTTTCAACGGCCTCTTCGATGCTCTTATCGGGATCGATTGTGACGAGAGGCGTGGACATACACTCCGAGATCGTCGTCTCTTTTGGGTTCTTGTCTTCGGCCATGACCTTCAGGACTAGGTCTCTTTCGGTCACTATGCCGACGGGTCGGCCCTTCTCTAATGCGATTATGTAACCTACTTTGTCCGTTGACATGGTCTTCGAGGCTTCGACAGCTGATGCCTCTGTGCTGATTGTTGAGATGTCTTTTCTCATGTAATTCTTAACAGTTGACATTTATCTCACTATTCTCTTGAGAATTGCCCCCTTATACCTCTTTGTCTTTCATCTTACAATCGAGTTGCTATTGAATTGATAATTAGATTATTACTTAGTGAGTAATCACCGGCTATTAAAAAAACTTGTTACCTTCATTAGGTTATCTTCATCAGCAGGATGAGCTTTTTCCATTATTTTTTATACTGTAGATATGTTATCAGTCTTTTATCGAGGTGCTCTTTTAAAGCAGCGGCTTGGTTATGCTCCTCGTTCTTTGCTGAGTAGAGCAGGGTCACGGCTTTCTTCCCTGTATCGAGGCGCGCAAGTTAAGAACAATTGTTTTAACGTTATACTGCATTAGAATAAAATGAGTTGTTAGACATTAGTGTTTTATCAAGTCTAGTCAGCGTGTATGTTGTAATAATTACTTTCTGTTTGTGACTATGTATTTATTGCCAAAAGGTTTTAAGACGCCGTCGATCATCATACTC
>MEZF01000094.1:4146-4288 GCA_001774245.1 Candidatus Bathyarchaeota archaeon RBG_13_52_12
TAAATCATAGTCGAAAAAACACCTCTGTATAATCTGATGTTGGATTGCGTGTCCGGTTAGGGTTCAAGTTGTTAAGCAAAATAGGGCGCCAACGATTTAAGACTCAAGAATCCATAAAACAGTTGAGTGTTGGCCAAATCTA
>MEZF01000094.1:4318-7743 GCA_001774245.1 Candidatus Bathyarchaeota archaeon RBG_13_52_12
TTGCCTGAAACGAAGGAAATCAGCTACTGGAAGTTACAGAAAGAGGAGCTTCTCAAGCAATTAGGCACCTCACCGGGTAGCGGCTGCTCTCTCTTCGATAGGATAGAGCTGATCGGATCAATGCTCCAAATATTAAAGGAACAGTGCGCGCGTTAGTAGAAGGAGTATCGCTGCGGCTACTGTTGCTGTTATGTAGACACCCCTCCAGTCGAGCCCTATCGACCCTCTACCCTCTGGGGTATTATGGGATGCGCGCGGATGTAGGTAATACTTGCGGAGGAGTAATATTAATTAACACCATTTCGGTAATACTGGTATGGCTATACCATGTGTGCGCAGGCGACGGTCACCGCTAAGATACCCGTGGAGTATAAGGAGAAGCTGAGGAAATTCGGGGTCAACGTTAATCAGCTGATTAATTTAGCGGTTGAAAGTGAGGTTCGGAGGCTGGAGGATCAGGAGTACCGTAGACTCCTCGGGGAGGCCGCGAGGATTCTTCAGAGGGTCCCTGAGGATCACCTGGTGGAGCTGATTCGGGGCAGCAGGGATGAGCGTTGAGGACCCTGCTCTTAGATGCGAACAGCATCATGCTCGTGGTCAGGGCTGGGAGGTCCTTCGAGGGGGGTGGAGACACAAGGTTCGCCACCGTGGGGATCGCGGTTTATGAGTTGGGGAACGCGGTCTGGAAGGACATACATCTGTTTAAGAGGGTGACGAGGGATGAGGCTCATGTTCTACTCACCGTCTTTCATGAGATGCTTTTGAGGTTGAGGGTGGAGCCTCAGCTGAGTCTCGGGGAGCGCCTTGAGGTTCTGGAGAACGCTGGCAGGCACGGGATCAGCTACTATGATTCGAGCTACTTGACCGCGGCGATTCGGCTTGGGGCAACCTTGGTGACTGAAGATAGGGGCTTGACCCGTGTGGCTGAGGCATGCGGCGTGCCAACCTCCTCGGCGTCAGGGATCCTAGTTGGTTAACGTGACAGCCGCGCGTGCTTAGGCGTCACTCACGTGAAAAATTTTGGTTTTAATAGATTATATGGATGACTCGGTTAACTCTTTGAGTATCTCGGTTCTCCTCTTCCATACCTATGCGGTCTTGTATCTAGTCTGGTTCTCGAGACCCATCTCCCTAATCTCTACGCGGTTTCTGTCAGGCGTCTCCCACTCTAATCCCTCGGCCTCGACGTATCGCGCGCGCGGGTTTATATTTTCGTGAAGGGGGTGATTACTAGCTTCGGTGTTAAGTTATGAAGGTTAACATAGGCGCAGTCAACGCTCTTGACCCTCTGCCAACCACTTTGGTTGGGGCTAAAGTGGGAGGTAAACCAAATTACTTAGCCATCGCCTGGGTGGGTATCGTTGGAAGGAATCGTATATCGATTGCTTTGAATAAAGAACACTACACAAATGCTGGAATCAGAGAGAACAAATGTTTCAGCGTTAATATCCCATCTGAAAGCTTGGTGGAGAAGACCGATTATTGTGGTATATACTCGGGAAGTGAAGTCGATAAATCCAAAGTCTTCGTTTCTTACTATGGGGCTTTAAATGATGCGCCCATGATTCAGGAATGCATTATCAACATGGAGTGTAGGCTCATCGATACCATTGACACCCCGTATCACGACGTATTCGTGGGAGAGGTGGTTGCGACTTACTGCGATGAATATGTTTTAGTTGATGGTAAAATTGACTTAAGTAGGGTGAAACCAATTCTTTATTCGACGTCTGATAAGGGTTACTGGACGCTTGGTGAGCGCTTAACAAGTGCTTGGGACATCGGGAAACGATGGGGTAAGTAGAATCGCGAACGTTAGCTCAACGGTGGAGGCTAGTTCATAATGAAGAGGAGAGGCTGATTATGCGAAAAGATTCATCATTACGGGGTGAAGGTCTAGGGGTGCGAGAAAACTGCGGAGTTCCTCAAGTGTTGCTTCTTCGACATCAAACCAGCTCTCACCCAGCTGGTTTATGTCAGTGGTTGGCCAGCCTGTGATGGTTTGTTGTTTTTGTAGTCTTCCCGAGTTAAGTAAAAACCAATTAATTTTTAAGTTTATCTCTCTATTCCCTAAATTATTCGCTTTATCGTACTGAGAACATTGTTCATTGCCCCGTGTTAAATGACTTTTCGGCTCTTTTGTATGTTAAAGAACAGGATTTTTATTTCTCGAAATATGCGCGCGCACTGAGTCAATTAGAATAAAGAGCGCTGAAACCTATATTTAGTAGCTTTAAACGAACTATAGTATGAAGATAAAGACCGAAGTTTGGGGTGACTGAATGGTTAGGAATTTGACTCGAGAGGTTGAAAGGGGGCGAAGCCGAGAGAAGATAATCACCCTCCTGTTGGAGAAACCATACACATTTACGGAGTTGTATGACTTAACTGGTTTTTCGCGCTCTACGCTTACGGGTCACCTAAAGGTTCTCCAAAAGGACATCATGATTGAAAAGAAACTCGATGAAACGGACAGAGTAGTTTACAGGCTTACGCTGGATTCTGACAAGCTTGAACAAGAAATGATGTATTTTGCACTTGAAACGGTTATGGCGTACCTGAATAAATACCAGCCAAAAATTGGTCTTTTGATGATGTTAGTAATTAAAGCGTCGTTAAAAACCCGAATGCAATACGAGACATCGAAGTACACGTGGGAAGCACAGTCACCGAAGGATCTAACTGTATTCCTCAGAAATCTCGATGAGTCCGTAACACCGGAGGACGCCGAGGTACTTGATCTCCCAGACGGGAGAAAAATATCTGATTATTTCGCCCAGTATTTTAAAGGCAAAGGAGAGGTTTGATTAACTAAATCGATGGCGAAGCCTGTCTCAGACGATTACGGTTCATACACCTCGGCGTGCGCGAGCTGAGAGTAAGCACATTTTCCCTTTGCAGGTAGCTAATCATTTTAATGATCTTAAAACCCTTCATCTTCTATTACAGCACGCGCTCGTGCAGAGAAGGAAATGTGAGCTTAATTGTGAATCTCACTGATTACAGTCTGAAGAGCCTATTCCAGAAGATTTTGCCAGTGCACGAGTTCACCAACAATGATTTCCTTTTCACTCATTCTAATCACCTGAAGAACAGATAAAGGATTATACCTGAGAGAATAATGATACCAATTAAAATCCTGTTAGCGGCACTCTTCACAGCTGCACCAATACGATTTCCAAGACGATCAACGTCATGGTCTGTTAATCTGACAATAAGATTTCCACTTGTTAGAACACTGCTTGCTTCATTAATACTATGTGGAATCTGAACAACTTCCTGTGTTGTATCTGGGAGATTGTAAACCGTCTTTTTCACTAGACTGAAAATCCTGTCCTTTACGATTTCGCCCAGATAGGGTTTGACCTCAACTAGGAAATTGAACCCTGGATAAATATTCAAACTATAGTCACCGATCATCATAA
>MEZF01000095.1:0-129 GCA_001774245.1 Candidatus Bathyarchaeota archaeon RBG_13_52_12
TCCTCGGCATAATAGTCAAAGTCTTCACCCTCCCCCGCGGCCCTTAAGGCGTGGATCATCCCGCTCCACTCGACGTAATCATCGAACCTGTCACGAGGCATCTTCCCCAATATGAACTCCTCGTGCAGC
>MEZF01000095.1:145-269 GCA_001774245.1 Candidatus Bathyarchaeota archaeon RBG_13_52_12
CGTCAGCTGACCCGAATATGCGGGTTCCGGCGAGGATCTACGCAGACGAACAGCTCTTTTCCGCCATGCGAGAAGACGCGACGCTCACCCAAAGCATGAACATCACACAGTTACCAGGGATACT
>MEZF01000095.1:466-1426 GCA_001774245.1 Candidatus Bathyarchaeota archaeon RBG_13_52_12
TATTCAGCCTCGTCCCCTGCGGAGTTGGTGTCGGGAGCAAGATGCGGCTAAGCAACATCGAGCTAGACAAAGCCGTAACAGGCGGAGTCGAGTGGGCTATCGAGAAGGGCTACGGGTGGGACGGGGACCATCTTCACATGGAGGAGAATGGCTGCATGAAGGAGGCTAACCCCGACATGGTCTCAAGCAGGGCGAAGAGCCGAGGTGCTACACAGCTAGGGACACTCGGCGCCGGGAACCACTTCCTCGAGGTCGCTAGGGTCAGCGAGGTCTACGATAGGGACGCTGCGAAGGTTTTCGGGATAACAAACCCGGACCAGATCATCTGTTGGATACACACGGGGAGCCGAGGGTACGGCCATCAGATCGCTACAGACTACATCCGAGTCATGGAGCAGGCGACCAGCAAATACAGGATCAGGCTCCCCGACAGGGAGCTAGCCTGCGCCCCCATAAAGAGCAGGGAGTCCGAGGACTATTACTCCGCCATGGCGTGTGCGGTTAATTGGGCGTTCATCAACCGCCACATGATACTCCACCAGGTGCGGACGGCTTTCGAGCAGACGTTTCACAGAAAGGCGTCCGAGATGGGAATGGAGCTCGTCTACAGCATGACTCACAATACGGCGAAGAGGGAGGAACACATCATCGATGGTAGGAGGAGAAAGACCGTCGTCCACAGGAAGGGAGCGAGCCGCGCCTTTGGTCCGGGTAGGGAGGACCTCCCCGCCGACTACAAGAGCGTGGGGCAGCCAGTCCTCCTAGTCGGGACAATGGGCACCGCCAGCTACCTCCTAAAGGGCACCGAGAAGGGTGAAGAGATAAGCTTCGCATCCACCGCTCACGGAGCCGGCAGGGTACTCTCAAGGGCGGGTGCACGCAGAGCGTGGACCGCGAACGAGATTGTGGCCGACCTCAAGAAGAAGGGCATCGTCATCCGCGCAGCGTCGGGAAAGGTCG
>MEZF01000095.1:1506-2116 GCA_001774245.1 Candidatus Bathyarchaeota archaeon RBG_13_52_12
ATTAAGCCTCACCTGTGGTTCACATTATATAGCCTCCTAACCCTTGGCGGTGGAAAGGCCCCCGTCAAGGTCTCGACTACCGAGCTGAGCCACGCCCTCGGTGGTTCCCAGCAGTCCGCGTCGAGGCACCTCCAGCTCCTCGACGAAATGGGACTCATACAGCGCAGGATTGACCCCGATGGTAGCTTCATCACAGTTACTGAGAGGGGGATGTCGACCCTCAATGAGGTGCTCCAGGAGCTGAAAACTCACCTGGAGGGGGCGGGCTCTGAGGTCTTCGTATTTGAGGGCACGGTGGTCTCAGGCCTCTTCGAGGGGGCCTATTACATTAGCCGGGAGGGGTATAGGGCTCAGATAAAGGAGAAATTAGGCATCGACCCCTTCCCGGGGACGCTGAATGTAAGGATCAAACCCGAGGACTTTGACAAGAGGAGGAGGCTGGAGAAATATCCATCCGCGATCCTGGATGGTTTTAAGGACGGTGAGAGAAGCTTCGGCTCATGCAAATGTTACCCCCTATTGATTAATGACGAGGTCAAGGGCGCCCTCATTGTCGCTGATAGAACGCTACACGACCTATCGACGATGGAGATAGTGAGTCAGGTCTATC
>MEZF01000095.1:2150-2250 GCA_001774245.1 Candidatus Bathyarchaeota archaeon RBG_13_52_12
TGTCAAGGTTTCTTTCTTGAGTCCTCGGCGATTCTTCTCTTAATCTTGCTGCTGCTGTTGAGGTCCTCGGGGCCAAAGCGTCCTACTTGCTCTACGCGGA
>MEZF01000095.1:2300-2474 GCA_001774245.1 Candidatus Bathyarchaeota archaeon RBG_13_52_12
TGCTGGTCGTGGCCAACTGCTACGATGTCAGGCCTTATGGTCTTCATCACCTTGTCCAGGTCCATGTCCTTGTATCCGAGAATGGCTTCGTCGACGACTTTAAGTGACTCTACTACGGCGCGGCGTTGGTCCTCCGGTATGACGGGTGGACGCTTCTTGGCGCGTGTGACGGTT
>MEZF01000095.1:2679-2822 GCA_001774245.1 Candidatus Bathyarchaeota archaeon RBG_13_52_12
CGGTGGGCTTCTTGTCCGCTTTGTAGTACTCTGCATCGGCGATGTAGCGGTCGACATGGTCGAGTAGATCAAGTACCTTTGCCTCGGTGAGCGGCGCAGGTATATGCTTGAGCTTCATCTCTTCCCTGACACGCTTGCACCCC
>MEZF01000095.1:2925-3563 GCA_001774245.1 Candidatus Bathyarchaeota archaeon RBG_13_52_12
GGAAGTGGAGCGAGCCAGGGAAGACGAGGCTGTGCGGGGGTTCGCCGAGGTCGAGGGATGCAACCTCTTGGGCTTTCCCAGCCCTGATAATTGAGCCAGGCCTCCCGAGGCGCGCGACCGCGACGACGAGAGTGTCGGGCCTCATACCCGCGTCTATCAGGCCCTGAACCGCGTATGGGGCAGCCATGTAAGTATTCTTCTCGTTGTCGAGGTCGAGGAGAACGAGTGTATGAAGCCCGTATGATAGGTTCTCCTCAATGCCTCTGAGGACCGTGTCAGGTGATCCCTTATCAGGAAATGGCATGGTCACGGTCTTCCCAAATTTGTAGATGCTGAGCCCCGTCTCAGCGATGGCGCTGAATATACTCGAGCCGTGGATGATCCTCGTCTCGACGGCTTTCTGCTTGGCTTCGAGAACGAGGCTTATGTGTGTAGTCGCGCTGAGGCAGTCGCCGCCAACCAGGATGCCAACCCTCTTCGCATTTGCCTCTTCAACTATTATGCTGCTCCTATCTTCGAGGTCTCCTCGGTGAAGGAGTGTGACGGGTTTCCCGATCAATTCGGATAAGGCTGAGAGTGTGGCGGAGAGCTTCATCGTATACAATTCGGCGTAGAGGACGTCACAGCCCCTCGCCTCC
>MEZF01000095.1:3691-3847 GCA_001774245.1 Candidatus Bathyarchaeota archaeon RBG_13_52_12
TGTGGTTCACGTGTTTGCCTTATCCTCGTGCGACTAGAAGTTGAGCCCATGTACGCTTTGCAGCCGGGGCAGACTCGGCGTCTCATCTCCCTTGGTAGGTGGACGCGGTTTCTGCTCGCTATGCGACGCGCTAATTCTGAGTACCTTTGAGCCCGT
>MEZF01000095.1:4172-5180 GCA_001774245.1 Candidatus Bathyarchaeota archaeon RBG_13_52_12
CAGTACAGATACCCACTGAAGAACGCATCAACATGATTATCTCCAGTGCCTCACCGAGATACGCAACCATTTTCCACTTGAGTAAATATGGGCTCAGACCTGATGAGATCAGCAAAATCACACTTAGAGACATCGACCTAGATCACGGAACCCTATCAGTCAGGACATCAAAGATGGGGCTTGAAAGGACTCTCACCCTCAAAGCTGAAATCAAAGACCTGTTGAGGGAGTTTGTAGCTAATTGGAATATCACCGCAGTAAAGGAACATCTTTTCCCACAAACGAAAACCATCATGAATGGGTGGAGAGTGAGTAGAAGGAGAGCGTACAACAAGTTCAGAGACACTGAACTGCTGAAAATCAGGTTATATGATCTTAGACACTGGTTCGGCACTACAAGCTATATCAAGTGCAGAGACATTTTTCATGTTCAATATCTTATGGGACATAGACACATCGGGAGCACTCTGCATTATCTCCACATAGCAAAAGGGCTAGTGAATTACTCTGATGAATATACAGTAAAAGTCGCCTCAACAATCATAGAGTTCACCACCCTGCTAGAGTCAGGCTTTGAGTATGTCTCAGATTACGAATGTAAGAAGATACTGAGGAAGAGGAAGTGAGCGCAACATTTAAGTTAATATCTGAATAAACTTGAGTCGTTTTTCTTTTTAGTCCTTTTTTTCTTTTTAACTGTCTTAACTGGCTTTTTTTCTAGAAGTGAGCCTATCTCTTTTTCAGTAATTTTGGTGCTCAAAGCATTAACATATTGAGTTTTAGACGGAGGAGTGACTTTGGAATACAGTAAGCCAACTTCGGTTTTTCCTTTTAATGCGATGTGCTTTTCTTTAGCTAAATATTTTAATTGAGTCAGAGTTAAATCCTTTAATCTAGTTTTCATAGGATTAGCTTCTTCTTTTCCCTGCTTTTTCTGGAAAGTAGCCCACGAATCGGTTCCCTGTAATTTATTGCATGCATAACAAAGAACCACACTATTTTTCACAG
>MEZF01000096.1:0-3604 GCA_001774245.1 Candidatus Bathyarchaeota archaeon RBG_13_52_12
AAATATATAGGAATGACTATCGCTGAGGGGCGGAAGTCCATCGTCGAGGACTTGCGCGCCGCGGGTCTAATCCGCGACGAGAAGCCTCTCGAGCAGGAGGTTGGGACATGTTGGCGCTGTGACACGCCCATTGAGGTTGTAAACGCCAAGCAGTGGTTTATGCGCACAACCGCCTTCAGTGACCAGGTCATAGAACAGGCGAAGAAGATCATCTGGTACCCAGACTTCATGAGGTACAGGCTCATCGACTGGACGAAGAGCCTCGACTGGGACTGGGTACTGAGCAGACAGAGAGTATTCGCTACCCCGGTACCCGTATGGTACTGTAAGCAGTGCGGGGAGATCCACCTTGCCGAGCCAGAAGAGCTACCAGTAGACACGAAGGTCACACAGCCAAGGGGCAAGTGCGCTAATTGCGGGTCCTCGGAGTTCATCCCTGACTACGATGTGATGGACACATGGTTCGACAGCAGTTTGACGTGCGCTATTCATGCGGGGTGGCCCGATAAGAAAGATTGGCACAATCTGTTCCCAGCTAGTGTCCACCCGAGCGGGCAGGACATCATCAGGACGTGGGCGTACTACCTGATGGTGAGGCACCTTGCCCTCTTCGGTGAGACGGCTTACAACTCCGTACTCATTAACGGGATGGTACTCGGTGGCGACGGTAGGAAGATGAGCAAGAGCCTTGGGAACTTCGTCAATACGCCCGAGGTCTTCGGGAAACAGGGTGCTGACGCGGCACGCCAGTGGGCAGCCTCCGGTGGAAGCACGGGTACTGATATCCCATTCCGCTGGGAGGACGTTGAATACGGGCGTCGCTTTATGACGAAGCTCTGGAATGTCTGCAGATTCTCCACCATGAGAATGGAAGACTACAACGACACGGCGAATGTAGAGCCACAGCTAATCGACCGATGGATACTATCCAAGCTCGAGAGGACGGTGAAGGCCTCGACGGAAGCGATGGAGAACTGCGAATGGATGAACGCCACCGAGGCAACCAGGAACTTCACTTGGCACATCCTCTGCGACGACTACCTCGAGGCAGCCAAATACAGGCTGTATGGTGAGGGTGAACCTAGATATGCGGCCCAGAAGACTCTCCACCAGACCATTAAGAAGACTCTCCAGCTCCTCGCCCCGGTAATCCCACACCTGACAGAGGAGATATACAACACCATGTACGCCGAGTCTGGGGATGACAGCATCCACACAAGCAGGTGGCCCGAGTACGATGCTTCGATGGTGGATGAGGAAGCTGAGAGAATCGGCGACGCGATAATGGCGGTCATCAGCCAGACAAGGAAGCAGAAGAACAAGCTGGGCATCCCTCTCAACAAGCCAGTGAAGAAGCTAACAGTTTACGCGGTTAATGGGCACAGACTCGAAGATGTCAAGCTCGGGTTGAGGGATATCACAGAGACCATGAAATGCGATGCTTTCGACCTCGAAGAGGGCGCTGGCGAGGTTCCTGTGGAGGGCGTAGAGGGACTGAGCATCACCCTAACGTTGTCCTGACCCGTGCGCGCACTCGGGCTCACTTTATTGATTTGTTTAAGCAAATGATAAATTGCCTTCCCCGTTGATCTGAAACTGGGGATTGGGTTCCTTGGTCAAAGTATCTAGGGAGAAGCGGACTGCGATCGACTGGGTCGACGCTAACGAGAAGATGATCTCAGCCTTCGACAAGAAGATCTGGGGCTACGCTGAGCCAGCTTGGAGGGAATATAAGTCAGCCGCGGCCTACTGCAAGCTGCTCGAAGAGGAGGGATTCAAGGTCACGAGGGGCACTGGGGGCATGCCCACTGCCTTCCTTGCCACTTATGGTGAGGGGAAGCCGGTCCTCGCGACCTATGCTGAGTACGACGCTGTGCCTGGGACATCGCAGAAGGCTGTCAGCCATCAGGAGCCAAGAGATGGGCTCAACAGGTGGGCAGCTGGGCACACCGATCCACACTCCGCGCTTGGGGCGACTGCCCTTGCCGGTGTCCTCGCGGCGAAGGAGGCGATGGTTAAACACGGTCTTAAAGGGACACTGAAAATGTTCGGTGAGCCCGCGGAGAAGGTGTGTGGTTCCAAGCCTGTACACGCTGCCTGGGGCTACTTCGACGATCACGACGCCTCAATCTGCTACCACCCATCGGGGGTTAACACGGCGCTCAAGGAGGTACAGATGGGGGCCTATTGGAACGTCGTCTTCACATTTGAGTGCCTGGAGCCGGAGAAGTGGTTCAGGGCCTTGGGGCCGATGAAGGTGGGAGGACACGCTGGTGGGAGGTGTCCCGCTGCCCTCGACGCCATCTGCCTCATGTACACGACGACTAAGTACACGAAGGAGGCGATGCTCCCCCACAGCGCGTACTGGACTCTGAACGAGTTCGTTATGGTGGCGGGGCAGTGCACATCTGACAACCTGCCGCCGAGGATAGGGCAGATACAGTACGCGTGGAGGACCCCTAACCTCGGGATGGCGCAGCAGATATACGATGTGCTGGAGAATAACGCGAGGCACGTCGCAGAGATAGCGTTCTGCAGGCTCACTACGAGGTGGGTGACCAAGACTCGTGTAGGGCTTCCCAATAACACAATGACGGATATCACCTACGCCAATCACGAGATAGTGGGACCACCAAAGTATGGGGAGAAGGCGAGGAGGTTCGGGCGCGAGATCCAGAAGAACCTTGGGCTGGAACCTATGGACGATCCTTTCACTGAGACGTGCCAGAAGCTCATCACCCCGAGGGACTACGAGGCGGAGCAGAGGTTGACCCTTGAACCTTGGCAGATGCACTTCGGCGCTGACGATTATGTCGACTACACTTGGCACTCACCATCGGTCCGGATGTTCACTGCGAAGGCTGTTCTCAGATCGCCTAGACCGGGTTACGTCTACCCGCATTGGGCTTCGAACGCCATGGCTGGGTACCCGGCGACGATAGATCCTATGATCTTCGCGGGTGGGAAGGTGATAGGTGCTACATTGGTTGACCTTCTCACAGAGCCGGGGGAGCTTGCGAAATGTAAAAAGGAGTTCGAGGAGAGGACGGGCGGCGGGATCGGTGGCTCGAAGTGGGTTGCCCCGCTGCTGCCCAAGGGCTTCAAGGCGCCTATCGACATGCGGTGGCCGGAGTACGTGACTACGGAGCGAGGAGAGGAGTGGTGGATACCTACACCCTCTACCTAGACCCCAACAATTTTTAGCCAAGGGGGACCGGTCTCAACATGATCAGATTGCCCGAGAAGACCGTTCCGCTAAGAGAGGCTGAGAATGAGGTCAAGATCGTAACTATTCGCCTCGCTCTCCTGCACCTCGCCTACTCGAAGACCCTTGTCGAGGAATTCGGCTGGGAGAGGGGGAAGCAGCTAATCCTCGACTCCATTAAGAGGTACGGGGAGTTCGTCGCTGACCGCACCAAGAAGGGTCATCAGGGACTCCCAAAGTACGGGTTCTGGGAGCGCCGCGAGGGGAAAACAGACCTCTGCGAACTGGGGAAGATCATGGTGGAGATGGGCGAGCCAGAGCTTGGCTCCCTCTACTGCCTCATCGACCCCGCGAAGACAATGGCAGCTGACCCAGGGAAGAAGATGATACACACCAAAT
>MEZF01000096.1:3657-3765 GCA_001774245.1 Candidatus Bathyarchaeota archaeon RBG_13_52_12
GGGGAGAGGAAGGACTTCAAAGAGGACAGAGACTGGGCCCACGTTGATCCGCTTATCGGCGACTACCTGAAGGAGAAGCGAGGCTAGTAGGTCTGATAGTTGGTAATC
>MEZF01000096.1:3834-11627 GCA_001774245.1 Candidatus Bathyarchaeota archaeon RBG_13_52_12
GTCTTTCATGAGCTCCCGGCTACGGTTGACCATCTCCTTGATGCCCTCAGGGCCAGTATAGCCGGTGTCGACTTGAGCTAGTATCTTGTCCTTGAGCTCGTAATGGAGGTAGCTGCCGTTTAGGAAATCCTCCTTCGTGGGGCCGGGGCCACCAACTATTATGCCCTTAAGGCCGGGGAGGTTGCGGAAGTGCTCGGTGAAGTAGTTGCCTAGGCGAATGTACCACTCGTTGAGGTGCATGTCTCTGAGCCGCTCATAGCGGCGGCTCGATTGGCCTCCCGCCCTGGTCTTACCCTGGACTCCGCTGGTATACTGCTTGATGATCTCGGTTCGGTTGCCCTTGAGGAAACCGAAAGCAGCATCCTTGGAGTCTATGACGACTAAGCCGTAGACGTCCTTGGCGCTGAGCATATTGAAGAGGGGCTCCAGCATGAACTGGTGCTCGCAGCGGTAGTAGTAAATGGTGATGGGCTCAGGGGGGACTATGACGAAGGTCTGCATATCGCCAACGCCGAGCTGGTTGCTCGCAATGTTTCCAGCGAATATGGCAAGGCCAGTGGGTGGGATGAACTTGAAGAGCTTGAGGCGTTCCATAACCTTGCTGAGGGCATCTTGAACGTTCTTCCGGGTGGTCTTGGACTTGATGTTTACCGCTGTGCCCCACTCGTTACGGAGGTCATTCATGGCCTCCGAGACCGCCTTCCCCGGTGGTATATAAACGCTGACGAGCTCGGTGCCGCGTCCCTGTAGACTCTCCAATTGCTCCAGCATCCGCTGGGCGCGGAGCCTGTCTAAGGGTACGTTCCCACTCATCTTTCCTCGACCTTTGACGCCCTCAATAAGAGATAACACCATATATACGTTGCTTTCTAGGGGCGGACTACGGTACCATGGTGGGTGCCAGTGACGGCCCGGATTATCTCATCGGGGTCAGTGCCATCAACAAAGACGATGGGAGTACCTAGCCTCGCGGCGAGCCTTACGCCCTTGAGGTCGAAGAGTCCATACCCCCCTGGTGCTTGACGGACGTTAGCCCTGATGATTACCTCCAATTCCGCGTAAGTGAGCTTATCGAGTTTCTTGGCATCACTATTTGTCTTGGGGTTCTTATCATAGACACCGGGGACGTCTGTGGCGTTAATAATCAGGTCGGCATCGATTGTCGCAGCGAAGATGACGGCGCGGTAATCTGTACTGCTGCCAGGTCTATGGCCTCCACCGACGAGTACTTTATCGCCGAGGTGGCGCTTAACCTCTGTGGCGCGGTGGTGAATATGTGGGTCGGCGATGTCACCGAGGGCGGCTATTAGAAGCAGGGCGTTGATATGAGTTGCGAGGATTCCTAAGCTGTCCTGAAGGTCGCGTGGTCCGTTCAAGTCCTTAGCTATGGCGATGAACTGGCGGGCGGGGCGCCCACCACCACAGGTAACGACGATAGTGTGGCCCGCTTCCCAGAGGCGCCTTATGACACTTGCGTATCGCTGATACGAGGCGGCTTCCATGTTTCTGGTGAGCAGACTTCCCCCGAGGCTGATAGAGACCTTCATTTGGTTCACTCATCGATTTGTTTACCGAGGTAAAATGGTTGCCGATTATGAAAAGTAGTGTTCAGGAGGTCTTTACAGTCTTGGAGCTTCACGTGCACATAACTTCATTTATTTCAAAAATTTCAGTAATAATAAAAAATAATTGCTCGTTTTTTTATATCCCTATCTTAACTAAATCTTTAAATTTAGAGGGCGTGGTTAACAGTTGCTAAAAAGCGGGGAAAGGCACACCTATATATGCTTGTCACCGCACGATAGAGTAGCATCTGGGAAAAGGGAACGAGATGACGACAGCTTACGACGTACCAGCAGACGTGCTCATAGGGAAACTAAGCGGCTACATCAAGGAGAACATCAAGGAAGTTACAGCTCCTGAGTGGGCAGCCCACGTGAAGACGGGCAGCCACGTCGAGAGGGTACCTCAGATACCCGACTGGTGGTACGTCAGGACCGCCTCTCTCCTGCGGAAGCTATACATGAATGGTCCCGTTGGAGTTCAGAGGCTCAGAAAGGAGTACGGCGGACGTAAGAGGAAAGGCAATGCTCCAGCCCACCACAGGAAGGCAGGCGGTAGCATCATACGCACCTCACTCCAGCAGCTCGAGAAGGCAGGCCTCGTCGACAAGGTCGATAAATCCGGCCGCGTCGTCAGTAAGAAGGGGCGCAGCCTCCTCGACGCAATGTCTACCCAGATAAAGAAGGATCTGGACAGGGAGAAGCCAGAGCTAAAAGCATACTAGGCGGGGACGCCGATGTCAAAGGACGAGGAGCTTGAGAGGCTCAAAGCCCAGCGCATAGCTGAACTTCAGGCACGACAGCAACAGGGTGCCGAACAGCAGCGAGCAACCGCTGAAGCTGAAGCCCAGAAGCAGGCGTTGATGCGAAAGCTCCTCACGCCCGAAGCGCGGCAGAGACTCACAAATATAAAGATGGTCCGTCCAGAGTTCGGTCAGCAGCTCGAACTCGAGCTCGTCCAGCTCGCCCAAACGGGAAGGGTGCCCCTCCCAATTACGGACGACCAGCTGAAGAGGCTACTCCTCCAAATAGAGGGGCAGCAGAAGAAGAGGGACATAAGTATAAGGAGAGTATAATGATGGCAAGGAACAAGCCGCTCGCGTACAAGCTCCGCCTCATCAAGGCGGGCAAATCCAACAAGTCAGTACCTGCATGGATTATAGCCAGGACAAAGGGCAAGGTCCGCTGGAGCCCTAAGAGCGTACGAGCATGGCGCACCAAGAAACTCAAGGACTGATGAAACATGTCTGAGCAGGAACGTATTTATACAGTCCCTCTGAAGGAGGCGTGGCAAGCCCAAAGATATAGGCGCAGCGAGAGGGCTGTCATGGTCCTGAAGGCATTCGCCGTTCGTCACATGAAGGCGAAGGAAGTAAGCGTCGACACCTCTGTCAATGAGGTCATCTGGGCTAGGGGCATAAAGAGCCCACCCCATAAAATCAGGGTCAAGATGACGAAGGACGACGAGGGCAAAGTCACCATCACCTTGGCCGAGACAGATCTCAAGGTAGAGGCTGAGGCCAAGCCAGAGACTGGGGTTGAGAAGAAGGAATGAGCGAGACAAAGGTCTTCCGAGTCACCGGCGAGGTAAACAAGCAGAAATTCTTCATACCCATGACCTTCAGCCAGGAGATCAGGGCGGCGAAGATGGAGCACGCAGTTGAGCAAGTCTACACCGAGATGGGTAGCCGCCACCGCGCCAAACGCAACCAGATAACCATCTTCAGCGTAGAAGAGATCAAGCCCGAGGAGAAGGCAGGGTAGAAGCCTTGGCCTCCCAGAGTAAAGAGGACCAGCTACGCAGGATTCTATACGAATTACAGCTAATGGAGGGAACCGCTCAGGTCCTACAGCAGAGGCTCCAGATACTCACAAGCGCCCAAGCAGAGCTAAGTCTGAGCCAACAGAGCATAAACGACATGAAGGAGCTCAAGCCTGATACACCGCTCCTCGTACCAGTGGGGGGAGGCGCCTTTATCCACGCCAAAACGGGTTCACTCGACAAGGTCATAGTCGGTGTGGGCGCTAATGTCTCAATAGAGATGGAGCTCCCCAAAGCCCTCGATGACGTCAACAAGCGTCTCGAGGAGGTGGAGAAAACCCTCGCATCCGTCGAGGAGCAACTGGGCCAGGTACTAGCACAGATGCAGAGCCATCAGGAAGCAGGAAACAGGCTCTCAGCCAAGCTCCAGGGTGAGGCCGCACGTGTTCGATAAACTCAAGCAGGGCCTCAAGGGCATAGTTGACAAGATTTCTAAGACCGGTCTCACCGAGAAGGACCTAGAGCCCCTCGTCAGCGACCTTCAGATGCAGCTCATAGGCAACGACGTCTCCGTCCAGGTCGCCGAGAAAGTCTGTGAGGAGCTAAAGCGCCGCCTCATTGGGCAGGAGTCGAGCCGCTTTGGGGGTAAATCCAACCTCGTCAAGAACGCCCTAAAGGAGTCAATTGAGACCGTTATGCAGACGGGCAGGGACGTGGACCTCGTAAAGGCTGTCGCTGAAGCGAAGAGACAGGGGCACCCATACTCGATAATGTTCGTTGGAATCAATGGCACAGGGAAAACCACTAGCATCGCTAAGGTAACGAGACTCCTTCAGAAAAATGGCTTCAGTGTCGTCCTAGCCTCGGGTGACACCTACAGAGCTGGTGCTATAGAGCAGCTCGAGGAGCACGCTAGGCGCCTCGACGTCAAGGTCATTAGACACCAGTACGGGAGCGATGCCGCGGCAGTCGGTTATGACGCCATCCAGCACGCCAAGGCGAGGGGGATCGACGTCGTCCTCATTGATACCGCTGGCAGGATGCAGACCAACCGCAACCTGATGGATGAACTAACCAAGATCAAGCGCGTTGTCCAGCCCGATCTCACCGTAATGATCCTCGATAGCCTCATCGGCAACGACGCGACGGAGCAAGCCTTAACATTCAACAAAACGGTCGGTTTCGACGCCACCATCCTCACGAAAGTCGACGCCGACGCCAAAGGGGGCTCAAGCTTGAGCGTGAGCTTCCTCACCGGGAAACCTGTCATCTACATTGGCGTTGGGCAGGGTTACGACGACCTGCAGCCCTTCGACGCAGACTGGTTCGCGGATAAGTTGTTGGAGGATTCGTAAAGGATTTAAAGCCTCTGCACCCCTGAGTGGGCGGTAAGCGATGGGCATTAACGACTTCATCGAGAGCGCCAAGCGTCTACTGGTTACAATCAACAAGCCAGACTGGAAGACCTTCAGCCTAAGCCTCAAGATCGTGCTCCTCGGCATCGGTGTCCTCGGCGCCATCGGGTATATTATACGCCTCGTCGCTGTTGTACTCCAACCGGTCAGCTAGACAACACCCTTCTGGCATCGTTAGCCGACATTATCCATTTAGCAATATTAATATTAGCCATCCACTTACGCTTACGGTGCAACCGGACGTGGCAGATGTGCCAGACAAGCCCCAGACCCAGCTCTACGCGGTAAAGGTCACAAACGGCCAGGAGAAGACGGTAGCTGAGATGCTCGCTGACAAAGCGAAGATCGAGCACATATCCGTACTCGCCATACTCGCGCCGTCAGAGCTGAAGGGCTACATAATCATTGAGAGCGTTAACCCCCACATGGTCGACGAGCTCATACGAGGCGTCCGATACGCTAGGGAACGCGTCCAGGGGACAGTCTCGCCCCAAGAGGTCGAGCATTACCTTGAGACGAAGCCAGCCATCGAAGGCTTGACTGAGGGCACCCTGGTGGACGTCGTAGCTGGGCCCTTCAAGGGTATGCAGGCGAAAGTGGTACGCGTGGATACCTCTAAGGAGGAAGTCACGATCGAGATCTTGGAGGCGGCGTTTAGCTTGCCGATAACCGTCCATGCCGACTATGTCCGGGAGGTTAAAGGAGCTAACTAGAATTGGTAGAGAAAAAGTTCAACTTCATCGTCCCGGGAGGCGGGGCGACAGGCGGTCCGCCGATCGGCCCAGCTCTGGGCCCAATGGGCGTCAACATAATGCAGATCGTCGCCGAGATCAACAAACAAACCGGCGAGTACAAGGGTACCCCCGTCCCGGTGGACGTGTTCATAGACACTGACACCAGGGCATTCTCCGTCAAGGTTGGGATGCTCAGCACTTTCGCCCTGCTCACGCAGGCGGTCGGCATCCAGAAGGGCTCAGGTACCCCACACTCAGCGAAGGTGGGTGACCTCGCCTTTGACCAACTCGTAAGCGTCGCTAAGAAGAAGAAGGCGGGCCTCTACGCAGCCAGCCTAAAGGCGGCGGCTCGCGAGGTCCTCGGCACATGCCACAGCATGGGCGTTACGGTTGATGGCAAGCCCGCCAAGGAAGTTCAAGACCTCATAAAGAGTGGGGCTTACGACGCCCAGTTAAAGGAGGATTAGCCATGTCTCTCCAGAGGAAGGAAATAAACGAAGCGATTACGAAGGCTAGGCAGTCTTCCAAGAAGCGTCGCTTTGAGCAGACCTTCGAGCTCGCTATAAACCTACGTGAGCTAGACATGAAGCGCCCCGAGAACAGGATCAACCTGCGCGTCCAGCTCCCAAACGGGATAGGTGGGCAGAAGGTCCTCGTCTTCGCAGGCGGTGATCTCGCACTTAGAGCCCGCAGGAGTGGCGCTGACGAAGTCATTGAGCCTTCTGAACTCAATGAGCTCGCGAAGGACAAGAAGGCGGCTAAGAAGAGACTCAAAGGCTTTGATATATTTATCAGCGAGGCGCCGTTGATGCCCACGGTGGGTCGCGTTGCAGGCCCCATCCTGGGTCCACGCGGCAAGATGCCTACCCCGGTACCACCTCAAGCACCAGTCGACAACGTTATCGAGCGCGAGCGCCGCGCCGTCGTACTGAGGACCAGGGACAAGATGTTCTGCCACTGTATGGTGGGCCGGGAGAATATGACCGATGAGCAAGTCGCCCAGAACATCGAGGCCATCCTCACAAACCTCGTTGGCGCTACGAAGCGGGGCTACAGTAACATCAAGAGCATCTACCTGAAGACGACGATGGGAGAGGCCGTCAAGCTTTTCTGAGGTGGTATGAATGTCGCAAGTAACTGAACAGAAGGCAGCAGTCGTTGAGAAGACAGTCGACCTACTAAAGAAATACGACGTCATCGCAGCAGCGGACCTCTTTAAGGTCCAGAGCGGTATGCTTATGGATCTTCGCAAGAGCCTCAGGGGCCAGCTGGAGATTAAGACCATCAAGAACACACTGATGAGGATCAGCATGGAAAAAGCTGAGAAGCCGGCAACGAAGGAGTTCATAAAGGCGGTGGAAGGGCAGAACGTCTTCCTATTCACAAACGGCAACCCCTTCAAGCTGGCGATGAATCTCGAGAAGAGCAAAGTCGAGAGCTTCGCCAAGGCCGGTGACAAGGCGCTTAAGCAGCTCACCATCCCCGCAGGCAACACCGGCATAAGCCCAGGGCCCATGATCAGCAAGTTCGGCGGCCTCGGCGTTAAGACCCGTATCGAGTCGGGGAACATCTGGGTCGTCGGCGACACCGTTGTCGCTGATAAGGGCGACGAGATCACAGCTGACATGGCGGACCTCCTCCAGAGGTTAGGTATAAAGGCAGCCCAAAGTGGGCTCAGTCTTAAGGCCGTTTACGAGAGGGGGATGATCATCCCAGGTAACGCGCTGGTGCTCGACGTCCCGAGCTATAGAAAGCAGCTCATGGAGGCGGCGGGTGGGGCGTTCCAGGTCGCACTAAAAGGCGAGTACGCCACCCCTACTACAGTGCCGACTCTAATAGCCATGGCCCTCAAGAGTGCAAAGATGGTTGCAATAGATGCCGGCTACGTTACCCCCGATACTGCAGCGGAGATAATCGCAAAAGCCAACGCTCAAGCGAAGAGCCTGCAGCAGAAAGTTGACGCGAAGCCGGCTCAATAGACCCATAAGGTCACTTTTTTTATCGTTTATCTCGTGTAATTAGAAATTTTATGTACAATTCGATCCAAGATCTAGGTCGTTTTAACGGTCCTTTGAGTGATGGAGGCCGTTTCACGGGCGTGCTCGATCCGAAGCCAAGAAGAGCCTCTAAGGAGGTCTTCCACGCGGAAACCACAAGAAGCCGCTAAAACTTTATGGCTTTTTCTCTTCACTTATTACCGGCTCTACGGAGAGGAACTTGAGAACCTTCTGCCCGGTGTTCCTAATCTGGTGGAGCTCATCAGGAGCAATGTAGATGAACTCCCAGGGGCTAATCGGGCTTGTCCCGTTCGACTCCTGAA
>MEZF01000096.1:11792-12295 GCA_001774245.1 Candidatus Bathyarchaeota archaeon RBG_13_52_12
TCTTTAAGGATGCGGACTATATGCAGAGCATCGCCACGACTAAGCGGTCAGATGTCGCCTCAAGTCTTCTTAGTAAACTCGGATTGCTCCACTACTTCGACCTTGTCCTGGGGATAACTGATGTCGACTCCCCAAAGCCAGCTCCCGACATCATCAACCTGACCCTTAATCGCCTTGGCGTGGAGCCACGCGAGGCGGTATTTATCGAGGACACTACAATCGGCTTGGAGGCGGGGGTACGGGCGGGGGTCCACACGGTCGGTGTTACCACAGGCACCCATGACAGAGAGAGACTCTCAATCTTACATCCTGACTATATTATCGA
Source organism: Candidatus Bathyarchaeota archaeon RBG_13_52_12 (assembly GCA_001774245.1). Taxonomy (GTDB): domain Archaea; phylum Thermoproteota; class Bathyarchaeia; order TCS64; family TCS64; genus UBA8941. Next base: position 12,118 of record MEZF01000096.1, read on the forward strand.
CGGTCTCACTGAGTTGATGCAGTTAATTGATTAGATCTTAAGGGCGTGCAAGAGCGCTGCCTCGGCGTGGATCGAAGTCGTGTCGAACACGGGTATATTAGTGTGCTCCTGCTTGATGAGGAGGGGTATCTCAGTGCAGCCAAGTATGATGCCCTGCGCACCCTTCTCCTTGAGCCGC
>MEZF01000097.1:0-455 GCA_001774245.1 Candidatus Bathyarchaeota archaeon RBG_13_52_12
TGTAAAAGAAAATTTAAACTTTCGTTTAGCTGAGTATGACGTCTCCTCCCCGCGCGCGCTTGTTGTAGGAGATATGCTTCACTTGTTCGTAGTTTATCCTTTTATCACCTAATTATTGAGTAGCAAGTAGTCGCGTGCCTTGCCTGAGAGTTTTTCCCTGCTCCCGTGCCCTGCGGTGATATCGTTATGCTTCAATGTTTTACGAACATTTTTAGATAGACTTGAGATGGCGACGCGCTCGTCCTGTGACTTGTATATCACTTGTAGCTCCGCCTTGTAATAGTTGATCATGTTCTCGAAGTTTTTCTCCTGGAACGTCATCCCTGTCATGTTGTGGAATTTTACATCTCTCAGATTTATTTTGGACTGTTTACTTGCGTTAGCGCGTGTTTCTTGGTCTAAGTAGGCCTGTTTGAGCTCCGGATCCTTATTGTACTTCATTGTTCTGAGGTCGT
>MEZF01000097.1:495-680 GCA_001774245.1 Candidatus Bathyarchaeota archaeon RBG_13_52_12
TTCTATGCTTGTATAGTCTTGATTTATTCCCCTTAGTATCATCAGTCGACGTTCCTCTGGGCTAGTAACATTGTTTATCATTGTTTTTCTTTCCCCTTTTCTCGCTTAGATTCTTTTAGAAATCAGGGTGTCAACTGTCCTCCGCGCACGCCTCGATTAATACACTTAACTTGTATCGCGTACAC
>MEZF01000097.1:846-971 GCA_001774245.1 Candidatus Bathyarchaeota archaeon RBG_13_52_12
GTTTTACAATTATTCACATAAGTGAATATTTGTTTATGAGAATAAGTGGGTTTTTGCATTAATCCACCATAATAAAATGGATAAACTATTAGAAATGAGAGTTGAATTTTAGAAAAGATAGAAGA
>MEZF01000097.1:1174-1298 GCA_001774245.1 Candidatus Bathyarchaeota archaeon RBG_13_52_12
TCGTTCCTTGTAGAATTTTGGGATAATGAGATATTCTAGCTTGTTGTAGAGATCAGCTAGTTCTCTTTTTCTTCTTTCACCATCATTGATCTTTTGATCAGGAAACGGGCCAATTGCCCAGCCG
>MEZF01000097.1:1950-2361 GCA_001774245.1 Candidatus Bathyarchaeota archaeon RBG_13_52_12
TTAATGTTTCCTTCAACGTCAGTCGTGAGAAACAGAACCGGAACGACCCCGCCGGTCACGCTCTCTTGATGATAAACCCAAGCTCCGACCTTGACATCATCCTCTCCGATTCTAACGGTCACAGTTGCTGGCAACAATCTCATAAACTTCGAAGGATCCCACTTCTCTGGGTATTCTAATTGTACTCCGTCGGGCGTAATCTTCTGTCTCAGGTGGCCCTCCTTACAGAGTAAAGTGACTGCAACTAATGGAATTCTCAGATCCGCGCTTGATCTAACTACGTCACCCGCTAGAACGCCTAACCCGCCGCTGTAGGTCGGTATATTACTCTTTATGCCGATTTCCATGGAGAAATAAGCGACTCTGGGATCTTCGATAAAACTGCGCATGCAATACTCGCTGTCAAAGTAA
>MEZF01000097.1:2417-2745 GCA_001774245.1 Candidatus Bathyarchaeota archaeon RBG_13_52_12
TCCGCATATAGGATCTTTCACATTCACACTGTAACACTCTTTAAAGACAGGCGACAGCCAAGCTTTAATAACCCATCGCCACTTTCCCAGATGCTAACCGCGCGCGATAGCACCATGATCCTCTAAAACTATTTATTAAAAAATATGCGCATTCTGTGCATGCGCGGCACAAGATCGAATATATATTTATTCCTATCCTGTGTATGAAAGAGGCTTCTCCTAGCTTCGCCACCCGAGTCTACCAGGATTGTAAGTATTTATAGTAAGCACCATGTGTATAACTATATGTCTAGGCTTACAGTCACGGACGCCGACAGGTGCGTGGGAT
>MEZF01000097.1:3077-3630 GCA_001774245.1 Candidatus Bathyarchaeota archaeon RBG_13_52_12
ATCAACCTTCTCAGGGAGAACTGTCCTGAGGGAGCAGACCCGCTTGGACCCGAAAACCCAATCATATTTGCGGTGGGCCCCCTGGTGGGGCTCTATCCTTTGGCCTCAAAAACTATCGCCATGTTCAAGTCGCCTCTTACTGGGAACCTAGGCGAGAGCCACGCGGGAGGCCGGAGCGCTGTCGCCATCCGCTCTGCTGGCTATGGGGCTATAGTCATCAAGGGCACCAGTGAGACCCCAATCTACCTCTCTATTGCGGATGAGAGCGTCCAGTTCAGGGACGCCTCCGGCATATGGGGAATCGCAAATAGTGTGACCGTCGGTCGCATCATAAGGGAGCTGGAGGGCGGCGCTGGAACCAGAACCATAATGAGGATCGGCGGCGCAGGCGAGCACCTCGTAAGGTATGCCTCCGTCATCACCGAGACGTACCGCCACTTCGGGCGCCTCGGCCTAGGAGCGGTCTTCGGCAGTAAGAAGCTTAAGGCGGTCACTGTCTCGGGTAACCATGGAATCGAAGTCACGGATCGAAGTGCATACCGTTCCGCGTACG
>MEZF01000097.1:3725-3936 GCA_001774245.1 Candidatus Bathyarchaeota archaeon RBG_13_52_12
GGGCTCCCCACGATGAATCTGAAGACCACATCATCGCCTGAGGCTGAGAGGATATCTGGTGAAGCGCTTGCCGAAGGATACCTAGGCCGCCGCGTCGCCTGCGCCCACTGCCCCGTCGCCTGCATCCACATCGCCGCTCTTCGCGAACCATATGCCAACGAGCCGCACTTCTACAAGACCACCATGATTCCCTATGACTACGAGTTGATCT
>MEZF01000097.1:4050-5067 GCA_001774245.1 Candidatus Bathyarchaeota archaeon RBG_13_52_12
CGACGGAAGCACAGGAGAAAGAACTGATAACTGAGAAGGAGACGCTTGGACTCACGCTAGGTTGGGGAGATGTTGCTACATACATCAAGGCTGTGGAGCATATTGTTAAACAGCCCAACGAGTTCTATAGGGCTCTTGCCTGCGGCGTCGACTGCGCCTCAGCCAAGTATGGAGGCATCGACTTCGCACTCGCTTTCGGCGGAAATGAGATGCCTGGGTACCACACGGGTCCAATCGCCCACGTCGGGTACCTCACCGGTGCCAGACACAGCCACCTCGACGGTGCCGGTTATAGTATAGACCAGGCGGCCCTCAAGGAGGGGATGCCAGACATTAGGGTGGCTGTCATGAAGCTCTTCATGGAGGAAGCGTGGCGTCAGGTTCTCAGCAGTCTAGTCGTCTGCTTCTTCGCCCGTGGCATCTACGACAAGGAAACGGTAGTTAAGACCCTCAAGATAGCCGGGCACAGGCTCCAGCTCGATGACTTGGATAGGGTGGGAATGGAGATCCTCCGTGAGAAGAATCGGTTCAAGGCTCGGGAAGGCTTCAAGCATGAGGAGCTCAGGATACCGAGTAGGATCTTCGAGACCGACAGTCCTCTAGGTAAGCTGGATGAGAAGGCGGTGAGGGGAGCCATCTCCGAGTTCTATAGGCTCCTCGGGCAGCCCTGAGCCTATTTTTCGATGTGGAAGACTCCTCTGAGGCCCTAGGACTAGGCTGTCGCTTGTATCCACTTGCATCCGCTCCCTCATGTGGGCTTTCCAGCGCCTGCAGACGGATATCTACGAGACGGCGTCCCACCATGCTCAGTCCTCGACCTCGAAGTAGCAGAAGAGCCACACTATTAAGATTGAGAAAGATTGTCTGCAATGAGGCTATGCTCCTAATACGCGCGCATGAGCAGACCGAGCCTATGAACCCCCAGAAACCATTTGTTCAATAACCTCGGACTATCTTATATGTTAAGGTAATACCAGATGGTCAAGACTACGGTATCATTGATTAAAGCCGATATAG
>MEZF01000097.1:5389-5516 GCA_001774245.1 Candidatus Bathyarchaeota archaeon RBG_13_52_12
TACCAGCTCATCGCTCTAATCGGAGCCACTAGCCGCTACATGGTGAGCAGGGTCTGGCGTACCAGCGACAGCGAGATAGTCTCCTCGACAAGCACAACGAAGCTCAGCCTCATCGCCGGCACATACG
>MEZF01000097.1:5558-6584 GCA_001774245.1 Candidatus Bathyarchaeota archaeon RBG_13_52_12
GCTTCCCCAGCGTCGGCGAGATCATCGCCCCCTTCCAGCATACCTACCTCGTTGCAGGCTGGATGCGCGGGAGCCACTGGGGCCCATTCATGCCAGTCGGCCTCAAGAACAGTATGTGTACTGTTTTCGACCGGCCGCCCAGGATCGTCTGCCTCGGAGTTCAGATAAGCAACGGCAAACTCGCAGCGGACGACGAGGGCAACCCCCTAGTGGTCGACTTCTTTGAGGACGTCGCCTTCGATGGCGCCCGCCAGGAGGCTATCCAGATGAGCCAGTTCCTACGTAGGATGGGCGAGTTCGAGCCCGCCCGCCTCGGCCCCGCGGCGATGGAGTATACGACACTCCCCCAGGTCCTCAAGTCCCTCGAGCCGCGCTTCAAGAAGAATTGATTTTTCAGATCTAGGCGGCGCTAAGCGCTTCGTTTCGCGTCCACAGTAAAAGACGAACGCGCGTGGGGGTGAGTGAGTCTCACAGGACTTGAACCTAAATGGGTTCAGGTCTATTTTTATTACTAATTGAGGCGGTATCCGTCTTAAATTACTCTATCAGTATTTGTTTTTCCTCTTGTCGACCAAAAACACCCATCTTCCCCTACGCTCATAAATCAAAGTGTGCAAGTTAACAATACAGCATGAAGGGGAAGATTCGGGGCCCTTCGGCCCCTACTACGGAGGCTAAGGGAGTATGGAATTCCTTTAGCATTTAATTCATAAAAATCCTTGAAGATAAACCTTTCACATGTTTATATATTCTCAAGAATCGGATACACCATGTCCGTGTATTGGATAACATTCCTATGGGTCCAAGCATTAGATTTTGCCTTTTGAACAGCATATTATGGAAAATTAAGTGTACACGCGAACCTCTCTTCTTCCTTGAACATTAATTAAGTCATCCTTTCAGCTTCGCGCGCGCCACCCAATGGAAGGTTGTTGCTGAAGTGACCAAGTCATAATCATATTCTTCGATAGGCTAGTCCTCGAATGATGTTTTAGTTAACTCGACTTGGCCCTGGCTCTAATGAAG
>MEZF01000098.1:0-103 GCA_001774245.1 Candidatus Bathyarchaeota archaeon RBG_13_52_12
GAGGGAAAGACCGTGCTCCCGGGTCTCTATGACAGCCACCTTCACATGCTCAGCACCGGGGCGACTCTCCAAGTAATCAACTGTAGAACGCCGCCTATGAAGA
>MEZF01000098.1:314-495 GCA_001774245.1 Candidatus Bathyarchaeota archaeon RBG_13_52_12
CGCTAACATAACAGAGAAGACGAAAGACCCCGTCGGCGGGAGAATAGTCCGCGACGAGAACGGGGAGCCGACAGGTATGCTAGAGGAGATGCCCGCGATGGGCCTCTGCTTGAGCCTAATCCCCCCGGCAACGATTGAGGACAAGGTCCTGCAGATCAAGGCAGCCAGCGACGCCTTCAAC
>MEZF01000098.1:565-1760 GCA_001774245.1 Candidatus Bathyarchaeota archaeon RBG_13_52_12
TGGAGAGAGGACTGCTCAACGTCCGAGTCAACTACATGCTCCGAGCAATCGATAGCAATGAGCCGGAGGAGAAGAGCATACAACGCATCGAGCATTTCCCAATGATATCGGGGTATGGCAACGACATGCTTCGCTTCCAAGGACTGAAGATCCTCATTGACGGAGGCATAGGTGGGAAAACTGCTCTCCTAAGGGAACCATACGAGAACGACACTCGATGCGGGCTCCTCACGGTCCCCGAGACTAAGCTACAGCATCTAGTAGACGCCGCCAACAAGAGGGGGATTCTCTCAGGCATCCACTGCTGCGGAGGTAAGGCGATGGACATCGTCATAGACGCATTCAAGAAGACCGACAAGATCAAGCCCATCAAGGGGCGCCGCTTCTACCTCATTCACGCCTACCAGCCCAGCGAGGAGAACTTTGAGGACTGCAAGAAGTACGGCATCCTAGTGGCGAGCCAGCCCGACTTCCTATACTACCTCGGCGACAGCTATGTCGAGAACGTCGGTATCAAGCGGGGTGCTTGGCTCAAGCCCCACAGGGCTTGGATAGACGAAGGAATAATGGTGGCTGCTGGTACCGACTCACCCGTCACACCATACCCGCCGTTCCCCTGCCTCTGGGCGGCTGTCGCAAGGAAGACAGAGCTCAAGAAGACTGTGATGGGGGCCACACAGCGCGTAACCCGCGAGGAAGCCATCCGCATGTACACCGTAAACGGTGCATACCTAAGCTTCGAAGAAAACATCAAGGGGAGCCTAGAGCCAGGGAAGCTCGCGGACATGATCATCATAGACCGAGACATCCTCACCTGCCCCGAGGACGACATAAAGGGCACTCGCGTCCATCGGACCATCCTCGGCGGGAAGACCGTTTACGAAGCTTAGCCAACCCTTTTTTAACGCCGAAGAAACCCTCTTCAAAATATACAATGATCCAGCGCAGGTACCTCACTCTGATAATCGTCCTAGCCATCTTCTCTGGCTCAGCCTTTTACGCATCCCAGTTCGGCAACGACTTCGGAGGCGTATCAGTTCAGACCGTTACCATCGATGGACCCGGATATGATATCAGCGGGGTATTATACACGCCTAAGATCCTGACTGGAAAGGTCCCGGCTTTCGCCCTAGCCCATGGTGTTAGCAACTCGAAGGAGGTCCTCGGCGGCGTCGCGCTGGAGCTCGCGAGAAAC
>MEZF01000098.1:1801-3600 GCA_001774245.1 Candidatus Bathyarchaeota archaeon RBG_13_52_12
ATCAGATTCGGGGCTCGGAGTGTCTGACCCAACTCTCGGCCTCGGATCCGCCTTGACCTACCTGAAATCACTCCCATATGTGGATTTCAGCCGAATTGGAGTAGGTGGGCACAGCATGGGAGCCGGCTCGGTGAGGGCCGTGGTTTCATCAAATTTGGCAATAGCGGCGACGATCCTAATCGGCGGTGGGCTGGGTGACGATGCATATGAGCCGATGAATAAGACACAACCTAGAAACCTGCTCTTCATAGTTGGGAAGAATGATGTACTCTTTGATCTAGGGAGCCTGGATGCCTATCTGAGGCCCGTTTTCGGTTCCTTGAACTCGATTGCACCCGGAGCTGTGTATGGGGAGTTCGGGGATGGCACCGCGAGAAAGCTGGTGGTGCTTGAGACCATCCACCTGCTTGAGCCTATCGACCCCGCGGCGGTCCATGAGATTGTTGAGTGGGCGAACTCAGCTTTGCACCCCGAAGTATCGTACCCACTGACTGTGAAAACGCAGACCTATTTGTTCAGGGAGGGGCTCATGCTGATATCCTTAACGTCGTTCGTGGCTTTGGTCGTGCCTCTCTCCAAGGTTCTCAATCACCTCCTTCCCGGTAGCGTAGGTGAAGCTATGCAGGTGAGGCATAGGTTCCTTAGGGAGAGGCGAGTCCTCCTCCTGTGGAGCCTGTTGGGTTTACTGTTATTCCTCCCAACAATGCTCCTTGGGGTCATGATACCGTTTCCACCCCTTATTTTCGGGGCATCGATGGCTTGGTGGTTCCTCATGACGGGTGTCGCGGGGCTCATTATACTAGCAATTATTGCTATGAGGCAATTCGGTGATAAAATGGAAATTAGGGGGCACCTCACCGGGTCGCTTAGGGTGAGGGACGTGGCTCTCGGAACCATCATCGCTATGATACTATACGCCTCAGCTTGTGCCTCAGTTGCTCTATTTGGCGAGAAGCTCAGGTTCATAGTACCTATCTTCCCACCCTTGATAGCTAGCCGCGCCCAGATCCTCCCATTTTTCACACCATTCTACTTGATCTACTTCGCTGTGGAGGGGCTATTCTTGCACGTCTACAGGGAGAGGCAGATGGCGGGGACGGCAGCGGGAAGCCTGATGAGGACGATCATGCTCAAACTAGCCCCCTACCTCGCAGTCCTAACTGTGCAGTATCTGCCAATGTTTGCAGCGAATTACCGGCTACTACCCTCCTACATTGGCTTCTTCATCGAGTTCATCTGGGTAATAGTGCCCTTGCTACTGATCTCCACATTCATTTCATGGTGGCTGTATAGATATACGGGGAGAATCTGGGCTGGAATCGTGCTCAACACTCTGCTTTTCGCATGGGCTTCCGCGGGGTTATTCCCCTTCACAGCCTTCAGATAAAGAGGTTAACGGTGGTCGTGAGGCCCGTCGTTGCTCTTTATCGGCGTTATGACGAGGTTCCCGTTCTTCACCGCGTATGTTCGAACTCCACTGTACTCTATGCTGTTGTTTTCGAGGAGCTTCACGGCTTTTTCCTCGATGCCTTCGGGGATGTATAGGAAGAACTTTTTAACGAATCTTCCCTTACCGGCTGAGTCGCTGAACAGCCTCCACCTTGGGACGTTTGAGACGTTCACTCCTTCCTCATCCGCGACCTCTCCTATCTCCTGTATTCCCCCACTCGCGAGGGTTATGACAATACTAGGGTAGATTATCTCGGTGCCGGTCTCGATGCCGCGACGCTGCACTTCGTCGTTCACGATTGTGATGTAACCATCTCCCCAGTCCTCCTGGTCGACGAAGGGAAACCTCG
>MEZF01000098.1:4064-5305 GCA_001774245.1 Candidatus Bathyarchaeota archaeon RBG_13_52_12
TTAAGTCTTAGCTGACTCGGTGGGTTTAAATTCGGAACAAGGCTGATTGACTGCATCCAAACGATGGGATATTATGGAGAAAATTGACCTAAAGCAGTTCTCTTCGATCGTGACCTATGGCCTGTTCGTCATGGTCTTCACCCATACACTGACGCATACTTTCCAGAACATCCATACATCTCTTTTCCCGGTGCTAAAGCAGGAGTTCAACCTCGGCTACTATGAGCTGGGTCTAATTGCTGCAATACCGCCGCTCTGCCAGACGATCCTCTCAATCCCCGCCGGCATGTTCGCGGATAAGTTCGGGACAAAAAGGATGATAATATTCAGCATGATACTGAGCTGTTCGGGGAGTCTCGTCGCTGGCTTCACACAGAACCCCTGGATGCTCATCGCTGCGGTAAGTTTGCTGTACCTAAACACGACCTTCTACCACCCACCCAGCTACAGCTATGTTACTAAGATGTTCAAGCCAAGTGACCGCTCTAAGGCACTCGGTATGCTTGGTGCTGGCGGTACCTTCGGAATGGCGATTGGCCCAATGAGCATTAGTCTCCTCATGGGATTCTTCGCTTTTCAATGGAGACAGGTCTACCTATTCTGGTTTATACCCTTAATCATTGGGCTCATCTTGGTCCTCAGGGTCAAGGCCGACCCCGTTGAGCAGCCTAAACCAGAAACGAAAGACGACACTATACCGGGCGAGACGAAGAGCGTGGTTAGCGGCAGCATGTTATGGTTTATAGTATTCAACGCGATGAGGGGGATGGGCGCAAGCATGACGGCTGCTTTTTTCAGTCTCTACCTCGTTCAAAGCCAAGGTTGGAGCCTTGGAAATGCTAGTCTCGTCTACGGCGCGAGCAGCCTAATGGGTATCGTGGCAGCGCCCCTCGGAGGTTTTTTCGCTGATAAGGTGGGTGAGAAGAAGTGGACCACTCTAAACATCTCCATCTGCACTATATCATATGCTCTTGCCTTCCTCCTTCCTGGAGCAATTTTTTTCACGGCATTCTTCCTCGGATATGGTTTCTTTAACCTACTGAGTATGGCTAGCAGCTCGAGCCTAACCGCCAAGCTATCACCTCAAAGGCAGAGGGGACTCGGTTTCGCACTATACTTCCTTCCCGGCAGCATAATGGGCGCGGTAGCACCGATTGTCGCGGCCTTCATCGCGAACACATGGGGGATCTTCCCCGTGTTCATTGCCTCAACACTCGTCTTTGCATTATCCGTACCAATCA
>MEZF01000098.1:5366-5689 GCA_001774245.1 Candidatus Bathyarchaeota archaeon RBG_13_52_12
ATATTTGTGTCATTCATCGTTACCGGCAAACCCTTTTTAAGGTAGATTAGATTAGATTGGGCGATCGAGAGAAGGAGAGTCGAGGAGAACCAGCGCCTTGTTCATGCCCCGAGCCTACGACCGCGCCATTACGATCTTTTCACCAGAGGGAAGACTCTACCAGGTCGAATACGCCCTGGAGCTGGTGAAGAGAGGCGCGCCCATCATAGGCGTCTCGTCACCTCTTGGGGTAGCCCTTGCGGCTAACGAATCCCCCGAGAGCGTGTTGGAAGACGGAGACTATTTCCGTAAGATATTCCAGCTAGATGAGCACGTCTGCATGG
>MEZF01000098.1:5708-8443 GCA_001774245.1 Candidatus Bathyarchaeota archaeon RBG_13_52_12
CGATGCAAGAGTCTTGATCAGTCAAGCACGGGTGTACTCACAGAGCAACAGATTACTGTATGATGAGCCCGTTGATGTTGAGGTGCTCGCTAGGCGCATGGGTGACATCGCTCAGATATACACGCAACACGCCGGCGTACGACCTTTCGGTGTGAGCACCATTATAGCGGGTGTAGACGCCGAGGGCAGTAGGGTCATGACCACGGACCCAAGCGGCAGTTACAGGGGCTATAAAGCCACGGCGGTTGGTAGGAAGAGTGACGAAGCCAACAAGCTCCTGGAGGATAAATACAAGAACGACATAACCTTGGACGGCGCGATTAGTCTCGCTATAGAAGCAGTAAAGACCGCGTCAGACGCAGCACTGCAATCCGAGAACGTAAAAGTAGCTGTGGTCCCGGTTGATACGAAGGTTTTCCGAAGGCTCTCCGACTCCGAAGTGCTGAAGCACATGAGGTAGAAGGGCCAGAGGGATGAGTAGTAACTACACCCTAGTCAGGTACCAGCATGGTGGAGAAAAGTACGAGATTCTCGTCGACCCAGATAAGGGACTATCCTATAAGAAGGGTGAGCCTATTGACATCTCCAACGTCATTCTAATCGACACCATCTTCACTGACGCTAACAAAGGTGAAAAGGCGTCAGAGTCAAAACTGAAAACCGAATTCGGCACAAGCGACCCTATTGAGGTCGCTAAACTGATGTTCGAGAAGGGTACTTTACTCCTCACATCAGCCCAGCGGAAAGAGATGACTGAGCAGAAGCTCAGACAGATTATCACAATCATATCCCGAACCTATGTAGACCCCGCAACCAAGCTTCCTCACCCAGTCACCCGCATAGAGAACGCCATGAATGAGGTCAATTTCAACGTCGATCCCTTCAAAACGGCGGAAGAGCAGGTTAAGGAGTTAGTCCAACTACTCAGACCCGTTCTACCCATGAGCAGCGAGAACGTCCAACTCGCCATCAAAATCCCGCCAGACCACGCCGCAAGGTGCTATGGTATTGTGAAGAACTACGGAGAAATAAAGAGGGACGAGTGGCAGAAGGATGGGAGCTGGGTAGCAGTAGTTGAGATACCCGCGGCCATGCAGTTGGAACTACTCGACAAGCTCGGTAAGGCAACGCAGGGAAACCTCCAATCAAAGATATTGAAGTGAAGCTGAACAAGTATGAGTGCGAACTTCCAGGACAGGGATCTGGTTCTCCCAGGTGACGTCGTGTATGAGGGGAGGATCAGGACAGGTGAGAACACTTACCGTAACCAGGATCAGGTATACGCTACACGCCTCGGTCTGGTCAACTATACACCAGACAATGTTTTAGTAGTCGCACTATCCGCTGGCTACAATCCACTCGTGGGCGACGTAGTCATAGGAAAGGTCGTTGACATCGACCTCGGTGAGTGGAAGATCGACATAGGCGCCCAAACCAGTGCTGTGATGGGGATTCCCGACGCCGTCGATCGACCATTCAGGACAGAGTACGTAATGACGAGGGTACTCGACATCGGCGACACGCTCGTCGCGAAGATAGTCGACCTAGATAGGAGGAGAACGCCTGTGCTAAGCATCCTCGGTCCTGGTCTCGGAAGGGTAACCGACGGCTTCATAATACACATTACGCCGTCGAAGATCCCTCGCCTCATTGGTAAGAAGGGAAGTATGATCAATATGATAATTAGGGAGACGGGGTGCCGTGTCGTTATAGGTCAGAATGGCTGCATCCTAGTCTCCGGACCAAATAGAGAACGCGAAGAGATGGTCGTAAAAGTAGTCACTAAGATTGAGCTAGAGGCTCATACCTCCGGGCTCACCAACAGGGTACAGGAGTATTTGAGACAAATAAAGGAGAGATCACGATGAGTAAGAAACCAACAACTAAGAAAACGGCGGCCCGGAAACCGAGGTCTAAGAAGGCTGAAAAGGCCGCCAGCTGGAAGAGAAACGACGGCCGAGCTTTCGACGAGCTTCGCACGCTAAAAATTGAGAGTGGTGTGCTCCCAAACGCGGACGGCTCCGCATACATAGAGATGGGGAGAAACAAGATACTTTGCGGCGTCTTTGGGCCCCGTGAGATGCATCCCAAACACCAGGCGAGGCCAAACGAGGCAGTGCTCCGCTGCAGGTACCATATGGCGCCTTTCAGCGTCGACCCACGCAGGTCACCCGCTCCCTCTAGGAGAGACCAGGAGATCAGCATGGTCATGCGGTCTGCCCTTGAACCAGCGGTCTTCCTCGAACGCTACCCCCGCGCGAGCATCGACGTTTACATCGAGGTGCTTGAAGCCGACGGTGGGACACGCTGCGCGAGTATAAACGCAGCCGCGGTCGCCCTCGTCGACGCGGGTATACCAATGAAGGATCTCGTTGCATCCTGCGCCGTGGGTAAGATCGAAGATAAACTCATCGTCGATCTCGGCGACTACGAGGACAAGAAGGGGCAGAGCGATATGCCCATCGCCTACATGCCTAAACTAAACAAGGTCACCCTCCTACAAATGGACGGAACACTGTCCACTGATGAGGCGGAGAAAGCCCTCAACCTAGCCATCGAGGGCTGCAAAAAGGTATATGAGATTCAGCGTGAAGCGCTGAAAAAGAAGTATGGGATAGACCAGCCACAAGACAAACCACAAAAGGAGTACCAGCCCGAGGAGCCTGAGGAGGAGCCTCAGAAAGAGGAGGGTCAACAATGAGTAAAAGCAACATAGTCAGCCACCTTAAGCAGAA
>MEZF01000098.1:8571-8741 GCA_001774245.1 Candidatus Bathyarchaeota archaeon RBG_13_52_12
AGACCCACGTCATGGTCGGCGTAAAGGTTGGCACGGGAACACCCTTCGAAGACACACCTAACGAGGGTGTCCTCATGACAAATGCCGAGTTCACCCCCATCGCCAACGCCGCGTGGGAGCCCGGCCCACCCAATGAATACAGCATCGAGCTAGCCCGCGTCGTCGACAGG
>MEZF01000098.1:8865-19015 GCA_001774245.1 Candidatus Bathyarchaeota archaeon RBG_13_52_12
ACAATCACATTCGACGAGAATGGCCACATCTGCACGATGCAAAAGAGCGGATCTGAGGGCCTGACGCTTGACGAGATTAAGAAATGCATAAATATGGCGCAGGAGAAGGCGCCTGAGATAATGGCGAAGGCCATAGGCGACTAAGAATGACTAAGAAAAAGAAGACGTACGGTCTGAGGCTAAGGACGCGCGGAGGAGCCGCCGTACAGAAGCGCTGGACACGCATAATGCTCCAGATGAATCAACCCCACAAGTGCCCGAGCTGCGCCAGCCCGAGGGTGAAGCGCAGCATCGTTGGCATATGGAGCTGCAGTAAATGCGGATACAAATTCGCAGGCGGGGCCTTCACACCATCGACGAAGACGGGTCAGGCCTCCACTAGGGTCCAGGAATCCTAGACTCACCCTAAGGCGACTGTTTTTGAAGCCTCGACGATACAAGGCCGAGGCGAAGATTCTAGTAGAGGCGCCTCACGGCGTCCTCGAGATAATAGTAAAATCATTAAGACCCGAGTTAGAGTCTAATATCACAGACCGCTCCAAGGCGTTAATTGAAGCCTCGGAAAGGGGGCTGATATTAAAGGTGGAAGCCGAAGACGTCACGGCCCTCCGAGCCGCTGTTAATAGTTATCTCTACTGGATTAATGGCATAATTGACATCGGCAGCAGAATAAACCCCTGATGAAACAGCCGCAATTCTATTACCTCTTTGGAAAGGAAAAAAAAGTAGATAGGATTTTGGCTACGCGTTCAACAACTGTGGCATCCGTTTAATGATCAGGTAGATGATGATCCCGCTGATCACCATCTCCCCCAGGATGTAGCTGCCATTATACACGGCGCTGTAGACATATGGGCCCATCTCCGGCGGAGCGTATTCAGCGAAGAATACGACGCCCGATACGAAGTGTGAGAGGAATCGGCCGGTCAACGCGACCACGACGCCTACGAGGGGCTGCTTCTTGAATAGGCCAGCGAGTCCTAGACACGCGAAGGCTAATGGGTAGTCGAGGATTATCTGGAGTGGATAGTAGATGTACCCCTCCAACGCCATCTGGACTAGACCGAAGACGATCCCGGCCATGATCCCGACTTTGATCCCACGCCTGTAAGCAAGCAGCATGATCGGAACCATACTTCCCAGGGTTATGGAGCCACCCCACGGAAGTTGGTAGATCTTGATGTAATTCAGGACAACGGAAAGTGCCACGGTTACAGATATCTCGGCCAGTTCCCTGGTGTTCGTTTTTATACCGCTCATGACACATCCCTTCGCCGGTATTACCCGGATCAGGTTCAAAGGGTCGACGACTTTCGTCCTCTCAGCCAGGCTTGCGCCCAGCTCCCCTCGACCACCAGAGAAATGAGGCGAGTTAATAAAACTTATGTCTCTGTAAGACCGTAATAAGAGAGTTTCATTTCATAGTGTCTATAAAGTATAGAAGATCATTACTTTACATGGGGATAATAGGTCTACAGGAATATTTATCACAAATATCTGTGTATAATACGAAACATAGTTACTATTACTCTTTATTGGAATACTTCTGTCACATCTACCCAGAGTTGCAGGATCTCAGAGAGCAGAAGCATAAATCAATTTTGGATGAGAAACTACTGGTATTGAGTCTAAGCTATACATTGTCAACTATATGTTTTTTAAAATTAATTCTCATCATCTGTTGACGACCACATAGCATCGCGCGCGTACACGCGAAACTCTTTAAACCTTTCCTAATCGAGTTTCATGAAAGGTATCTTCGTGTGGCAACTTGAGCAGAAAACGTGGCCTATCTCATTGACAATGAAGTGCACCCTATTACCGCATTTCGGACATACTACTTCGCCCTTCTTCACCTTCTCTGCCAGGCGCACCTTGTAGTGCTCCAGAGTCCTGTATTGCTCGCCCATCCCTAGAGGAATCAGTGTATAGTGACTTGATAAGTCTTAGTCAGAGAAAATTCAGAATCCCTTATCTCAGCTCAGGTGTGAGTAATTATTGGGGATTAGTGTGAGACGCAGATGGGCGCTTCTCCTAGTTTTCGTCGTCTTCTTTAGTCTATCGGTTCAGCCAATTCGATCTGAGACTAACAAGATGATTCTAGCTGAAATCAGCGGAGAGATAACAGAGGCTACCAGGATCGAGGTTTTAGACATCTTGACTTTTGCCTCGGGCATCGACGCGCGGCTAATCGTATTTGTGATAGACACCCCCGGCGGGGAGGCCAACGCAGTTCAGAGAATAATGACGGCGATTGAGGGATCGAGGATCCCCGTCTGTACATTTGTTCATCCCATAGGAGCAACAGCCTGGAGCGGGGGGACCTACATCCTCGTATCGTCGGATGTAGCAGCGATGGCTTCTGGCACAAGCATCGGTAGCGCCCAACCAGTCCTCTCGACTGGAACCCTGCTGAACGACACGAAGCACATCAACGCCCTCAAAGCTCTGATGGTGAACCACTCATACTATCGTGGAAGGAACACTACAGCCGCGGAGAGATTCGTAACCGAGAACCTCAACCTAGGACCCACGGACGCTCTGAGGTACCACGTCATAGAGATCGTGGCCGATGACCTGCCTAGCCTGCTTACTAAACTATCCTCAAAGAGCCAGATAAAAGTTGAATCGTCGAGTGGGGAATTTCAGTGGAGGCTCGTTGACTCAAGCCAAGCTGAGGGCTATAACTACACAGCCAAGCGCGATTTTTCCGGGGTAGAGGTAGCCGAGGTTGTGAGGTATAACCCGAGTATCCGCGGATACATCCTTCAGTTCCTCTTTGATCCCCTCGCCTCGACTATTATGCTCATACTGGGTGTGCTTCTCCTCGTCACCGGGCTTCACACACCTGGGCTAGGGGCAGAGATTGCGGGTTTAATCATGATCATACTGTCCCTCTACTCTCTTCAGATAATCGGAGTGGAGCCTTTGACAGTCCTCCTACTCGTTATTGGTTTCACGCTGATAGTCGCGGAGTTAAAAACTCACATCGGCGTACTCGCCATCGGGGGCATAGTCCTAATAGCCATTGGCGGGTTGCTGTTTTTCCCCTCCCCACAGTGGCTCATAGCGCCTGAGGTGACTTACGGGATCAGAAACACCTTGGCGTTTGCAATGATCGTCTTCCTTGGTTTCTTCAGTTTCTTGCTTTGGAAAGTTATGCAGATCAGGAGGGAGAGAGTGAAGACAGGTTACGACTACATTGTTGGTGCGAAGGGAATCGCTGCTACGAGTCTATCGCCGAGGGGTGAGGTTCGCCTAGCTGGTGAGACCTGGGGTGCGGAGAGCGTAGAGGGGAGGATCGAGGCTGGAGTGAGTGTAATCGTTGTGAGGCGGGAGGGACTCACCATTTATGTGCGCGCGTGTATAAAGTAACAGGGGAGAGGTGGTGGAAGTAATGGCGATACTGGGGTTTGAGACGACGCAGGTTCTTATGGCGATCATCGTGCTCGTTATGCTGCTGGTTCTGCTCAGCGGCATCAAGGTAATAAGCGAATGGGAACGAATACCAGTACTTCGCCTCGGTAGATACGTTGGCCTGAAGGGCCCAGGCATATTTTACCTAATACCCTTCATAGACAAAGCGCCAATAAAGGTCTCATTGAGGCTACAAACAGTCAGCTTCAGAACTGAACAGACACTGACATCAGACAACGTACCAGTGAACGTAGACGCCGTCATGTATGCTAAAGCCATCGACGTGGAGAAGGTTGTTCTCAACGTAGAGAACTATACTGATGCTACGCAATGGGCTGCTCAAACCACTTTGAGGGAGGTTATCGGCAAAGTCGACCTGAATGAGCTTCTTGCTGAGCGGGATAAGGTGGGTCAGAGCATGCGGGAGATCATCGACGAGAAAACGGAGGCCTGGGGGATCAAGGTCAATTCAGTCGAGGTGAAAGATGTAATCATACCGAGGGAGCTTCAGGACGCTATGAGTCGACAGGCCCAGGCCGAGCGTGAGAGGATGGCCAGGGTGACGCTGGCAACCGCTGAGCTTCAGTCGGCTCAGAAGATGATCGAGGCCGCGAAGATGTATGAGGGGAGTCAGGAGGGGCTGGCGTTGAGGTGGATGAACATCCTCTACGAGATAGGTCAGCAGCAGCAGGCTAACACAATCATGCTGATACCAGCCAACATGCCCGTGGCGGGGATAGCCCCCGTCGGGCTCTCTAACCTTCAGACTGGTAAGAAGGAGCAGAGCCAGCTAAGTGGCAAGAAGGACGCCTCCGACTCGACTTGAATGTGTACTGAGCTTTTTATTGACGCACAGCCATTAACCCCTTCTCGCGCGCAACCGAATATGTGGCGGGATATAATGGACGCAATCTCTGAACGGTTCTCTTAATCACCTGTGTGTGGTTCCCTATCAATGAGAAAGTCAGTAATGATAAAACCTACTTATGGTATCCTAGTAAGCGATCTCAAGGTCCTCATTTTAAATAAACTATTCTGCCTTCAACTTTCCGTTTAGTGTTTTGATTATTCTTGAGGAACTCCACGAGAACCTCGAATGAGGATGTAGTGACTACCTTGGTTCTGATTGCAGTTAATTCAGCCTGCGAGATACCTAAGTAGGTTTTGGAGTTCTTAGCGTGGTATCCTTGTAGGCAGATAGTGTAGGTCCCAGCTGGGTTAACGTCTTTCTCATCTATCTTCAGTGAGACAAGTCTCTTCTCACCGTCGCTGTATTCAGCTCTTGCTTTCGAGTTTACTTGGTAGCATTCACCTTCTCCGTCTCTGTTTTCGATTCTCATAATGTGGTTGAACATATTTGTTAGCTGAGCCCCTGTGATCGTATACCTCGTGAGAACGTCATCGTAAGGGAAGCATGTGATTATGTCCTTCATCATTACCATTGGCCCAATTTTCTCGGATCTAATAGATCCACTTGCCACAAACATCACATCGCATTCCGCGTTCTCAGCGAAGGCGTCGGCTATGAGGTTTCCGAGTGATGTCTCTATCTCTCTTTTAGGGTGAGTGTGTTCGACTGCAAGCTTGCATATTATGGCTTCATATTTCTGGTCAACCTCTTTTTGGTAGTTTTCAATGTAGTCTGAGAGCGCTCGGTCAGGTTCTGCTATATTTTCGTCGATGGGTATCAGCTGCCATTTATAATCTACAACGCTGTTTGTATCGTCGTCTACCTCGATGTCTAATCTTCCTATCTGGTTTGTCCCTACTCCCGCCTGCACTATTATGATTCCGTTTCTTATCGCGGGTTTCTCGAGGATTGTGTGCGAGTGGCCGCCAATGATTATGTCGACTCCCCACTCCGGTTTCATCAAGTTCGCTAGTTCTAGATCTGAATCGAAGCCGATGTGTGTGAGGAGAATGGTTAGGTCTATGTCATCGTTTTTGTAAGCGTTGGTAATTTTCCCGACTTCTTGGCTTGCTTCTTCTAGGCTCACGAAGCTGCTTATGAGTGGGTCAGATTTTATGGTGTCCATGACCTTTTCTGTTATTATCCCCGTGAAGAGTATGTCGAAACCAGCCTTGCTTAAGATGAGATAAGGTCTCATCAGCCTTTTGCTGTATGGTTTGATGTAGAGGTTCGCGTTTACTATCGGGAAATTGGCTACCTTTTCGAGAAAAAGTAGGTGAGATAGTCCGTAGTCGAATTCATGATTACCAAGACTTACTACATCGGGGGCGAGGTAGTTCATAAGCCCCATCGTTGACAGCCCCTTGTATTCAGAGTCGATGAGGGAGCCTTGAACCATGTCCCCAGCGATAACATATAGAACGTTCTCCTCCTCGCGTCTTACCTTATTTATGTAACCTGAGAGAAGTGCGAGACCGCCTACCAACTTTGTCTCTCCCGCCATCATCTCTGCTGCAAAGTCTCCGTGCATGTCGTTTGAGTGAAGAATCGTGAACTTCTTCGTCTTCATCAATCCCGCCTAGTAGAATGATTCTGTTTTTCCGGTGTCTTAAAGTTTTAAGTAGACATCGGATGCCATCGATAGTAAGAAGTGAGTATAACGCAATTTAGGCGCATAAATGTAAATAGTAATAGACTCAATTATACGCGAAGCCGTATGTCTGAAAAAAATAAATTCTGCACAAACTGTGGCGCTGCGGTTGACGGTAAAGAATTCTGCCCACAGTGTGGAGCTAAACAGTCGCTTGACGCTGCAACCCCGCAAACACCCCCGAGCAGTCCCTCCGACAAAGTAGTTCATGAGCAAAGTAGAGGCGCCATGGAACATCTCACGATTGGATTTAATGTTGCGATGAATAACCCTCTGGTGTTTCTCCCAGCTATATTGAGTGGCGTAATTGGAGGAGTAATAGGCTTTACCTCATCAGCCCTTTTCATAGGAATTACAGGGTCAATTATATTAGGACTAATCAATTTCATTATTTCCTTTATATTGGGTTTCGCTTCAACTGACATGTCTCGTGATGCCTATAATAAACAGCCCTTAGACCTTGGTTCAAGTATTAACTATGTCTTCAGTAGAATTGTTCCCTTCTTGATTGCAGCGATTTTTGGGGGACTTTTATCGTTAACCGTTGTGTTCATACCCATCGTCATCCTGAGTTTAGTGATAATGGTTATTGATGAAACAGATGTGTTTGATGCGTTCGGTAAGACCTTCAATGTCATCAGAGCAGATCTGGGCGACGTCCTCGTAGTCTTATTAGTGGCTATCGTCGGCCTTTTCATGACTGGTTATATTCCATATATTTCATCGTTGTTATATTCTCTTTTGAATGTTGTACTTGGTTTAGCGTTCATTGATATTTATATGAACTTTAAGAACCGTTAATCGTTTATCTCCTATCCACGTAAGTCGCTCGCTTCGGTTTTTACAAGGGATCCTCTTGAGCCTCTTTTTTCTTGAATGATCCATATAGTTCGTCGATCTCGATCCTTGGCTGCTCGATGACCGGCTCTCCATCGACAATGAGTCCAGATCCGTTTCTAAGTGGACCGAGTCGGGAGACTTTTACGCCTCTCTCAGTGCACAGTCGAGCTATATCTCCAACCGATTTAGGATCGGCGACAGCGATGACTGTTCCGTAGGAGGGTGCCCGGAGGAGATCCTGGTCTAAGCTCTGTGCATAGTCTGCGTAGTTCACGTCAGCGGAGCTGAAACTGAGACTGAGTTTTAGGCTACCAAGGACCTCCAACAGCGCTCCCTTTACTCCCCCCTCCGAAACATCATGTAGAAGCCTAATTCCCCCTGTGCATTGGAGAGTAAGTATGATTGGGAGAGCGGTAAACTTCCTCCACGCCTCATCTGATATCCCCATGCTCAGGTTAGTAAGCCACACCGCCTCTCCACCCACCTCTCCGACGAGTAGAACAACATCACCCTCATGTGGAGACGTCACCTTTCTTATCTGTCCGCCCAAGCAAGTTGTCGAGACGAAGGGGATCCCTAATCCAGAGTATGTCGCAGTCTGTCCCGCAGCAATCTTAACCCCATACTTCTTCGCCTCGTCACCGAGGCTCTTGGCTATTATCTTCAGGTCACTCTCCCTCGTTCTCAAAGGAAGGTAGATGCCCGTGATCATGTGAGTTGGACGCCCGAATTTACAGGCAACATTACTAGCGGCATAGTGGAAGGCGAAGAACCCTAACGCCTCGATTGGAACACCTATACTCGGGCTGTGTGCGATCACTGTTCTATCTGTTAACCCGATAGTGGCGCCATCCAGCTCAAGATCCTTATAAAGAGGTATAAATGGGAGAACGCTTCTGTCAAAGACTTTTCGCGATACCTTACCAAGCCCGAGCACACCACTCATGGTCTTCCCTCATAGCTACCAAGCTAGCCTATTAATCCCTAACCTGCTACACATGATGGCAACAACCGTAACTTGTGCGCATACTCCCTCAAAAATGCCTTGTTAGGGTTAGGGCTTAAATATCGTAGCCATTAACTGAGGAAGGTGAAGGCAATGGCCGACCTCTCTACAGACTTAATTTTCGGATTAGTGATCGTCGCAGTCGCCGCCATCGCAATCATAATGTTCTGGCGTGCCTCCGGTCCCTCAAACAAAAATAAAGAACCCGAGGCAAAGCCTGACGATGCTCAAAAAGAGGATCCGCTTAAGGTTGAGCTACAGATGACAGAGAGGAAGGTCAAGGTCCCACCCCTCGAGAAAAAGATCGCCACCGTAGAAGTCGAGAAAGCGAGGAGCCAAATCAGGACTCTAACCCTGAAACAGGAGATCAATAGCATGGTTCTCCGCCGCCTCTTTGAGGCTGAGGATGAGGAAGAGATCAGCCGAGAGGAGCGCGTCAGGCTCGGGAAAAACTACGAGGATGAGATGAAGCAGATCGCAGAGGAACTCAAGAGGAGCGAGATGCTCATTAGTCTAGCCGAGTTAGAGACGATACGCGAGGAGATAGTTCAGAAATTCGAAGAGAGCCTCAGCCAAACACAGAGTCGTATAGACCTCATACTTAAAGAGCTGAAGATTCCTGAGCCACCCAAGACTGCTGAAGAGGAGAAACCAAAGCTCCCAATCGGCGCGAAGAGGCGTCGCTTGACAACGAAGACGAAGACTGGAGAGCTAGAGGAAGAAGTTGAGGAGCCCACCGGTCAAGAGGGCGAGGAAAAGCAACCTACAGGGAAGCAGGACGTTGAGAGTCGCCTAGAACAGCTCAAAAAAGAGGTAATGAAGGAACTAGACGAACTCGACAAGCTTGAACTGGAGAACTAGACTTGAGTGCACACACCTCAGCCAAGAAGAAAGCCGCCATGAAGGCGGTCAAGCACATCGAGAACGGCATGATCCTGGGTTTAGGAAGCGGAACAACGGTGGCCTTTGCCATCAAGCAGATTGGGGAACTACTCGCTGCCGATGAGATTTACGACATATATGGTGTTCCAACAAGCATTCAAACTACTTTCGAGGCAATAAGAGCCAAGATACCACTCACCACTCTCGACGAACACCCGCAGCTCGACCTTGGCATAGACGGCGCGGACCAGCTCGACGTGAAACTAAACGCCATAAAGGGGGGTGGTGGAGCCCTGATGAGAGAGAAGATCGTCGCCGCAGCATGTAAAGAGTATATTTTTATAGCCGATGAGTCGAAGCTGACCGATGTCCTCGGCACCGGCAAAGTTGTACCTGTCGAGATACACCCCTTCGCTGTGACGCCTGCTTTAAAGGCTGTAGAAAAACTCGGTGCTAAGGTTAGTCTCCGCTTAAGCTCTGGCAAATTAGGCCCCCTTGTCACAGATAATGGCAACTACATAATTGATGCGGACTTCGGTCCTATTCAGGACCCCTGGTGGTTAAACCGGGAGCTTCACGCCATACCCGGTATTATTGAGACAGGGATGTTCCTCGGGTATGCCCACTTGGCGTATGTCGGTGGTAGGGGCTCAGTGAAGCGCTTAAAACCTCAACCAGACACGGTGTTGCGTGCGGCGCGTGCGAATAGGCCTGGAATGACAGCTGCGACATAATCCTTACCTTGAGAAACTATTTTTTAACATCACTTTTTAATTCTACAAAACGTATCCATCTTTCGGGTTCTAGAAAGCCTTAAAATGGCTGATTGAGTTGCTTAGAAAGCGATGCCCCCTAGCGGGGATCAAGTGCTGGGGTCTCCTAGCCTGGTAGGGAGCGGGCCTGCTAAGTCCGTGAGCCTTGCTCGCGAGGGTTCAAATCCCTCCCCCGGCGCCACTTCAACAAGGTGTAAATAATTCGGATCCATTATGATCCTTGGTACCCGTATGTCATACTACGTTAAGGATTACATGGAGAAAGAGTTCCCCACGTTAGAGGTCGAGGCGACGGTGGTAGCGGCTGCGAAGATTCTCGATGAGAAGAAGAAGGGTTACATTATAGTACTCGAGAAGGGGAAGCCCATTGGAATAGTCACCGAATGGGACCTCGTAAGTAAGGTCTTAGCAACGGAGAAGGACCCAAAGAAGTTGACGCTCAAAGAGATAGCCTCCAAACCCCTCATTACCATCGACCCCGACGAGGACCTCTTGAAGGCCTCGGAGCTAATGCAGAAGAAGGATGTTAAGAGGTTACCCGTGGTCAAGGGCGGGGTCATCTACGGCGTCATTACTTCCACGAACATCGCTCAGAAATGCGGTGAATATGTGAACAAGTCCGTTAAGGACATCCTACGCTGGTCCTTTCCGATAGGTTAAGAAAGCGAGGC
>MEZF01000098.1:19232-23689 GCA_001774245.1 Candidatus Bathyarchaeota archaeon RBG_13_52_12
ACCTCACATGAGAAGATCACGATGTCGAAGTAATCGTCAATCCTATGTTGTCTGAGCCACCTCGCCCTTGATGGTTCGATGTTCGATAAAGCAGCGACTTTGTACCCACCGAGTTTCAGTCCTTTTACCAATTCAAGGACTTGTTCGTTGAATTTTGCTGTTGTGAAGGTCTTTTCCCAGATAGCTACGTAGTCGTTGGGTGGGTCTCCGAAGTGCTTGAAACTCATCCTCATCCAGTTTTTCTCCGAGATCATTCCTGTCTGGGCGTCTGGCATGCCCGATTCAGCTATCCTCTTGAAGTCTTCTGCAGGTATCCCATACTTGTCCTCGATATACCTGTAGGTTATTGAGTTGCTCCAATCGACGACGACTCCACCGAGGTCGAAGATCACTCCCTTTGCTGTCAAGGAACTTTTTCAACCGCCCGGCTGATCTCAGTATTGAGTGCTTCTCCGTCGTGAAGGCTGCTATTTATCTGGACGCCGTTAACGATTAGCCAGTGGTTAGCCAGTCTCATAGACTCTGACGGGTCTTCCCACTGGTTGATGAGTTTGACGGGGAGTTCAGGGTGTGTAACTTTAATGATTTCCCTGACCCTAGTTGCGTATGGGAAGGAGTACTCGCACGTAGGGTTGTAGATTGTGAATGCCCTGTTTCTGTCCTCGGGGTTTAGAGTATAGTTTAGCCTATTTGGTGAGGCGTAGCGACCGTCAATCTTTAGCATCATCTCTTCACCTCTCTTCACGAAACCGTTTGACGCGTAGAACTTCTCCATCGGGATCCCCTCGCCAGTGTTGAATGCCTCGGTGGCGATGAATCGACACGAATCCCCTTTCAGGCTTTTAGGCTTGGCTCTACACTCTTCGATGAAGTTCTTCATCAGCGCAGTGGAGACTCCTTTCCCTTGGGCCTCCTTGAATGGGTTGTAAACGCAGCGGAGAAGCATTACTCCTTTTCGGGGCTTAAGTATAAAGGGTGCAGCCTTCTCAGGGTAGAAAAGGAGTTGAGCGGCGGGTTTTCCATCTAAATATGCGACCTTTACGCACGAACCGTACTCATTTAGCATATTTAATATCCAGCGCCGCCGGAGTTCTATGCCCCTTCTTTGAAGGGGGTCATCCAGCTTGTTATGGCTGCAGACCCTGAATGCGTCTTCAATGTTGGACTCCGTAACGTCCCTTACATTAATCACGCCCATGGTTGTCTTTGAGTAAAAGTTGGGTATCAGGGTTCCGCTTAGATGTCAGTGAACCCGTCAACAGTCTTCTTATCCAGTCTCTTTACGAGCTCGATGAGGAGGTTGACGGCATTCTCGGCGTCTTTGAGGCTGAGTAGGCCATTATGGCTGTGGATATGCCTCGTTGGGACACAGAGGACGACGGTGGGGCAGCCAGCCCTGCTCAGATGTATTGGCGCACCATCGGTCCTCCCGCCTTTCATCTGAGTAAGTTGGAGTGGGATCTTGCACTGCTTCGCTGTATCGATGACTAATTCCTTAAGAGGTTGGTTAGGAATCATGCCGGCGTCGAAAGTGAGTATGCTCGGGCCTTTTCCCATCTTCGACTGGGCGTCCTGTGGCTTAATGCCTGGCACATCGCCTGCGATATCTACTTCGAGAATTATTGCTACGTCCGGGTCCACAACGTGGGCTATCGTCGTTGCTCCTCTGAGACCAACCTCCTCCTGCACGGTCGCCACCCCAAAAAGTGTGTTAGGGTGCTCTATCTTCTGCTCCTTTAACCTCATGAAGGCCTCGGCGAAGACAAATGCCCCGATACGGTCGTCGAATGCCTTGCCCATCGCGACCCTTCCGTTCTGAATTAGTTGAAAAGTGCTGAATGGGACCACTGGGTCACCGACTCTTAAGCTACACTCCTCAACCTCATCCTTGTTGGTTGCACCAATGTCAATGAACATGTCTTTCTTCTCAACGACCTTCTTCCTCTCTTCCTCTGGGAGGATGTGGGGCGGTTTCGAGGCGATGACTCCGTGGACGTCGCCTTTGTTCCCCCTCACGACGACGCGTTGCCCTAGGAGAACCTGGTCGAACCAGCCACCCAGCTGGTTGAATGTGAGGTAGCCCTCATCAGTGATACTAGATACTATGAAGCCCACCTCGTCTGTATGGCCCGTGACAAGGATCCTCGGCCTCTCATTTGATCCCTTAGCAACGAAGCCAACTGAGCCAAGTTTATCGCTTATCACCTCGTCAGCGTAAGGGATCATGTATTTCCTGAAGAGGCTGTTCACCTCCCTCTCGAAGCCGGAGGGTCCGAATGCCTCCATCATCTCCTTCATGAGTTTTAGAGACTTGTTGTTAAACATAGTTCACGTATCGATGGGTCGTTGATGATTTAGATTTATCTTATAGGCGAGAGTCGGCTCTTCGGGATTCTCTCTCCACTATTTAGAGTATGTGTAACTAAGTGGGTGTCCACAGTTTTCTCCCCTCATGAAATTAGGAGCAGTGTTCATCACCCATTATTTCATAGAGGTGTTGTTATGGGGAAGCATCAGGGTGCGATCTAAGAACACCCGTTTTTTAACAATTATGAGTCAATATAGTTTGTCTTAAGATAATGGTTTTGCTATGTGTCTTTATTTATAGTCGGGGTGGTGGTTTTATCCGTATGTCATGGAGGCTCTAGAAGTAAGGAGCCGCGCCGCGTCGAATGTCATTCCGTGTTACCGTTGGGGCGGCCTCCCCTCCTAGGCATTGAGAGTGAGCAGCCTTACCGTTTCCTTGGAAGCCCATTGCCTGCGGCTACGGCAACTTTAATCTATGATTATATCAAGCTAAAAGGTTATTCTCTCACATTATGAGAACAACTCAATTAATTGTGATTGTCGTAAAATAATGGGATTAAATCACTTCTTGACGCCAGACTCTAAGTACACCAGATTACAGGCATCAAAATCAACAACAGCCTTCACGCCGATTGGCATCGTGGCTATAGGGTTCGTGTGCCCAAAGTCGAAACCAGTTGCTACAGGGAACTTGTATCCCCTCAGGCATTCGTTGAGTATCATATCCAACGAATCTCCTTCCTTGAGGCCAGATGCAGCGGGTAACCTACCAATCAGTAAAGCCGCTATGTCTCTGAACACACCAGTTTGTTCAAGCTGCCTGAACTTCCTGGCGATGTTCCCCGATGGGCCTCCTTCCTCGTCCTCTTCAACGAATAGGATCCTTCCCTCAAACTTTGGCCAGTAGGTTGTGCCGGCTAGTGATAGGAGTGTGCCTAGGTGGCCTCCCATCAAGGGTCCTTTGGCTGTTCCACGGTTGTATGCTTTCCAGCCTGGGTTGGTGGTTTCTTGGGGTGGCTTCTCTGGGTGGAGATAATAATAGGGGTCGTCGATGTATGTAGGTGATGCGTATAGCGTCCTCGGGGAGTCTGTTGACATCACGGCTTTCTTGAAGTCCTCGACCTCCCAGCTCATGAGGTGAGAGTGTGTGAAGGTCACGAAGGCCGGGCCTTGAAAGTTTACCAGACCCGCTTTTTGTAATAGTGCAGCGCTTAACGATGTGATGTCGCTGTACCCGATGAAAACTTTTGGGTTTTTACGGATTTCTTCATAGTCAAGAAGGTCGAGTATGTCGCTGGAATTCCAGCCACCCCACGCAGCCATTATTCCATCGACTTCAGGGTCGGTAAAGGCGGTCATAAGATCGTTCGCCCTCTCCTCGGGTATCCCTGCTGTGTGCCCATGACGGCGATATACATGGGGGTTGATCTCGATTTCTAGGCCGAGTTTCTCCAGGTTCTCTACCCCCCTCTCAACCGCCTTTTTTTCAAGGACATCAATACTGCTGGCTGGTGTCACTATTCGAAGCTTGTCCCCTTTTTTCAGGCGCTTGGGCTTCATTAGTCTCATGGCATAGAGGACTAGTTGGGTTGTAGAAAAAGTTGGTTAGGGAATGACTTTGCGGGCCGTGGTTAGGTATCCTGAGTGTCCGATCATCAGGGTCTCGGGCCGCGTCTTGTTCTCAGCCACTGTGATCCTCCTCAGGATCAACTCTACGGTTTCGAGCTCTATGAAGGGCTTTGCCTCTAAGGCGTAAACCGTCTTCATGACCTGCTCAATTGTCGGGCTGAAGCTGAGGAAAACGCCGCTCCCGGTGAGTGCCTCCCATGCGTGGTCAACTACTAACCAAGGCGTCGCCAAGTCTAGTACGACGGCGTCTACATCTCTCTCCGAGATGCCCTGAGTGATGTCCCCGAGCTTCATTTCAACGATGGAGTGTAGGCCCGACCTGTCAATGTTGCCAGCGGCGATCCTCTGGCTTCTCTCATCTATCTCGTATGAGTAGACCCTGCCATCAGGCATGACCGCATTCGCAAGAGACATCGTCAAGGCCCCGCTGCCCGTGCCCGCCTCAACAACAGTTGAGCCGTTACCTATCCCGAGCTGATATAGGATATAGCCAATATCTTTCGGGTAGAGGACTTGTGTCC
>MEZF01000098.1:23699-37312 GCA_001774245.1 Candidatus Bathyarchaeota archaeon RBG_13_52_12
TTTAAGAACCCTGTCCCTTATCAGGGGTCTCAGGGCGTAGAAACTTATGCCGAGGCTGCTGACGACGGTCGAGCCGTATGGTTTCCCGACGAGATCTTCAAGTAATATGAAACCTTTATGGGTGTGGAACTGCTCTCCCGCTTTTACCTTGATCTGGTAGGTACGCTCCTTATCCAGGTAGAGGAGGATGTCGTCTCCCTCGGCTATGGTCTTCACGGCGAACCATGAGAGGGAGGCGGAATAAAACCTTCACCTACAGAGGTAGAGTATTTAGCCTCGAGCGACGAATACCCGGCTCATGAATGTTTTAGAATGTTACGAAAAACGTTATACCCCTATCACGCGCCCGCCGTTGAGTTCCTCGTCTATCCTTTACTAAAAGAAGATTAATGTTCGCGCCTCTTTACTGGTTTATTTGGGGTCGTTGTTGTGGCTGACCCAGTAGTTGTAGTTCATGTAAATGGTGCAGTTTGTCTCTGGGCAGAATCTACTGCAGGGGTATTCCGGGTATTTAGAAAGCTCCTTGTCGATGTTTTTGACGTTGAACTCCTTCCCGCAGATCGCCTTGATCTTCATTAGGATAGTCTCCTCTTCATTATGAATCGTCCTCCACCGTTGAGCTCCCTGTCAATCTCCCAGCGTGCGCCATGAGAACTATGCGCGCAATCGGTAATATAATATTAAAAATCCAAAAAATATAACCCTCTGAATAATCAGTTAAAAAACGTCGTGAGATCCATACTCCCGATAGTCTCCGACAAGTTAGCATCAGGGGCCGAAGAGGCCCCAAATCTTCTTCTCAGAGAATTACTCTAAATCGGGTATGTGATGTGTGCGCCTTGTTGATTAAGACGAGTTAATAAATTGCGTTTCTTCTATCAAGTCAACTGAGTCCAACGCTTTTCCAAGGTACTCGAGGAACCTCTCACCCTTCTCCGTGACCCTGTACCTGGCTCCACTCCTCTTGTCCACTTGATCTTCAACTTCCGATAAAAATTCCTGCGAGATCAGAGTCTTTATAACTTGATTAAAGGCAGGCCAGGGTAGTTCAGTGCTATACATCATCCTGGTTGGGTGAACATTGCCGTTATGCACCTGAGTTAATAGCTCACGATAGATCTCGAACCTTGATCTGCGAAGAGACATTACTAGAACAAAATTTCTAGTATTTTTATTTAAAAGTAATATGGATTGTAAATACTGTAAATGTGGGCTGGGTTTAGAGACACGTAAATAAAGTTAGGATACAAAAAAACATCAGTGTTTGGTCGCGCGCGCGAGATTTTCAGGCGAAAGCGTAGCGTTATGTTTAGTCAAGTGTTCAATAGTCTTATCCTGAGTTCCACCTGAGAACCTAAGTAATTGTTTGCTTTTTATGGTTGATATACACCACATACGAGGTTGATGAAATCTCCATCTCCACCATAATCTTATCCTCACTTCCACCTGATACTCAACCGTGAATTGTATTGGTTAATCCAGGACTCGATACAGACGCGAAGTCGATGCTAACGCTCAATTACACTCGCTGCATCAGCGACGCCTCAGGTGAATCACATCTAGACGAGGTGGAGGTTAAACAGAGCATAGCTGAAGCTGCTCCACCAGCGCCTCCACTACTGGTATCAGTTTTCAACCCAGCCTCCCAGTGGGGATTCTTCTCAACTCCAGAGGGTTGGTTCGGCGACTGGCACCCCGCACCCGCTAGGCAGTTCATGATTCTCCTGTCGGGTGAGCTGGATGTGATGACAAGCGATGGAGGAGTCTATAAGCTGAAGCCAGGAGCCATCATCCTCCTGGAAGACATTTGGGGTAAGGGACATAAATCTAGAAACGCCGGCGGCTGTGTATGCCACTTTTTCGTAGCAAGGCTACCTCAACCATAATCTTATCCTCAATTCCACCTGATTGTTACCCGTGATTGTATGGTTGACCTAGCTTATATTCAGGTCGCTTACTACTTGGCAGTAAAGGCACGCAACATATTTTTATGTCAAGATTAATCTACTTATCATCCATATCAACGCTCTATAATTATTATATAATGATTATAACACTCAACTTATTATGCGGTGCCCATACTATATTAATGACCTATGTTACTCGGGACTGCCGTCGAGCACAGTGAAGATCGGAGATTATGAAAAGAACTCGGTTAGAAGTGTCTGCGAAACAAGTAAGTTCAGGGTATGTCCTAAATACCAAAACTCTAACAAACCAAGACCCCTACGAGTCGCGCATGAGCAAGTTCTCACGTTACACAGGTAGTAATCCTCCAAAGCCTTGTCCTGAGTTCCACTTGATACCCAACTGTGAAACTGAACGGCGTGCGTGAATGATACCGAGACCCTCGAAGAAGCAGACCATAAATGTGTAATACCCACCAGCCCCTGATTCATCAATCAGACACCTGGGGAACAAGACTTGAGATACGCCAACGTTAGGGCCTATGACATACCAGACGCATGGTACAGGACACTTTGGGAGATCTGGAGCAGCGGGGACGTATTCCGTGTAAACTATGGCTCAGAGATCACTGAGACCAAGAAGCTGAA
Organism: Candidatus Bathyarchaeota archaeon RBG_13_52_12; assembly: GCA_001774245.1. Classification (GTDB taxonomy): domain Archaea; phylum Thermoproteota; class Bathyarchaeia; order TCS64; family TCS64; genus UBA8941. The sequence continues at coordinate 26,255 of MEZF01000098.1, forward strand.
TTTAAGTATAGAAATCACCAACCCGGAGAATAGGCCACTCGTCGCTGATAAAGCTCCATGTGACATGAAGTACGTCAACTCATACGCGCTACAGTATCTCTGGGCGGGCGTCAAAGAGGAGGGGGAAACCTACACTTATGGCAGCAGGCTAAGGGAGCCAGTTGACCAGCTGGAACTCCTCATAAGCAGGTACGTTGAGGAGCCCAATGACAGGCAGCTTACTATGGTCATCAGGTTGCCACAGGATATTAACAAGACTCTAGCTGGTATGAAGCACGAGCCACCATGTCTATCGGTGATGGACACGGAGCTAATCAACAATAAGATGCATCTTACCTGCTACTTCAGGTCATGGGATGCTTATGCTGGTCTTCCAGCTAATGTTGCGGGGATTCAGGTGTTCAACGAGGCGCTTGTCAACGAGATAAACACCCGTGCCGGGACTAATTACACAACTGGTAAACTTATTTTCCACTCAAAGAACTGTCACATCTATAGTAGGCTGTATGAACTTGTCAGGGAATTAGTTAAACCTGGTGAGGACTCGAGGCGCAAGACTATTCATAAAGAGAAAGAAATTCTATAGTACCAAGATAATGCCACTTACTCGGATATACACCGAGGCTAACCAGGATGGCTACACTATATGCGCCTGAAATGCTTTATCCCTCTTCTACCCAATGCTCACCCGTGAACGTGATTAGCACGCGCAATATCGATTAGCTGTCTGACGTCGCCTAATTTGTCACGGTTCCCTGTATGCTGTAGACGTCTCTACCGTTTCTCCTTATATCTAAAATTCTGTATACACCTATCTCCGAGGTATTACTAACGTGCCTGTTCCCACATGGCTGAGTATCATAATCTCCTATAGATACTATCCTGATATCCTCTATATGTGACGGTACACTGCTTACATCTATTTCTTGAGGAATCATATTCCTAGAATACGTTTTTATTGTTACGCCTAGTTTTTTCCTGGTAATATCATTTACCTTTTCCTCTAATTCCTCTCTAGAAATAAGAGTTAAATCTACCCTGCTTTTAACGTCTAACCTTATTTTATCATCATAGATCTGCATTCCTGTCTGCTTCGCGCCGTACTCCTCGATAAGTATGTGATACAGAATATGTTGTGCAGTCTCCATTCTAGCTTTTACTTCAACCATCCTATTCACATAGAACGTAGTATTAAGTCAAGAAGTTACCTGAGGCTAATATAAGATTGATTAATAATTATCGAGCGTGCATGCGCAGTTGAACTAGTCAGGTTCTCTTATTTTTTCCTATATTCCTCCAGGTTAGCCTTCGCGATCTTACCTTGGCCTGGGGACAGCCATTTCCAATGACTCTCCAACTTGCCACACGCATACTCAGAACAGTCGCCGCAATAAATGACGCTGCGCGCCTTTGCGCATAGCCTAACGGGGCACCTTCTACAGAACGTGTGGAGCCGCTCGGTGTGGCACCCGTCGCAGGGGATGTCCTCGGGTTTGAACTCCTCTTCTAGCCTCGACCAGAGTTTAGCCGTCTCCGCCATCTTGGAGTAGTCATTCTCCTTCGTGGCGATGTATGCTCTGCATGAGGAGCAGTCCAGGCCGCATACCGCGAGCATCTCCTCAGACATATTTGATCACGTTATCCTTTCCATCTCAGATGTATAATGGTACCTGCACCTGTCGGATAACGAGCGCATGCAGTCGAGGTTCAACGTGTGTCCCTTCATCCTTTAATCTTAAAATAGTGAATTTAGCAATTGTATCAGTGACAATACTTGGATAGAAGAACCTCCATGGCTGCCATCCTGGGCATTGTGACCGCGCTATCGTTATGGCTTATCATGATCTATCAATCTCCAACCCATACAGGTGAGTTTGCCATCATCCTCACCCTAGACAAAACTAAGGTAGTGTCTGACTCGGATATTCAATATTATAACGTTACAAGTCACGAGTTTACCCTGACGAGCGAGTGCGCCGAGAGGCTGAGGCCCATGGGGTGGCGTCTAGCTGGGAACTTTACAATCGTGGTGAATGGGGGAGTGGAGTTGAGGGGCATATTCGTTCCTCCGATAACGTCGCGTTCGTACCCGTCAAGCCAAGTTGTGATAATGTACCCGAGCTTCGAATTGAACTCGATGAGCTACAGGGTAATGAAGATCCAGATGGGGTATCCGTGGGATCAGCCCGTCGCCATAGACCCCCGTGATAATCCGAGGATAGCTGAGTACTTCGACGGATCTGGCAAATTGATACGCTGATATGCACGCGCGTTTGGCAGCTGTGCCGATAACTTTCGATATAATATTTCACGGAGTTAATCGACACGTGCGCGGTAAATGAGTATAAATGTCGTAAAAAGAGTATAATGTCACAGGAGTTAATCTAGTTACATGTCAAAACCAAGTCCAATACCTATGGAGAAAGCAATTGAATTGTGTAAGGAGTATAGAGATAAACATAAAGTTCGCTTGTTCACTCAATGTTGGGGTTGTCTTAAATTTTCAAAAGAACAAAGTAAAATGTGTTTCTACAACCCTCCAGAAAACCGTGGATGTAAATATATCAACGAACTCTTCGATCGTTGATCGCGCGCCTATTTACTCATATCTGAATGATGGTTATGGTCGCGCGCGCTTATGCTTCACTCTAGAGGTAGAGTTTTTAACCTCGAACGACGAAAACCCAGCTCATGAAGGATTTAGAGGAATACAACCGTTTCAGAAAGGGGATGAACGAGCGTATTCTCAACTGTGGCCACCTCGGGTTGAAGAGGTTCTGGGCGCTTGACAGTCGCGCTTACGAGAAGGGAGCGCTCGATGAAAAGACTCTTGAGCTTCTCGGACTCGCGACGAGTATGGTCCTCCGGTGTGATGACTGCGTCACCTACCATATAATTCGCTGTATTCAACTCGGTGTAACCGACAAGAAACTGTACGAAGCCTTAAACGTCTGTGTCATCGTTGGCGGATCCATCACGGTGCCTCACATACGCCGGGCCTTCGAGACCATCGATAAGTGTAGGGAGCTGGATAGGAAGGATCCCGGGCTAAAGAGCCTTCTCTAGCCTCTTCGCGAATGCGGTAAAGATCACGTTGAGGCCAGTGTTAAGGTGAAACGATTCCAGGGACCTTAGGGAAGGGTACGGCTTCCCAGATATACTCCTTCCCGCAGATGTAGCGAGTTAGTCGTTCGACGCCGATACCGAAGCCGGCCGACGGCGTTGTCCCCTCCTTCAGCATCTGGAGATACCACTTGTAGGCTTCTGGGAGCTCCCCACTTGAGAGAATTCTTCCTGCGACCTTCTCGTACTCATACTCGCGTTCTCCTCCGCTTATCGCTTTGCCGTAGCCCTCCGGATAGAAGAGGTCGAAGTCCCTTAAAATGCCGGGGCGATCCTCGTCCTCCCTATCGTAGAAGCCCCTAGCTGTCTTTGGGTAGTCGATGAGCCAGAGGAAGTCTCCGAAGCTTTTGCTCAGGGCCGTCTCTGCGCTCCATGGGATCTCCTCTCCCTTGTTTAGCTGAAAGCCTTTCTTCATGAGTAATTCGATGGCGTCGTTGTGCGTCACCTTTTTGAATGGTGGTTTTGGGATCTTAAGATCCCGGTGGAGAGCCTCAAGGTCATCAGCGCAGTTAATTTTCACCCTCTCTACGACTTTAGTGACCATTTGCTCTCCTATCGTCATGGCGTCGAAGTAGCTTGCGTTTGCTATCTCGAGGTCGAGTTGCCTGAACTCTGAGAGGTGACGGCCGGTTTCCCTAGTTACCTCTGGTTCGAGCCTAATGTTTGGACTAAGTGCGAATACTTTATCGAAGCTATTCCCCGCCATCTGTTTGTAGAGGATCATACTGCTCATGATCTTGAATTGAGTCCCATAGTAGTCAAAGGAGACCTGACTTGCACCACGTATGCCCGGATCAGTGACAGGGCCAATTATTGGGGCTAGGATCTCGATGAAACCTACACTCCTGAGGTGGTCTCTTAGTGCAGAAAGTATCTCGTCCTGGATCCTAATGACGGCCTTTAACTCTGGCTTCTTAATGTCTTTATACCTCGCCTGTAGGTGGCTCTGTAGTTCTTCCTTATCCATCAAATTGCCCACTGTGAATTAGCATACGAACACAGGAGATGTAATATAAAATTATTCCATTAGATAACGTAATAGTTACGAAATAAAACTTAAATATGTTCCATTAATCGTATTTTTTATAATGTCGATTATTCACATAGATGATAAGGATCGCGAGATCCTCAGGATACTCGTTGAAGATGCAAAGATGTCCGCTAAGGACATTAGTGCAAGAATAGACTCTCCGATAACCACGGTGTATAGCAGGATTAAGAGGTTGGAGGAAGCTGGCATCATCAAGGGCTATAAACCGGTTCTCGACGCTGGGAAACTGGGTAGACCCACAACGGCCTTCATATTCGTTAGCTTCACGTATCGTCCAATGGGGACGGAGAAGGACCTCGATCAGAGGGAGGTCGCGAAGAGAGTTGCGAGGTTCCCCGAAGTCCAAGAGGTCCATATAATAACAGGTGATTGGGATTTTCTCGTCAAGGTCAAGGACAGAGACGTCAACGCGGTCGGTCGATTCGTAATCGACAAGCTGAGAACCGTTCCAGGGATATCAAAAACACTGACAATCATGGTCTTCGACCCGGTTAAGGAGTCGATTGACGTTTCACTCGAGCCCTAACCCTCATATAACGATCATTTCTCTTGATACCCGTCGGTGAGGATAGGTTGGGCTCACGCTACAGGGAGCTTGGAGTCGACGTCAATAAACCGGGGATTGAAAGATTCAAAGGTGCCATTGATAACCTCCACCCAGGAGCATTCTGCGTAGTGTATCCAGATCCCGATGACAAGTCGAAGGGACTCATTCTCCACGCGGACTCAGCTGGCAGCAAGCCCATCCAAGCATACCTCATGTATAAGGAGACAGGGGATGCCTCATGGTTTAAGGGGCTAGCTCAGGATGCCCTCGCCATGAACATAAACGACGTCGTCTGTGTAGGCGCTGAACCAATCAGCTTCGTTGACTACATCGCATATAACCCACTCAACATCGACCGTGTAGCTATGCTAGGGGCACTCGCGGAGGGTTTCGCTGAATCTAAAGAAATCTTATCAAGGGAGGGCTCCTCGATTGCCTTCGCTGGTGGCGAGACTGCGGACCTCCCGGATCTGCTAAGGACTCTAGACGTCTGTGTGACCATCCATGGGCGAGTGAGCTTAAGCAAAGTAGTCTCAGGTGAAGCTGTGAAACATGGCGATGTGATCATTGGTCTCAGAAGTGGGGGTCCCGTACGCTTCGAGAAAGGCCCTAATAGTGGCATCATGAGCAACGGCCACACCCTCGCTAGAACAAGTTTACTCTCATCCATCTACATTGAGAAGTATCCCGAAGTATCCCATTCCCGCAGGGGGAGGTATACTGGTCATTACAAGTTGGATGACAAGCCCGAGGGGCTCGGGGCTTCAGTTGGGGAGGCGCTCCTCTCACCTACAAGGCTCTTTTCGCCTATCGCCTTAGCAGTCTTGAAGAAGGTTGACGCAGGGATCCATGGGATGGTGCATAACACGGGAGGAGGTCAAACGAAGTGCCTGCGCGTTGGGAGTAACATCCGGTACGTCAAGGATAATCTACCAGAACCCGACCCAATCTTCGGCCTGATAAAGAAGGAGGCTCGCGTCGATTGGCAGGAGATGTACCAGGACTTTAACATGGGTATAGGGTTCGAGTTCATAGTTGACCCAGAGTCCGCGGAGATGGTCCAGAGTGTCGCAGAGGGATTCGGCATTGGAGTTCACATTATCGGACGCTGTGAGAAGGGTGCCGGGAAGAACACCCTAAAGATCCAATCAATGCATGGCGACTATCAATACACTTAGATCAGGTACAGCCGGGTCTGCCTGCCACTTAGCCAGCGGAGACCACCACTGGTCAGTACAGCGTCCTCCTCAAGGCTCATCCTGACCTCTTGACCGCCCCACTCAGCAACAGCCTTCTTGGCGTTTAACTCAATGGCGTAGCATGTGTCAGCATGGAGTGGATAATCACCCGTGCCGGGGACACCTCCTTGTTTATCCCAGAGTCCTATAGTTGTGCCCGCGGCGTGACCGTGATTTCCAAGCGGGTGCGTATAGATGGAAGGGATTATGCCCTCAGATGTCGCTTTCTCCCTTGCTCTCTTGAGGACATCGTTGCCTGTGCGATCAACAAGAATCTCCTCACCAATGATGTCTTGGAGCCTGTTCCCATCCCTGAGTGCAGCCTTCAACCCCTCCGGCGCATCGTATTCCCCGGGCTTAAGAATGTAGACGTTACGCTGACAATCAGTGGCTAACCCGAGGTAATAGAAACCAACGTCGCAGTGCAGAAGATCGCCGGGTGTTATGAGGTTTCTCTTCGCGGTTTTGTCGTGGGGCTGATCGGGGGCCTGTAGGTCTACGGTTGGTGGGAACCATGGCTCGAGGCCTAGGTCAACCATCTTCTGCCTCATCCACCAGGAGACATCGTCGGTCGTGGTGACCCCGGGGTGGATTACCCTACGGCTGAAAGCTTCCTCGACGAGTGCGTGGGTAATAGCAACGATTCCGGGGTAGGCGCCGAGCTCTATCGGCGTTCTGTGTTCAAGCCACCCAACCGCAAGGGACTCAGCGCTTGATAGCCTCTTGGAGTAATTGGGCCCCAGGACCCTGATAAGCTGCGTGTATTCTCCATGTGTTAAGCCGTCCCCGAAAGCGGTGGTCTCAGACACGTCTATCCCGATCTTCTTTGGCCTCCGCTTCTTAATCTCACGGGCGAGGCATGTGTACTGCTCCTCTTTGTCAGGATCCCAGACCGTCTTGTAGAAGTCCCCCATACCGTATCTGGCGAAGGTGAGACGCTCAACCGTCCCGTCCCTAAGTAATGTGAATAGGAGGATCGTCCTCCTCCTTGCGTTCATGAATGGCTCGGGCAGCATCGACATTATTACGGGGTCCTCGTTGTACTCTCTAGCGATTACTACCCACATGTCGAAGCCCTCCCTCTTCATCAACTCAGGGAGGTACGAGTCGAGACGTGACCTCAGCCACTCGTTTCTTATAGTCGCCCTTTGCCTGAGTGGGAGGATGCTTGACCTGATCTCATCGACGCTCCTCACGGCATCTTTCGCATATGTATCTGGCATTGACACCACTTGGTGAGAGAATATTGGTTTGGCAAATAAGACTTGATCGCGTGATTTAGAATGGAATAATTACCTCGGGCCTCAACATTCTCGCACGAATCTGCGTTGTCCCGTCGACGCAGGCGAGTCCACTCCTGTGCTCCTTGAATAACTGGAAAGCCTCAGGGTTCATTGGGTTGGCGCCAAATCCCTCAGTAACTACGAGGGTTAACCCTATCCTCTCCTGACCGGTGACGCCAAAGCCCAGCTCGTAGCCTAGTAGCTCCGTAAGGTCCTTCTCATCGACGCCTCCGACTACGACTGCTGCTGCCCCCACTGAGGCCGCCTTTCTCAACGCCTCGAGGGTAGCCACGGCTCCACCTACTATGACCTTTCCTGAATGAGTTTTATCAATTAGTCCGTTTGTAAGTACCTCGTCAGGGGCATCTACTAGGTTCTCGAGGAACCCATGTGTCTCTCCACCTAAGCCTATGGCTCCTCTTACTATCGACCCCTTGCACTCTAAAACAGCGCCTTCGCGGGGGAGAAGCTCTGTCACCTTCCCTGGTATGTGAGCCTTGACCTCGACGGGAAGGGGATCCCCCCTGATTAACACCTTCCCAGAGGACTTTGAGAATATCTCTATCGTACCATCTATTGGTGACCTGCAGACCTTCGTGGATTTACCGAAGAAAGAGCGTCTTAAAGCGATAATCTCCTCCTTTTTCACGGCATCCCCCACAGCCTTGAGCATATAGCCGCTCAGGTTGTACGGATCTACACCGAGTCTCTGGTCGACCCTCAACTCTACTAACTCGGGGTTGCGGACCCTCCCTCTCGCAATAATGGTATCCTCTCGGATGATTTCGCCTTGCTTAACAAGGACCTCCCCAAATGTGGGGAGTCGCCGAGTCTTCCGTATGATGATTTTATTTTCAACTGCCATATATCTCGGCATACTATCACCTCGTCTCGGTTCCACTGGGGGGCAGGGCTTCAGCCCATTTCTTGATAGTATCCTTCTTATCGGGAATTGTGAGTGGTCTTCCCCTCGCGTCGATTATCAGGCCAAGAACTCCGCCGGTGACGGTGGCTTCGAGCCGTTTCTCCTTCCCCTTTCCCAAGCTGAGCCCTTTACCTGAAGTCGCCTCGATCTTACAGGTCTCCCCGTCGAGGATCGGTAGTACATCAATCTCGCCAAAGTTGATGCTCTTGTCGATGGTGTTTCCATCCTGTCTCATCAGCTTGATCCTTATCGCCTCTCCTTCTCCCTTTCCATATGGGGTAAGGCAAGTTCCGAGCCTCTGCAGTGTCTCTCCTGTTAAGATGCTGAAAGCCGCCTCGGGAGCCTCGCCGAGGAGCATCCCAGCGTGGGGTATTAGACCGGCTCTATCGATGTAAAGCTCTGTCAGATAGAGGGGCTCGAGTGAATCCAGTAAGAGCGTGGTTGAATCACCTAGAGAACCGTTGAAGGCTGCCCCCATGCCTATGATTATCGGAGTGTCTCCCATATCGAGGTAAGTAGGTTCAAGGCTCTGGGAGAATGTGTCCGCTATGGTTCTCCTGATGTTTATTCCTTTGAGGCGGCTCGCCAGCTTCTTGTGTTCCTCAGCTCCCAGTCTTATCGCCTCCCTAGCTAAGGCCCCTATGATCCTCCTTTCATCTGCGGAGAATTTTTCTAATTGTTGAACCATCAGGTTTCCTATGATGTTCCTGATCTTCCTCTCTTCTATCGCCTCAGGGAGCCACCTCTCGATCCGTTCGATGCCGACCGTCTTGAGAACATTCATCGCGCCATAGGTTAATCCCAACTCGGCGTTGAGGGACCTGTTAAAGACGCCTCGATATACTGAGTAGATGTCGGTTGTCGAGCCACCGACATTTACTGCGAGGAGATTTGCCTTCCTACGCTCAGCATATGTATATAGCATTTTACCGATGGCAGCCTGGGTAGGGAGTATAGGGCTGTCAACCCACCCTGCAAGCCTCTCGTATCCAGGAGAGTGGGTTAGAACGTGCTCCATGTAGGAATCGTAAATAGCCTCCTTTGCTGGGCCAAGGTTCTCCCTCTCAATAACTGGGCGTACGTTATCGACAGCCCTAGTTGCGTACAACTCTGTCAGCTTCTCAGCGACCTCCTCACGGGCTTCGACGTTACCCGCGTATATCACCGGTAGCTTATAACTGGCGCCAAACCGCGGTTTGATGTCGGCATTCTTGATGATCGATGCCATCTCGAGGACCTGGTTGAAGGCGCCACCATCCGTACCTCCAGCCAGCAGAAACATGTCCGGTCTCGTTTCCCTCATCGTTTCAATGAGTCTATATTCAGGTCGAGGATCGTCCTTAGAGAAGATCCCCACAAGGTGGGCACCCGCACCGAGAGCTGCCCTCTGGGCACTCTCACCACTTATCATGCTAGTGACACCGGAGACCATCATGTACAACCCGCCCCCATTGCTGCTCGAACATAGTAGCTTGACACCCTCCGGTCCATCTTTCCCTAGGAGCCTCCCACCACTTAGACTCTCAACTGACCTGCTGATCCCGATTGTTACGTCAAGTTCAGGGGCATCTAGGGTTGTCTCTGCTTCGCCGGTTCCTATGAGCCTGTATACTCCGTTCTCCCGCCGGACAAGGGCCGCCTTAGTCTCCGTGTCTCCTACGTCTACGACGAGGAACGCATCCCCATTATTCGCCACCATACCCTTCACCCTCAAGATTCTACTTGCACTAAAGTTTATATAGCAATTACGTTTTAATATTAAAATGGGATTTTAATGGTTGATGAAGCGCTCGAAAACCTATCCCTAAGAAGCAGCGAATCTCATCGACTACTCAAAAAAATAGATTTAGATTCCTTCACCCTTCTCGAAGACAGGACTCGCCGACGAATGCTCCTCCTACTCCGAGAGAACGAGCTCTCAGCGAAGGAGATAGCTGAGAGACTAGTGATGACGCCCCAGAACGTCTACCATCACCTGAAGAAACTCATCGACGCAGAGCTTGTAGTTGAGGTAAATGAACGTCGCTCTGGACACCTCATCGAGAGCTACTACACAGCGACGGCGGATACCTTCGTCTACAGGGAGGACGAAATACCAGAAAACGACACTCACCGGTTCATCGAGGTACTTAACGGGCTTAATGAGTTGGGGGCGCGCATCGAAGTATCGGAAGAGAACGCAATGATTCTCTCCGAGTTGTTCACGAGGAGGGCTAAACTAAAGAGGACCCCCGCTTTAAACGAAGATATCTGCTCCTTCTGTGGCTCCTCAGGATACTTCACCAAGTTCGGACCAATGGATCCCAGCCTCCTTAATCGGGTTATCCAGTACAGTAGCCTGATAGCTATGAGTGAGGAAGAGTTTGAGGAGTCTCTTTCGATGACACGGGAGCTGAGGGAACGGCTCCTAACAATGAGTAAGAAGTAGACAGCGCTTACCCAAGTTACTTATCGCGCGCGCAATGGTCGGGGGTAAGCGCTTACCGATGGAAAGCCTAGTTTTAACGCCACGTTCCCCCTCCCAAAACTTCTGGAAAGCGCTTCTAAATTAGTATTAATCCGCTTAAGTGCTAGTAAAAAAATTTCTCAACAGGGATTAATCTAAATAATAGTTTCATTAAAAAGATAGCTATGAAACTAGGATTTTATACAAATTACGACGAGAAGACAGTCGAGTTTGCACACAAGGTAGGTTTCCGCTCAATGGAGTTGTCAGCCTGGCCCGACTCGAGCCTCAACGCTGACAAGGTGACCGACCGACGAATCAAGGAAGTAAAAAAGGACCTCAAAGAGCATGACATTGAAATATCAGCGCTTGGCTACTACCCAAATTTCCTCGATCCCAAAAAGATAAACGCGAAGGAGGCAACCAGGTACTTTTACAAGGTACT
>MEZF01000098.1:37362-39351 GCA_001774245.1 Candidatus Bathyarchaeota archaeon RBG_13_52_12
GCCACCCTGAGAAGTCGATAAAGGAGAACATCTCCCTCTTTGAGAGGGCCTTCACCCCCTTCTGCGCGGAGGCTGAAAAGCGTGGTATCCGCATCGCCCTTGAGAATTGTCCAATGATGGACCGCTTCTACCTCCGCGGAGAGAACATCGCGATAAGCCCAGAGGTCTGGGACGAGATGTACAAAGTCGTCAAGTCCAAGTCACTTGGTATCGAGCTCGATCCCTCCCACATGGTCTGGCAGGGCATCGACTACATCCAAGCCATTTACGACTATGGTGACCGCATATTCCACATACACGCCAAAGACATGGAGATAAACCGAAGGGTGCTGAAGCGCGTTGGAATCATAGGGCAAGCCTTCGGCGAGACCGTTGGGCTAGGCCACGGCTGGTGGCGTGCACGCCTCCCCGGCTGGGGGGAGATAGATTGGCCCAAGTTCATCACGGCCCTCATCGAGACTAATTACAAGGGCAACATCGACATCGAGCACGAGGACGACGTCTTCGCTGCTGCTCATGCGAAGCAGGCCATCGAGAGTGAGTCAGGTATAGTCGACGCTTATGGCAGAGAGGAAAAAGGGCTTATCTTGGGATACAACACGTTATCCAAACTTATCCCGCCTGGAGATTAATCAACTCTAATAGCCGACTCTAGGCACACTTCGCTCAATGGATATCGAATAAAAGCGCCGAGGAGAAAAATGGTAGCTGCTGGGGGAGGCTGAAGCTGCTCACATACGCGCTATTCTATACGCTTCCAAAAAGTCGTTCTTAATTAAGTACTTAGGAAAGCAAAAACTTCCCTGTTGAATTCGTTACTCATCTCCCCGCTGAAACCATGTGATCCGCCTTTAATCTTGACCAGCTTAGCTTTTGGCACAAGGTTCGCAATCACTTCAGATGAGACTGGTTTAACGACTCTATCGTCAGTTCCAGCTATGACCAAGGTTGTAGCTTTGATCTTCCCCAGCCTATCCGCCGCATCATGCGTCAATATCGCCCCTAACTGCTCAGCGAAACCGTTTATTGTTGATAACCTGATTGCGGTCTTCATTAACGGAAGGAGTGTGACTCTATAAGACCTTTTATTGAACGATAAATCAATGAAACCGCTGGCTAACCTACGAAGATTATCCATATCGCGTAAAGATCCCTCGTAGGTCTCTAGTGCCTTATTAATCTCTGGGGAAAACCCACTCGTCTCATCCCTCCGTGCGAATGTACATACCAGAACCAGCTTTTCCACCCTCTCAGGATGGTTTATGGCAAGCTCCTGAGCAATCATTCCCCCCATCGACACGCCAAGAATGTGAGCTTTCTCAATATCTAGATGATCCATTAAGCCGATCGTATCGTCTGACAGCATCTTGATGGTGTAAGGCCCATTTGGCTTGTCAGACTTCCCAACGCCTCTGTTATCGAACGTGATTGTGCGGTAATATTTCTTGAATAATGCTGTTTGGAGCCTCCAGTTACTCTGATCTGAGCCTAGTCCAATGATCATGATCAAGGGCTCTCCTTGTCCCTCAACCATGTAATCAATCGTTATTCCGTTGATTTTCGCCTTTGGCATCTCAGTCTTCCTTCTCTATACTATTCTATGAATCATTTACTGTTTTACCACAATTTCAGATAGTGTAGTTGTAGGTAATAAATCCCTTCCTCAAACCCCAGACATAAAAAACAGGTAGTCTTAATGAAGCGCGCGCAGTAACTACAAAATGATTTAGGACAAACTAATCTTGTTGATATCTAAGCATCCATAGGAGAACGAATCAATTGTTGAGGGAGACATTATTCAGTGAACTCGCGAAGTGGAGTCTCGAGTTCAAAAAGGTGAAGCCCGGGGACGAAGTCCTCATCTGCGCTAGCTTTGACACCGAGACGACGAGGTACAGCGCCCTCGTAACGATGTGCAGAGCGATCGACGCCATCCCCCACGTGCTCGTCGTAAACACCCCGAAGGAGGCGATAGGGCTATGGTCCTTG
>MEZF01000098.1:39387-39734 GCA_001774245.1 Candidatus Bathyarchaeota archaeon RBG_13_52_12
GCTATGAAGGCAAGCGACTACATCTTCTGGTTCGCTGACTGGGACCCGGCATTCCTCCAGGAGATCAGGGACGCCCGCCTGGCCGGCGCCCAGTTCCTCTTCGGGTGGCAGTCATCCGTCAAGGAGGCAAACTGGCACATAAGGGACATAGACTCCATCGCCCTCGCAGAGAAGGCTCAGCGCTGGGCCAGGATGCTCAACGAGCACAAGGGGAAGGAGTTCCGACTCATCACCGGCGGCGAGGAGCTGACAGGTACCACAAGGCGCTTCGAGGGCTGGGGGCCCTACTCGGGGAAGGCGAGCTGGACCCAGAACGAGTGCATGTCTGTAGGCGACTTTAAGGATGC
>MEZF01000098.1:39741-41307 GCA_001774245.1 Candidatus Bathyarchaeota archaeon RBG_13_52_12
GTCCAGGTCGTCGACTGGATCGGCACACTCAGTGAGGTTACGCCAGGTAAGGTTGCTAAGCTTACCATTAAGGACGGCGTCATCGTGAAGGCTGAGGGGGAGATGGGTGAGATGTTCATAAAGTCGTTGGCGGCCATCGACGACCCGAACGTATTCAAGATGGCTGAGTTGGCAGTGGGTATGAACCCGTACACTCGTAAGGGCATCACTTCACTGGGTGCGCCTAATCTCCCGATGACGATTCCCCCTTATCACGAGATAAAGCAGTCTGAGGGAACCATCCACACAGCGTTCGGCGACTCCGGTGGACGCATATTGCAGGAGGGTGAAACTGGGATAATCGCGAAGCTGCACATCGATGTGATATCCTTCAGACCGACGCTATTCATCGACGGGAAAAAATACGTCGAGGACGGAAAACTGCTCTTTTTAAAAATCGCGCGCGTATATCATACTATGACTAAATAACACGGGTTTTAGAAGAGAACCGTATCGCGTGTGTGCGAATCGTATGTTCTAGAATGTTGGTTTTCTCGTGTTCCTGTTTACAGGCTTGCTTTCTGACTGCTGGAGCGGAAAACGTCTGTTCCGACCCCTACTCTTGGAGGATGTGTCTTCGTCGATTTTAATTGTTTTCTCGGGTGCTATTATAAAGCCACAGAATACGCAGGTGTGCTCCTTCTCCTGTATGGCTTCTTCCGGCTGGATCGGGTTCAGTTTATTGCATTTAGGGTTGGGGCATCTGATGTAGATGGGGCTCGGCATTCCGTTTATACTCTTAAAGGCGGGGAGAAATACGTTTGTATAGACGCAATTCCAAGCCTCATGTGTGCGAGTAAATTAGAGCTGATGAAAAGGTTAAGGCCTCAAACCTCGACGTCGCTTGTGCGCGTTTCAGTTTTCATTATATCGTATTAGACTGGAATCTCAAAACTTTCCCCGGTAATGACCCTGTATGCTCCCCATCCCTAATCACTGGTACGCCGTTAACCAGAACATGTCCAATTCCTAAGGGATATTTATATGGATCCAGGTAGCTCGCGGTATCAGCCACAGTCTCAGGATCGAATACCACAACATCAGCCCAATATCCAACTTTTATTAGACCCCGGTTAACCAGCTTGAGTTTCTTAGCCGGCATCGAGGTCATCTTCATCACCGCTTCCTCCAAAGACACAACCTTAGAAGCCTCATCGTATACAAGCTCAGATCTGGATAAACCTCTAACATATTTCCGCAATACCATCGGGAAAGTACCATAGCTCCTAGGGTGATTTCTACCACCCCCAAGAATGCCATAGGGAGCCAGAGCGTAGCCATCGGAGCCTATCATACTCTTAGAGTGCTTGAGGACTTTCCGGATATCCTCCTCATTGTAGTAGAAGCCTACAACGCTTCCGACAGCTCCGGAACCCACCAACAGATCGAAGTATACAGTAAAAGGATCAGTCCCCCTCTCGACAGCTATTTCCCCAAGGCTTCTGCCGATAGGCCACTCCTCAGGGTAGGAGGAGATCAGAATCTTCTCCCACATCCCTCTCTTTACAAGTCCGCAGGGGCCTGGAC
>MEZF01000098.1:41408-43110 GCA_001774245.1 Candidatus Bathyarchaeota archaeon RBG_13_52_12
CAATAGCCTCTTTCAAAGCCTCTATGATAGTCTCTCTCTCCCCCCTTATGTGAGAGGCGTACAATCCACCGAACTTGGCTACAACGCGGCATAATTTGACAAGTTCAAAAGTATCAGCATATCTTCCAGGTGGATAAACGAGCCCTGAGGAGAGGCCGAAAGTGCCGTCGCTCATCGCTTCATCTACGAGAATCTTCATCTCCTCAAGCTCAATTGAGGTGGGAGCCCTATCCTCCATGCCCATGACGCATTGCCTTATAGTTCCATGGCCGGCGAGGGATGCGACATTAACTGCGACTCCATCTTCAAGTCTCTCAAAATATTTAGAGAAGCGCTTCCAATCGGCCTTTACGCCGTATCGTTTCGCCTCCTGATCGATTGCGAGACCTTTTAATGGTGCAGCAGATCCCCCGCAGTTCCCTACAACTTCTGTGGTTACACCCTGCCTAACCTTACTCTCAGCTCTCGGATTCACTATCAACGTAATATCCGAGTGACTATGTATATCGATGAAACCTGGTGCCATAACGAGACCTTGAGCCTCAATTAATGATTTACCGCTTTCTGGATCAATCAATCCAATCCCAGCTATCTTACTGTTTCTAATCCCTACATCTGCTCTGAAGGATTGGCCTCCAGATCCGTCTACTATGACCCCTCCGTGGATCACTAAATCGTAATCATAGCTATCAGTGTTCCTTGGTAGACTTTTAGCTTTCAATCTTGACACTAAATAAGACTCTCGTCAAATATCTTAAAGTTGTCACGCATGTAATCCATAAATATTATGTAAATCTTTCATGTAACCCAATATAGTTGCGCACGTGACGAAATTATTTGGAACATCAGGTGAAGACATACATAGTGGGATTGATGAGCCGCGAAAAGAATACGGAATCACTCACAGGAATCCCCGATGTAACTCCCTTTACATATTGCCTAGCGGGTTGAAGGAAAAAGATTGAAGCAAGTTGAGTCATCTAATATTTATAAGTCAGGAGACTTGGACGCGGTCGAAGACGTTGAAGATTTTATCGATAATGCCATGCCTTACAAATATGTGGATCCAATAGCGTATCTTGCGAAAGATTAACCAAGACGGGGGAAGAAAAAAAACGTATATCGAACAGTATTATCTGATGCCAACAAAATAGAAACATATAAAGCACCACCAAAAAGAGAGAAAGATCAAGGTAACCATACCTTTTATTGAGTTCGCACACCCTCGGACGTGATGAATCTGGGCTGATCCAGAGGGGAGAAAAAGTAGAATCAATCTTGGGCGTACGCGGGAAAAAAATAAATTTATATAAGAAATAACAATTTAATTTTATGGTATATTCGATAGAAAATAATTATGATAAATCAATCGTAGAAAAGATAAAAGATGAATTTCATAAATATTATAATAGTAAAAATGAATCTTATTATTTTGATTTTCCTCTTACTTGTGAATGGGGTGAATCTGCTAAAAAATTAAGATATGTAAAGCAAATAAGAAGATATGTAATTTTTAAAGATAATAATCCAGTAGGTTTATTTCAAGGCATTGTTAAAGATAAATATTTTATTAAATTTTTATCAGCTGGTTCTAATAGTGGTAATGGATTAATAATTCACCCTGATTATTACAATTTATTTGATTTTTTTTTAAATAATATCATGCGAGAAAATAATCTTAATTTCAACATATTTACTAATT
>MEZF01000099.1:0-4731 GCA_001774245.1 Candidatus Bathyarchaeota archaeon RBG_13_52_12
TGAAAACTGAAGAGAGAAAGCTCGGCCAACCCCTTCACAGCCCCAGCAAACGTCGCCGCACCGGTCTTCCTGGTGAGTAGCCTAGCGAGCAGAAGCCAGAGGACATGTATCCCCGACAGGATCTGGGGAGATCCGAAGGGCAGGATAGGCACTGCGTTTAATAGGTTGCCAGCGTAGCCCAAAGGCACGCTCACGGCTCCGCCTAGCGCGCTTAGTATAATGATCAGGGCAAGCTCTCTGGTCTTGAACACGTTAAATTCGATGCACTATATCGGTTATTACGGCTTAGGATGATCGATTTCATATCGCTTTATATTACGTCAAATAGAAATCAT
The DNA here is from genome assembly GCA_001774245.1 of Candidatus Bathyarchaeota archaeon RBG_13_52_12. Taxonomy (GTDB): domain Archaea; phylum Thermoproteota; class Bathyarchaeia; order TCS64; family TCS64; genus UBA8941. The sequence continues at coordinate 336 of MEZF01000099.1, forward strand.
ATACGATTTACATGGGGGCTCGTGTAAGCGGCGGAGGCGCCGAGAATAGGAAGAGGGCTCGGGGGAGTAGTGCGGGTCTATTGACTGATGAGCAGCTTGACATCCTCGGCTTCAGGATTGACGGGTTGAAGCAGGGGGAGATAGCTAGGAGGCTTGGCACTACTCGGCAGAATGTCTCGCTGATCGAGAGGCGTGCGCGAGGCAACATCTTGAAGGCTGAGGCGACATTGAGGGCTTACAGGAGGCTTCAGACCGCAGCTACCGTTGAGCTGAAGCCATCGACGCATCTAGTGGACGTTCCGAGGATGCTCGTCGACGCTGCAGATGATACTGGGGTGAAGATCAGCATCGACTTCGCTCTCGTCTATAAGGAGCTTCGAGATGAAGCTAGCGGTTCTATCTCTGGGACGAGGGTGGTTAAACCGATCCTTCTTCACATTCTGAGAAACGGGAGAGTCGACGTCGAACCAATTTAGGGTGGAAACGCTCACATGAACTAAAGTTTACTACCCCAATTCATTACGTGTGAAGATAGAACGAAATCGCATGCGCGAGGTGATGGTTGAAGTTAAGAGGATCAGGAACGGGGAGTACCAGACCATTGAGACATTGATTAATGAAGAAACATTACTATTCGTAAGTACTTGAGAAAAGAACGCTCTAACTGGACCCATAGAATAGCATATCTGATGAGTGGTTAAGATAACTGTCCCTGATTGCTCTAGGCGTAATAAGAAAAATCAATAATTTCTTGACTCAACTCGATTAATCAAATCGAGAGCTGTGCGGGTTCAATTAAACCACACACATATGTTGTACACTTGAAAAGCTTAATACAAGTTTAAGTCACATTTTAAACGCCGGAGTTGGCGGTCAAGCGATAATTCCTCATTTCGCTAGAAAGTAAAACCAGCTCCGGTATACCCTCTTAAGCTAAAAAAGGTTCAAAATAATGCACCCGAATAACGTTTAAAGAATTATAACTTACTTACCTTAGAATAGAAACTGATAATCGTCATAACTGCTTTCTCTACTTCATTAGCATCTTTCTCTCGTCTAAACGCACCTCGGATATTATAACTATTTTTTGTATAATCATATATAATTTCTATCCATTGATCATATAAATCAATATCAAACACAGTGATTGTTTTATCTCCACCTCTCATTCTTGGCCTATAAAAGACACCCTTTTTCGACAAGCCTTACCCCTCAACTCATTTTTTAATCCAACTCCCCAATAATTCCGACTAGCTCTATTCGACTATTAATCACTCAACGGTTTTAATTATGATCCCGATGAATAAATGATCAAGAACCAAACTCGCGTGTCAAATTTAATTATTTTTAAAACACGCTCATGCACGATAGGTGAGTCGAGGCTTTAGGGTGCTCCACGTTTCTTCAAGATGAACTCCGCCGCCACCTCGGCAGCGATCCCACAGACCTTAAGGCAACCCGCGTCCCCGTGACCCCCAGAATCGATAAAGTCCGTCCTCTGCGCAGGGTCAGCTAGGTTCCAGCTCCTCCCGTAGATTGCCTGCTGTATGTCCCTGCAGAGGGTCGAGGGTAAGGGTTTCTTCATGTCATACTCATTCTCGAGGCGCCACATGAATTCCTCACTCAGCGCGTAGCCGTCGGGGATAGTGGATTGTAGCTTGGGAAGGTCTTCAAGCCTGTCCCTCCCCTCCTCAAGGCCGAGAGCCATTAAGGCGCCGACGAGCGCGCCGCAGGACTCTCCCCTCCTCGCCATTCCGCCAGCGAAGGCCGTCGCGGCCTTAAGGCTCTGGGTGTCACCTATGCTGAGACCTTCTTGTAGTGCGGCGAGAACAGCTTGGCTACACCCGCTCATGTTTTCGTTGGCGTGGGCCTTCGCCCTTATCGACTTGACCTTTTCAGCATTAACCATGACTGAGACGTTACTTCTTTTAATTTAAACCCTGACACGGTAGCCATCGACTACGCTGGCTGCAAAGACTATCATTCGGCTCGCCAATCTTAGAATGACGTGAATGTACCCTGTTGATAATAGAAGGATGAAGACGTAAAATACTTCGACTAGTATGGCACGCCACTCGATGCTGATCTGGTAAATCGTTGAGATGTCTCTCGCTAGGAACTCGACTTGGCCTCCTGCATCGCGCGAGTGGTGCATTAACCGTGTAAGCGGCGAGGTATGTTACTTATCCTGTGGATCGAGCAACCTGTATTTTTTATGCGGGTGTCTAACCCTAAACTTCTTTATGGCGTCTGCCTCGGACTCTGCCTCGATCGTGAGGGTTACGTAACCCGAGTCTAGGCTGGACCAGTACTCAAAATCGTACCTGTTAACCGTGCTCCACCCACATCCGCTTTACTGTCATAGAGCATGACTATATTTTACTAACCTATGAGACATGTGGCAGCTGGAACCGTCGCGTCTAGAATCTTCTCATCATCTGCTGAACCCTCCTGGTCATCGCGTATTACAATGCCACTGCAATTATGCGCGTTCGTGCATTAGGAAACCATTAATTAAGGAGCTTATTTGCGTGATAATTAATATAATATTACAGCTAACTAAATCTTCGAGGAGTTATTGATGTGTGCAAAGGTTTCTGAGAAAGACCCGCGCCTGGATGTTGAGAACATAAAGTACCCTGGAGAAACGGGGGACGTTCTTGCTCATTTAGCTAGACCCAAAGGATCTGGTAAACTACCCGGCACGCGCTAGAGAAATGACCTGTTTTTCATTGATCAAATTAAACTGCTTATATCGCGACATTGAACTCCTTGGCCAACGGTACCTTCACTAAATCATTCACTAGAAGGCAGAAGACGAAACCGTACACGATAATGAAGAGGAACTCCAGGCTTGTTATCGGGTTCAATCCCGGCAACCCGATTGTTGAGATGAAATAGACTATCAGGGTGTTAAGGACGAGAGCTAGCGTAAGCCACTTACTCGGCATCGACTCCCAGAAGTGCCTCCTCTCACGTATCGAGAGAACCGTATAGTAACCTGACAACGTGAGCCAGACGAAGATGAATGTCTGAAGCTTTCCCAAGTCAGAGTCTAGGCCGAAGAAGCTTAGAGCGATATAGAGAATCAATAGAGACTCAGCGATGATCAACGATCCATAGGATACGCCGAGCTTTACGAGACCACTTGTGTTCCACTTCTCAGGCTTCTCGGAGTATCTGACTCGGTCGGTGGAGATGGAGAGGGTCACGTAGTCGCTGAGGAAGAGCAGCAGAATCATGTTGAACGTGGAAACAACGAATCTCCCCGTCAGGATGAAGGCGAGGACTATGAAGACGACGCGCTTGAAGGTCCTGATTATCTTATTGATGATCCACGAGGAGATCCTCTGATACACCATCCTGCCAATCACGACCATGTCGAGTATGCCCCCGAAGCCCTCAAGTGAGAGCACGACACTCGAGGCCTTCTTCGCGATGTCCGTGGCATTACTCACGGCGATACCAACCTCAGCCTGCTTCAGACTGGGGGCGTCATTCACACCGTCACCCGTCATTCCTACGACGTGACCAGCGGACTGCAGACCCTTCACGATGAGGTACTTATCCTCGGGGTAGACCTCCGCGAAGCCATCGCTATCCTCCATGACCTTGATGGTCTCTCTATCACCGATCCTGTCTTTTAGATCAGTTATGCGGCTGATATTGCCCCCTAGCCCAGCCTGAGCAGCTACCTCCTTCGCGATCGGCAGCGCGTCCCCAGTAAGCATCTTCACGGAGATGCCGAGCCTCTTCAGCTCGGTGATGAGGTGAGGCGAGTCCGTCCTCGGCTTGTCGTAGAGGGCGACGACTCCGACGAGCTCAGGGTCTAATCCGTGGGCTTTCTTTGCTACTGCGAGGATCCTGTAGCCCTTTGCTATGTGCTCACCAATCCCATGCTCAATCGGTACGAGCTCATCTCCACATTCCTTGCAGAGCCCTGTGATGGTCTTGACCGCGCCTTTGTATACGTGTAAATCTTCGCTGTGGTGCCTTAGGGTCGCCTCTGTTCGCCTTGTTGAGGGATCAAATGGAGAAAAGTCTACCAAGGTATACTCATTCAGCGGTAGCTGCATCTCCCTTGCCTTCGAAATGAAGGCCATGTCGATGGGGTCCTGATTCGCCTCCTGCGAAGCGAGAGCCCCGAGGAGAACAACATCAGCTTCGCTGTTGGTGCCGACGGATAGCACGTCCGCGATGGTCAGCTGGTTCATAGTTATAGTCCCCGTTTTATCCGCACAGAGGACATCCATAGTTGCAGCATCCTCCACCGCGTCGAGGCGAGTAACAATGGCCCCCTTCTTCGAGAGCTCCAGGGAGCCTAAGGCCATGCTTATGGTGAACATCGTAGGCAGGGCCACCGGTATCGCGGAGACCAGGAGGATCACGGTGAGGG
>MEZF01000099.1:4768-6801 GCA_001774245.1 Candidatus Bathyarchaeota archaeon RBG_13_52_12
AAGCCCCATACCAAACCCAACCGAGGAGACAACCATGATGAGCAGCCACCTGACGACCTTCGAGACCATCTCCTCGATGTGCAGCTTAGGCTTCGCAATCTGAACCAGCTCAGCTGTGCGGCCGAAATAAGTCTTCAAGCCAGTCGCCGACACCACACCGGTGACCTCACCGCGCCTCACAACCGAGCCAGAGTATAGAGACTCGCCCTGCTTCCTCTCCACGGTGAGTGACTCACCGGTGAGGGCTGATTGATCCACCTCGACGCGGCCATCAGAGACCTGTACATCAGCTGGCGCCAGGTCACCAGCCCTAAGACGAACAACGTCGCCTGGGACCAACTCCCTCGCGGGCACTTGGATCCACTCCCCGCCTCTCCTCACTCGGGTCTTCACCGTGAGCTTCTGTCTGAGGAGATCCACGGCGCCGTTCGCCTTCTCCTCCTGGAGGAAGCTCACAGCCGCGTTGAAGACTAGTAGAACTGCGATGACGTATGCTTCAAGGTACTTGCCTAAAACCCACTCTAAGGCAACGGTGAACTCGAGCATCCACGGTGTGAGTCCCCAAAACTTACCGACGAATCGCAGTAGGGGGTTTCTCTTCTTCTCTGGTACCTCATTGGATCCGTATTCCCTCAGCCTCTTAGCGGCTTCCTCCTGAGTTAACCCTCCGTTGACGATGTGCGTGAGTGATTCGTCGTTTACGGTATTATCCATTGGCTTAGGCGCCTCGACTCTGAACTGTCTTTAAAACAAACTGATCAATCCTTTATACACCTTTTTCAGCACCGATATGTTCCTTCCCCGCACAGTTCCATAGCTATTTTGTGAAAAACCTGACTAGAATAGTAGAAAAAAGCGTTTCAGAACATGAAACGCACGTTACTAGAACTGACTAAATCGAGGCGAGCATCCCCTATAGCCACGGTAAAACCGTGGTGAATGATATGAATGTGAAAAAGAAAGTAGTAGGCGTTTTCGCAATAGTGTTGGCTATTGTAGCCATCTCAGCTATTACCTTGCCTGCCCTAGCGGCATCAGACAACGCTGAACAGGGAACTGAAACTAGCCCAGGTACATGCGATCAGACATGTACTCGGGATAGGACCCGACTCAGGGATGGTTCATGTGGCGATGGATTGGGGACTGGCTCCTGTGACGGAACCCAGAAGCAGTACATGTATGGCTATGGTACTTCCGGAGACTCCATCCAAGGGGCTGCGCAGCACAGATACGGAAAAGGATCAAGCTAAGCCAACGACGACTCAGCCCCCCCTATTTTTTCTCCATGTGAGACTAAAAGCCTAGAGACGTAAAAGTATCAGTCAGTTTTACCCGGCTTGCTAGCTAAGTCTCTCTCACCCTCTCCACCAATCAGCCACGCTGAGAGGGTGATCATGTTAGTGTTGTAATGCTTCTCAGCCTTCACAACGCCTCTCTCGATGAGGCCCACGAGCACGCGATGAGTCTTAACCCTGGACAACTTCAACTCGTAGGATATGTCCTTCTGGAGCATCGATCCTCCAGCCTTAGCCAGGGCCTCAACGACCCTCCTCTCGTCGTCGTGAAGAAGTCGAATAGTCACATCGAGGGGACTCTCCGCCGCTTTCGCCTCCACATTCTTTTCCACGGCTTTCTTCTCCTCGATCCTGTGGACTTCGAGCTCGAGAGGCTTCGACGCCTTCACGCTCCTCAGGCGTGGGAAGAGCAGGATCACAATGAGGGCGAAGAGGAGAATTGCGATTACTACTGCGATGGGAATTAGGGCTTGAATATTGGTGAAGCCTCGATCATCGGGAGGACCCTGCTGACCGACCGAGATGAGGCTCCACATGGCTCAGAGTTGTGTATAACCGGGTTAAAATCGTTGTTACACCCCGTGAAACGGGTGTTACGAGAACCATCTAAATCACTCTGACAGTTCTTTATCTGGTGCGGATAACCGCGGTGAAAAAGAAATGAATACGAGAAAAAAGATGTTTGGAATGCTCGCCGTCCTCGTGACGGTGATGGCCGTTTCGACTTATGCAATGCCT
>MEZF01000099.1:6908-7805 GCA_001774245.1 Candidatus Bathyarchaeota archaeon RBG_13_52_12
TCAGAACCAGCTGAGGGCATGTACCGAAGACTGCACCCAGCTTCAGACCAAGGAGCAGACCCAAGCAAGGGACGGCTCCTACGGAGAATGCAGCGGGGATTGTTTGGGCGACGGCGTTCAACTTAGGGAGATGACTGCGTCGCAGGTCTGCCTAGGTGGCTGCTCTCAGCTGAGGACCCAGAACAGATACCAAGCGAGGATCTGCGTATAGCGGTCTAAACGAGAGCAACATAATTCCCCAAATTTTATATTATTTTATGAGGCATGAAGAAGATGGTTAATATAGGAAAAAGCCACAAGACGGCAAAGCTAGCATATTATTTAACCTATTATTACCATGTTTGAAAGGGGTGAAGGCAATGAATAGCGCACGTAAACCTACGATCTTGAGGATTCTACTACTATTCAGCCTAGCCGTGGCCATAATCAGCCTCATCTCCCTAGCCTACCTACAGGTAAACATAAGCGGCGACGGGGTTCCCAATAGACCGCAGGGTGGGCCCCCCGTAGAGTATCCCTGGGGTCAAGCATATGCAATTATAGTGGTCGTGGTTCTCTCCATAGCCACAGCAGGATATTCGTGGAGACGAATCACAATACAAAATCAGTAGCTCTCGTGATCGATGTTGGGTATTTTGTTTAATCTGGGGCGTTTTCATTCATTTATCAGAATGCCTTCAACTATTTTCCTATTACATAATTATGCCTGATCAACCGTTTATACACCTTGTCCGCGCGTTTGTCCTATTTTCTGAATAATATCTATACTCAAAAATCTGGCTCGCCGACGTAGTTATTCGGGAAATATTATATTTACTCCCCATACCTTCTAGTATGGTTTATCGCGTAGTATTCGGATCAGATAAGCGAATGGTATCCGTGGACTAACAGGGCCGC
>MEZF01000100.1:0-200 GCA_001774245.1 Candidatus Bathyarchaeota archaeon RBG_13_52_12
GGCTCCTTTTCGAGCTGTCTAGGGCCCCACAGCGTTTCAGTGTCGGAGAACTATACGGGGTCATGTCGGCGCTGGGCGTCGGGAGGACCGCCGTCGACTCCTCACGCAGAGCACTCATAGGAGCGCGCGACTTCCACAATATAACTGCTTTTGACAGGATGGTGGGGGTATGCAATATTGTACGTTAATCATTTTTATAA
>MEZF01000100.1:220-1210 GCA_001774245.1 Candidatus Bathyarchaeota archaeon RBG_13_52_12
AAAATCTACTCTTCAATGAAGTTTATAAATTCATTTGAAGTGTCTTATATGACGCATATCTGTGCGCGTACAGTCAAAAGATAATTGATTGGCGTTTGGGTCTGCCATGATTAAAGAATTTAATTCGATAAATAATTATCAAAAGGCTTCTAGGCCAATTATTTTCGCGTGTATCGCTGCTTTAAACGAAGAAATTAGTATTTCAAACATGATTATCCAGAGTAAAAAATATGTGGATGAAGTCTTCGTTTGTGATGACGGTTCTATTGACTCAACAGGTAGTATATCGAATAAAATGGGGGCTCATGTGATTAGACACGAGGTGAATATAGGGAAAGGCTCAGCAATAAAAGATCTATTTCTACTTGTATCGCGATATAATCCTGATGCTGTAGTTATGCTTGATGCTGACGGGCAACATAATGCTTCAGATATCCCAAAATTAATTGAGCCAATTTTAATGAGAGATGCAGATGTTGTAATTGGATCTAGATTCATTACGGGCGCAAAAACTGATGTGCCACTATATCGTCGTTTTGGCCTACAACTGTTTAATTTACTAATTAAGAGGGGGGTTGGGGACACTCAAAGTGGTTTTAGAGCATTTTCAGGAAAAGCAGTAACTATTATGACAAAATGTGAAGAGGATGGTTTTGGCATTGAAACTGAACAAATATTTCTTGCTCGAAAATATAAATTACGTATAAAAGAAGTGCCAATAGATATAACTTATACTGGATTAATTAAAACATCAACGTTAAATCCAATTAATCACGGTCTTCAAATTATTAAGACAATATTTAAATATCAAAGTCGAGATAAGCCTCTCATTTTTTGGGGAATTCCTTCCCTAATACTCTTTAGCGGGTGCATAATCAGTTTAATATTGCTATCATTAAGAGATAACCAATCGATTGCCATTAATATATCATTGATAATGTCGACTATAGGTTGTTTTTTTAGTAGTTATTTTATGGGAAAAAAGGCGTT
>MEZF01000100.1:1272-2303 GCA_001774245.1 Candidatus Bathyarchaeota archaeon RBG_13_52_12
TTTAACAAGTTGATAGGCGATATACCCGAGAACAGCTCCGCCTTCAACTGCTTGTTTAACGATAAACTTGCCTCCCCTTGAGTCACAGTATCTCCAATTCAGGAAGAAACTGCTTTTTTCAGGTAAAAAATCGTAATCCTTCTGAACAAGACTAAAAAAAACGTCGTTATCATCATGGAAGCGTGTTATGCTCCTGAGATTAAGATCGTTCTCTCGCCGAGCTTGTCCCTTTAGTGTTCTCCGGATCCTGTGTAAACTACTAAGTGCTTTAAAGCCGGCTCTGATGAATTCAGAATTCTCCATTGGCCGCATCTTTAAATGTAAGTCAACGTCTTTAATTCTGACCATAATTGAAGTAAGGTGCGGAAATGAAAACCGCCCCCGTTTACCCCACTCCTTTATGACTACCGGGTTTGAGGAAATTCCATATCCTAATCTAACTTTTTTATCAGATCGTAGTTTCTCAACATATTCGACCATGCCGCTAAAAACTCCCATCCCCCGATAATCATTATGGGTAGTTACATCACAGCTGAATTGTGATAACATCATCGCGTCGCCGACTTTTATATTTAGAAGGATGTTGTGAGAAACGGCAATGATTCCCCTCTCAGACTCCGCGACTACAATGTCTGTCCCCATGGGAGTGTCTAGGTACTTCCATCGCCAGTAATCGAGGCTGTTCTCTTTTATGGCCCAGACTGAAAACGCAGATTTTAGTAAACCGACTATACTTTTCTCTTCGCCATCACGATACAGCCGTATAATAAATTTTGTATTCAAACCAACTATGCATGAATAATTTCATTTATAAAAGGTACGTTGAGATGCAGCTACCGAAAGTAGTCCCTATGTGATCTTATTCAAATGGGGTTATTATCAAAACGTATTTTCGTGAGGTCAAATAGGTAATATCGCCATTGGAGCATCGCTTAGAAAAACCATAACTCCTAAAAACAACACTAACTTACATTAAAGAACATGCCGGGTTGGCTGAGTGGCTTAGGCGGCTGCCTGCAGAGCAGCTCTAC
>MEZF01000100.1:2413-2730 GCA_001774245.1 Candidatus Bathyarchaeota archaeon RBG_13_52_12
CTTATGACCGTGTCAAACTGTGAACCCTGTATACTCTGAGCTGGTGAAGAATCGAAGCTGGTGCTTTTTCCTAGTCGTGCTCACGCATTCATTAAAAAAGATCTCCATAATTGAAATAAATCTTACTCGGGGGAGAAGTGTTAATGATATTATAAAGATCATCCCCCATTATGCATCTAAGAGAAGGCCCCAATAGAGAGTCAACAAACCCATTAATCAACGAGATATATCGAAAAGGATGACCATCAACACACTCATAATAAATGACGTTCACATCCTTATTATCAAGAAATTCACACACATGCCTCATAAGAGCG
>MEZF01000100.1:2754-4179 GCA_001774245.1 Candidatus Bathyarchaeota archaeon RBG_13_52_12
ATCGTCAACAAATCAACTAACAACCCCTCATAGTAGCCATCACTCTGAACTAGCTGAACAACGACAAAACCGAGGAGCTCTTCGCCGTTATCTGCCTTAAATATATAATAATCACCACCTCGACTATCACAATACCTCCAATTTAGATACCTTTGATTCTTTTCAAGGATAAAATTATAGTTACCCTTAATTTTATTCCAGAACCGATCAACACTAGAGTCAAATTGCTTAATCTCTTCGAGAACGAAATCATTTTTATTCGCAGGAGCGTTCCTAAAAAGGCGCATAATTCTATTTATGAATTTAAAGAACCAATACCCGAATCTTAGGACCTGTTGATTACTTCTAGGTCGATTCTTGAGGTGAAGCCCAACATCATGGATCCTGACCATGTATGAGATTTTTTTGGGAAAGGCAACTCGAGGAACATTACGTTTAGCTTTCAAGATTATTGGGTTTCCAGAAATTGAATAATGAAACTTTACTCCTCTTTCTTCGCGTGATATATCATTAAATTTATCAAGTTTAGAATAAATACCAAGCCCCCTATAATCGGAGTGGGTAGCAGCATCACCACTCATATTACCTAGAACAATATCATCTCCTATCTTAACATTAAGAAGAACACTGTGACCAACACCAACAATCTTATCTTCAATTGTAGCGACCCTGATGATAGAACCTAAAGGCGGATCAAAATACTTCCATCTCCAGTAATCAGAGAACGATTTGTCTTTAGCATAATTTATAAAAGTTGAATGTAACAACTGAATGATTTCGTCTTCATCACCATACCGGTAATATCGTGTCGTTATTTTATTTTCCAAATTAATAATGTAATTAGTACGCCAATTAATAAAACCTTATAATAAAGAGCAAACCGTTTCACGCGCACATAAGTTACAAATGCATGAGTATGGAGATCTCTGTGTAATGTTACATGCGTGATCCTGATAAAATTGGATAGCGCGTGCAGGGGATTTATTTATTTAATGGTGGATTCGCGCGTACTCACTTTTGTTACGCATTTTTTTGTTCTTTTTTAAGCTTTACTCCGTGGATAAGCGCGCGGAGGTTATTATTTTTTTAACCTTGCCGATATAGATAGTACGTAATTTTGTTGTTATCGAGTCTGAAGAATTGAAAGGGGATGGGGTCTGTCTAGCCCCAGGTGGTTCCCCTTTGCGACTGTAGGTCTTGGCAGATTAAGGTCGCGTTTTTTCCTAATAGTCCATTTTAATATAAGGAAAATGGATTCGGGGTATTAGTTATTCGCGTACGCAAGGAAAGGTCCAGGGATGAATATGAAGTTTTAAAATCTTTCAGAGATATGTTAATTAGGTGGATAAATTGCCTTTCTGTTCGAACTGTGGAACTCCAGTCGAAGTGACGCAGAAGTTCTGTCCGAATTGCGGTCAGAGGCTT
>MEZF01000100.1:4252-7046 GCA_001774245.1 Candidatus Bathyarchaeota archaeon RBG_13_52_12
CCACACCCCCCTCAACCCCGGCCGCCCCCGGCGCGGCCTACGGCGAGAGAATCATCTCAATAGTGCCGAACCTGAAGAAGCCCAAGTCGTTCGGACGCTGGGACACCTACAACCTAGTCGTGACCGACAGAAGGTGCGTCTTCGCGCTGCTGACCGCGGACATGCTCAACAGGTCCATCCAGGAGGCCAACGAGCGGGGGAAGGCCGAAGGTAAGGGCTTCATGGACAGGTGGGGGGACCAGATGTCCGCCTCCGTGGGCTACTGGAGGCGTTACGAGTCGATGGACCCTGAGGCGGTCCTGGGGGAGAACCGTGAGAACTACTCGTTTGAGCGTTCCTCGGTTAGGAGGGCGTACGTTGAGCAGAGGCGGAGGGGTAACCAGAGGAACTCGTCTCCTTACTGGGAGGTCATCATCGAAACCCGGGGCGGCAACTACAAGTACGAGTCAGACACCGACCCCAGCCCCGAGGTCTCACGGGCATTCGGTGGGAGAGGGTAATCTGGGTACTGCCTCATAGAATAATTCGATTCATTAATTTACTCAACAAGACCTTGGCGTTTTTATGAATCGGTACTCGATTTTCTTTATATTGTGATCCAGCTCGGCATTATTTAGCCAGCCCGGCTGAGCTGGCAGACGGGGAACATCTGGGCGCTATGTAGCGACCAGAGGACAATGGGGCCTTTGGCCCCCATATTCATCTCACGTTAGCGCGCGGCGTGCGTCACATTTTTATTTTGTTACCTGCCTTCGGGTGTCGATGAAGCAGAACCAGCTCTTGACAATCGCGATTGTGATAATTGTTGTTGGTATCCTTGTAGGCTACTACTTCAGCCTCAAGCAGTTGAATGATGCGGCTGATCAGATGCTTGATGAGGTCACTACTGTTTCCACGAAACTGGAGAATGTGACCCTATTACCTTTCACGGGTGGCCTTAGGATAACGTACTCGATCAGGAACCCTGCTACTATGAAGATAGTGTTGAACATGGATGCCGACCTCTATTATGGGGATGTCTATGTGGGTCACGTTGTCTCGAATGAACAGGTGGTTGAACCGGAGACTAGGTCTGATGTTGTTGTGAAGACAAGAATCGAGGGGGAGTTGTTGAAGGCGATTCAGCAGGGGGCTGGGAAGCCCTGGGTGCTTAAGGGCTCCATGAGGTTCACAGGCTTTCTGCTGAATATGATCCCGATTACCACAACGAGAACAGGTATTCTATGATGAGTTGGTCGCGATTAGAGTATTACCGGTCATCAATTTTGGACTAATTGAGACATTTGTGTGGGCAGCGCCTGGATCTATCTTATCGTACTTGTCTAATCTTCATTCTCTTTGCGTGGCGGTACCCAGCGAACATCTTGGGGTGGAGGTAGACCATGCTTGATAGGAAGACGAAGAGGTCGCTACGGTGCGTTACCTGGTAGCTTACCATCCCACGTGAGTAGTAGAATTTTGACTCGTTTGACCGTGATCTGAGGTGGAGGGAGTGCGTCCAAACGTGGCGTGCCCGATACACTCTTCGGATGGAGCGAAACATCAGCGTGTCTTGGGCCCTTAGAACGCGTTGGGCGTCCTCCTCTCGCTCAGTTTCCAGCCAAGCCTTTTTAGAGAAGAGGAATACGCCGCTGAAGGTTGATCTTGGTAGTATTAAGCTGATCAGCTTCCGGGCGAAGTAGATCCGGTCCAAGGGATAGGGTATTAACCCGAAGGATATTATTTTCACGTCGTCTCGGCCGAATTCTCGTATATGTCTCTTCACGTTCTGGTCTAGAACGATGTCAGCTGCTGTCGTGAGTATGGCGTCGTTTCTGGCTACGTGGTAACCATGTCTGAAGAGGTAGGCTACTCGGTAGTTCCATTCTTTGGGTATTTCCTTGACTTCTAGGAGCTGGAGCCTTCCTCTGAAGTTGATCTGTCTGGTGTATGCTTCCAGCATTTGTTTGCTGTGGTCTGTGCAGTTGTCGAGTACGGCTATTACCTCGTCGGGTTGAAGGTCGAAAATGCTCTTGAGCGTGTATCGTAGGTTCTCCTCCTCGTTGTGTATTGGCAGGACGATCGAGAACTTCACCGGTGGGCACCCTTTTCCATTGAGTGATAGCCTGGTGCTATTTTGACTATCTAGAATATAGTCTTAGCAGGTCTAAATGGAGTTGGACTCTACTTAGGTAATGGGGTCGCGCGCGTGTTGAGTTTATAATCGTTTCTGATAGCTTTATCTGTAACAACAATAAAGGGGTTAATGATGAAAAACATAGAGTATGATATGTCGCAGATTGGCCTCAGGGCAGTCGTCAAGGAGTGGCAGGAGAAGGTCCTCAGGGTTGTCTGGGAGACTGGTGAGGGCATAAACTCAAGGATGGTCTACGAGAAGGTCAACAAGCTTCTTGGATCCGAGTCCATATCCCGCGCCAGCGTCATTAACTTCCTTGAGGACATGAGGGAGATGGGTGTCCTCAGAGGCGAGGAGAGGACGGGGAAGGGTGGGCATCACTGGGTATATTTCCCCGCTCTGGATGAGGCTGGATTCAAGAGGTTCGTCGCGGAGAAGCTGATATCAAGTTTGTTGAAGAGCTTCCCAGAGGAGACGAGGAAAGCCATCCGGTCTACCTAAGTTTTTTCACTCATCTCTCATAAAAATACGTTTTCACCGTTGATAGTTAATGTATCTTATCATTTAGGTGAGCTACCAGTAGAATTTAGCTTCGACGAAGAAATTGCTACAGGTTGAAGGCTTGTTAGGGGTTAGTGGCCACGGTTCCTGAAGGCATCCCTGAAGGATTGGATGATG
>MEZF01000100.1:7053-8901 GCA_001774245.1 Candidatus Bathyarchaeota archaeon RBG_13_52_12
ACCTGCCGCCCATCTTTCTTCCTGATGCGAGTTCGCTGATGTAATGGCCGAGGGTGTCTTCGCCTAGATGAATCTTGGCGTCGAGGTCGTCGGTATTCATGCCTTTCTTCATCCATATGCCACGGGTTTCCTTCATGAGTTGTATCCATGCCTGCATGCTGTCCATTTCCTTGAGGGCCTCCCTCAGCGTGGTGTCACGTAGTTCGCCTATCGCTTTTTGGATGGCGTTCATCTGTATACCAAGCTCTGTGAGTGTGGAGTCGCCCTCATCGATCATTCCTCTGAGGGTTTCGAGCTCGTCTCTAACGTCATTGAGTTTACTGGTTATAGTATTAGCTTCTTGTGTACCGATTCGGTTTCCGAGTTTTCCGATGGCTTCCTTTAGCTTTTCGATTCGCTCCTCAGCTTTATCGATGAAGGAGATTATCTGCTCCTTCTTCCTGTCACTAGCGTAGTCTTGTAGTAGAGTCATCGCGGTCTTCATGTGCTCTGATGCGTCCGTCAGCGAGCCTTGTGCCTGGGTATATTCTTTTTCTCCGAGTTCCGTCTCAGCAACGCCAATGTCTGTTTCGGCATCCGTGAGTGCTGATTGAATGGCGATTGAGTTCTCATCAGTGAGTTTGTCCTTGATGTTGTTGTAGAGTTCCTGGAGGCTCTTGAGCTTTTTTTGTGCCCTTTCGATCTGGTTTGTAAGTCGAGTCTCGTCGTCGATTGTTTGCGGGGGGTGCCCAAATGCGAGGATCCTTAGCGCATTGCCGAAGTGCTTCTGTGCCCTTAGCGAAGCCTGTATCGAAGCGGAGTATTGCTCTGATGTGAGTAGACTCTGCGCCTCTTCCAGGGCCTTCACACCTGCATCATAGTTTTCCTTTGCAGCTTGAGGAGGTGAATCACCGAGCTGCTCTTCTACTAAGTTTTCGGAGGTTTGGGATATCGAAACTAACTTTTCGGCGATCTCTTTAGGATTCGCTTTTAGCACGGTGAACGAGGTTGTGGCGGTTTTAGCCGCTGAGTCCTTGGCCTCAATCGTCCAAGTCCCAGCTGCAGGATCTGCCGGGAGACTGTAACTACATTGATATTTGCCGTCTGTGCCAGCGCTCGCTGTGACCGTACTTATTAAATTGGTTCCCACCTTGAAGTCGAGCGTCACTGTACCTTCTGTAGTCGCGACGCCTGATACCTTGACGACTTCGCCGGCACGGTAGTTGGCCCGGTCCGTTGTGACGCTCAAGTTTTCTGGTAGGGCTACGACGCCGGGTATGACCGGCATTAGTAATAGGAAGGCTACTAGAGCCGTGACTATAGCTCCTTTCCTCATATTATCACAACCCAATATAGTGTATGAGTACATTATTAGGGACGCGCCGGAACGTTTTGGAACAACTGTTCCAGCCCTCCTAACCGGTTGATGTAGGATTCCTTATAGATGGGTTATTTTATGTCTGGTTTACTTTTCTTAGTCTTTGCAACTAATAGTGAGAGGGCTATTATTAGCACCCCCATTGTGAGAATAGGTTGCATTAGATCCTGCATTATGATTACACCTTGCCCTTCCGATGGCGATGGGTGGCTTGTGAACACTAGGATCAGGTTGCCTGCAGGTAATACCAAAATTGTCTGTTGGTCTTTCGAGGTGATCTCTTGGGGAGCCACATTTATGCTTATTATGGTGGAGGATTTCGGTAGGATGATTGTTGAGGGTGTGTTCGTTGTCACGTTGAAGGTCATAATTCCCCGCGTCGATGAGACTAGGGTGGTTGTTATGTAAGTTACGCTTACGCTGCTGGTTCCTAGGGTTTGTACTGATACCGAGTCTGTAGTGACGTTGAACCTGAGGGGCGCTCCGTTGAC
>MEZF01000100.1:8918-10049 GCA_001774245.1 Candidatus Bathyarchaeota archaeon RBG_13_52_12
CAGTGTAGCTTGAACCGGGGAGGGGAGTAGTTACCTTCACTTGTGAGGGTGGAACGAGCACGCTGTATGTTACGAGGGTTGATTTTTCGATGTATGTGTTGAATGAGAGGTCTTTTGAGGTGATGACGTCTTCAGCCCACACTGGCGTTTAGAGGAGTTGGAGTAGAAGGATTACTGTGGCGATTTTTGGATTCATCTAGTTTTGTTCAATGTCGTCATCTAGGGTATAAATGTGGGTTCGAGTGTGCTCATAGAGTAGCAGGTTGATCGCGTTTATTTCAATTTTCTATTGAATCGCTTCTCCTTCATGGTAGTGGTGAAGGCGTCCCCCCAGATGTGGTTAAGGGGGTGAACCTTCTCTACTTCTATCACGTCCTTAAACGCCTCATCTTTTGCGTCTGATTCCAGCACCTCGCCGATGATCCAGACACTTTTCTCGGATAATTCCAAGTGGCTTCTCATTCGGCATTCGATCCACCCATATGCCTCAGCTATTCGAGGTGGTGCGACTTTAGTTGCCTGTGTTTCGTTTAAACCGCTTTTCTCAATTTCGTTGACTTCGTATGGATATTTCGTTTCGAGGATTTCCATCAAAGGTCCAAATTTCTCTCCTACGAGGTTTACGACAAATTCACCATTTTGCTGGATGTTTCTCCATGTGTCGTGCTGGACTTCGCAGCAGAATCCAAATAGGGGAACTGGTTTGGAAGCCATCGGGGAACTAAAGCTGAAGGGGGCTGCGTTTGGAATCCCCCTCGGAGATATTGTGGAGATTACTACGGTGGGTCTCGCGATTAGCCTGTAAAAATCCTTCAATTTTTGCACCCTTTTTCTTGTTAATCGCTTGGCTCTGAGTCCCTCTCGAGGCTTCCACATGTGCAGTGGATGCTACCGCTGTTTCTCGGCCTTACGAGGCTGCTGCACTCGACCTCGACAACCTCGACGCCGATCGATTCGAGCCACTTCGTGTTCTTTGGGTTGCCGGTGGGAACCATTATCTTCATGGGTTCGAGGACGATCCCCGTGTTTGGTCCGATCTTGGATCCGTGTGTGTCGGTGTAGATGAGGTCGTCGGGAGGTGTAATGAAGCGCCAATTCATCTTCTTCTTCATCCATTCGACTAGGTGGTGG
>MEZF01000100.1:10072-20766 GCA_001774245.1 Candidatus Bathyarchaeota archaeon RBG_13_52_12
TCTCGTCGAGCCAGCCACATGAGCCTCCCTCCACCATGCCGTCGCCGATTATCATACCGACGATGGGGCACCCTATCTCCGTCAGGGTCTGATAGGTTGGTACCTCTTCCCCCTTCCTGATCCAGTCATACATTCGCAGCATGACTTGGCCGTAGACGGCTGGGTGGCAGACGTCGTCGGTGTATATGCTCTTGACGTGGTATGGGGGATCGTATGGGTCGGGCTTCTTCACGATGACTCGCACTCCCTCCTCCTTGTATGCTTTAACGAGGTTCTCGTGGTGCTCCAGGAGCTCGGCTAGGTCGGGTTTGAAGGTCATTCTCCATGCTTCGAGGCTGCTCTCGTGTGGCGGCCAAGGGGTCTTCTGGCCTACTGATAGGAACTCCTTTCCGGGTTTGTGGACTAGGGCGGTCCGAAGTTTACCGATCGTTGTGTTAGCCTTCCACTTGCTGCCCCAGTACTTCGGCATCTCCTCCCCGAAGTCGCTGTGTATCTGGGGGTGGAGGGAGTGGTATATGTTGGTGAGTTCCTGGATGTTCTCTTTGCTGTTCTTCTGTGACATGGGTGAGTATCTGTCATGGGGGCTAAAACGTCTTGCGAGATAAGTGGGAGAGTGAGTTCAGGTTATAGTTTGATAAGTTAATGGGGAGCTTCATATCACATGCGATTTTGTCCAGAGTGCGGGACGCCAGTCGATGTTAGTCACAAGTTCTGTCCAAACTGTGGAATGAAGCTAGAGAATGTACAGCCGCGGGGTGTGGTTGTACCAGATACCTCTGCACCTCAGACTATTCAGCCTCAGCCGACGGCGCAACCTGTTCAGCATCCAGCTCAGACTTACCAGTCCCCGGCATCGTATAATGAGCAGATTAAGACCATCGTACCTAACCTCATGGTCTATAAGGGATGGGGTCGGTATGACACGTTCAACCTTGTGGTCACAGAAAGGAGAAGCATATTCTCCAAACTGACTAATGAGATGATGAGTAACACGATAAAGGCCCGCAGGGCAAAGGCGGAGGGGGGAGGGTAAGGGCTTCTTCGGGAAGTGGAAGGCGCAGATGCAGAACTTTGGCTCGTACACGGATTACTATGAGGGGATGACGCCGGACCAGAATTGATGGATTCCAAGGAAAACTACGCCATAGATAACTCGTCGATACGTGGCTTGAACGTCCGCGATGAGACGGGGGAGGAGGACATGATGAGCTGGTAAGGCTTGGAGATAATGACGACGGGGAAGAAGATCACTTTCAGGACTCAGTACGACCCCACGGAGGCTTTCAACCTAGCCTATGGCCTCCAGAAAAGGTAATGTACTCTCTTTGCGCGTGTGAATCATCTTCTCGATAAACATGCGTTCATGTTCTCTCTGACTCAGTTGTATTTCTCGTAGTAGGGGTCTATCCAGTAGTGGCCTTGGAATAGAGATCTGCCCCCCTCTACCAAGAGTTTTCCTTTAGAGTATACCTTTTCAGGTTTAAGTTTCTCGGGGTCAGCGATGATGATGTCAGCGTCGTAGCCTGCCTTTATGCAGCCTTTTTTGTCATCGACTCCGAGCACACGAGCGGGGTTTGTAGTCACCATCTTCAGTGCTTCTTCGAGTGGCGCTACTTGGTTCTGGACTATGTCCTTGATCTCCCTTCTCGTGAAGTCGACTAGAGCGATGTATAGCCCGATCTGTTTCCCAGACCCGTCCCTGATCATCATGGGGCAATTTGCGTCGCTGCTGACTGTGATGCGATCTATAGGACAGCCCGCGTCGAGCATTCTCTTGACAGCGTATTCAACTTTGACGCCGGTCATGGTCCCTTCCTCCTTCCGCATCTGTGAGGTAAGGTCGACGACTCCGCCCTTCTTGACGTACTCGATCCCCTGTGCCACGACGTCTGGCAAGAGGCGGTTCACATGGGTGGGGATTATTCTACTTGGATCGAGTCCCGTGTTCTCGATGAGTTCGAAGAGCATATCCATCCTTGCGGGTCTCCTTCCAACGTGGACGTGAGTCACCGCGGCCTTCTTCACGGTTTCCGCTCCGATGTTGACCTCGCTCACGAGTTCCGCTAGTTCACTCCAATTATGGTGGCTCGTCGTCGCATCCGAGATGGCGGTCTTAAGACCTTTTACCTTATTGATGAGTATGATGTCTCCTCTCACGCTGCCTGTGATAGTGGGGGGAGGGATGTGGAAGCAACCTGTGTAGATGTAGGTTGTGATGCCCATCAGCTCTAGTTCGATAGCTTTCCAGTAGAGCTGCTCGAGGCTGCGAGCCCCCATCTCACCACCTAGAGTTCCCACAGCGGTCGTGACACCGCTCTCCACGATGTCCCGCCAAGAAACATCGTATGTATGCCCAATGGGACCCTGGCCATCATCAGCACCTGTGAAGTGGATATGCGTATCTATTAGACCAGGGTAGATGATCTTACCTGTGGCATCTATGACTTTACAGTCGTATGGCCCAGGGGGGCTAAGGTTTGCTCCGACTGCAACAATTCGGTCATTAGCAATTAGTATATCTGATTTGCCGAGTTTCGCTGGCGCGTAGATCTCTCCTCCGACGATGAGTTTGAACATGCTTTAATCTTATCAGTTGGGGGATATAATCCCTGTTTCATAGATGGATGGGAGTGGTAATCAGATCAACTAGCCTAGTGGTGTATTGCATTGCCACTCTGTGCTAGGTTATGCGGTGATCGTAGTCACTGTCAGGGGTCTTGATCGGGGTAACTGACAGTATGCCGTCGGTTATGCTATAGACTCTTAGGCCAGCGTACGATATGCGATTATCTTCGAGCAATCTTTGAGCCTTCTTCTCGCTCCCAGGCGGGACGTAGAGGAAAAACTTCTTCTCACGCTCACCCATCCCTGTCCGCTCGGATAGCAGTCTCCACCTGCTCACCGATGAGGAGTCGACCTCTATGGCCAGAGCGATGTCTGCTAACTCCTGCACCCTACCGTCTGGCTTCGTGATTACGATGCTTGGGTAGACGACGGCGTATTCCGTGTCCAGACCCCTCCTTTTAACCTCATCGTTAACGATGGTTGCGTAGCCTTCTCCCCAGTCCTCCTGGTCCGCGAAGGGAAACCTCGTCGCAGCAATTATTCTAATAATACGATTTCTGAGGGTATCCTCATTAACCATGAATCAAACAGCTCTGTGAGGAGGAGTGGGGTCTAGCTTATTGAAGTTTCACGCGGGCGAGACGATTAGTCGGGCATCTTGGGAAACTGGATCTTCTTTGTATCTGCCCCGCAGGTTGGGCATGATATTTTATCGATTGGGTAGAGGGTTTGACAGTAAGGGCACTCGATTCTGACCATTTCATTGAAGTGTTTATCGACGACGTCGATCTGTTTCTTCTTTATCTCTGAAATGTTCCTATCCTTAGCCATGCCTCTCGTGAAATGGAGAACGACGACTACTATTAATGCGAATATTCCGAAGAAGACACCGATTATTTGGAGAGCTATTTCACCGGACACATCTCTTCACACACATTTTACTTTGGTGAGCTTGCCCCTAAGAGGCATTGATATTCAATCGTTTTTAGTAAAATAATGATTGTGAATCGATGATATAGATCAATCCTTACCATGATCTCATACTTGCTCAAGTTTAAAAGGAGGAGACTTGGTTGCTCAGAAACCCTATACCGTCGCCCGCTAATAAGAGTCCATGAAGTTCGAATACTCGAATCCATTCACTGCGCCAGGGATATGGTTGAAGGGAAACCTTCACACTCATACAACGAAATCTGATGGTGTAAGAACCCCTCAGGAGGTGGTAGATCATTACAGCCTAAACGGTTATGATTTTCTCAGCATAACCGACCATGGAACCCGTGTTGACCCAAGGCCGCTGGATAACAGGGGAATGGTCCTTATCCCAGGACAGGAGATAAGCATCGGTAACAGCCTTGCGGGAACAACCTACCATATCGTAGCCGCTAACATCCAAGAAACCATTAAAATACACGACTTCGACCATACCCAGGATCCTCAACGAGCCATAGATCTGACAGCCGAGCAGGGGGGCTTCGCCATATTGGCCCACCCCTACTGGTCTGGTCTACACACCCAAGACCTTCTTCGACTCATTGGCTACCTCGGCGTAGAAATCTACAACACCAGCTGCGACGTCTATAGGGGCACCGGCTACTCGAACTCACACATAGACGCTCTACTCGCTTGTGGGAGTCGCCCCCTGATATTCGCGACGGACGACCATCATGGTGAACCCGAACCCATGAAGCCCAGCGACGCTTGTGTGGCTTGGATCATGGTAAAGGCCAGAGATAAGAGGCTCAAATCAATAGTTGAGGCTATCAAGATGGGCTTATTCTACTCTAGCACCGGTCCAACACTAAAAAACATCGAGTTCAAATCCGAGGGAATCCACGTTGAGACCAGCCCCGTTCGGCACATCACATTCATATCGACACCAAGCCTAGGTTCAAGATTTGCCGCCAATGACACCCTCGTGACTGAGTACACCTACCCTGGTCGTCGAGGGGAGACATATGTCAGGATCGAGGCCGCTGATGGAGATGGGAGAGTTGCCTGGACAAACGCTATGCATGTAGTGGGAACAAGCTGAAACTTGCGAAGGCCATCAGCATATTAGGATTTTTACACTGATTTGACCGATTTTATGTGTGTAATCCGTTGCTGATTCGAATCCTCTAAATATCAGTGATTTTTATTTGACATGAACTTTATTGAAGTGCTCAGAGGTCAAAGCCCTTGTTAATGGGGCTCGAGTTGAAGTCTTTCTACAGTGTAAATCCAAGTCCTATCGCGTAGCTGCGTCTGGCAGAGGAGAGATATTTGCAGGTGAACTGGGCGATAATTCAGGGAACATCAAATTCATCGCGTTCAGCAGCACCACCATAAACTGCAAGGAGCTCGACGACTCGATCGCTGTAGGCGACGTCGTGTACCTGTACGGTTTGAAGAACACGCATGAAGGTTCCCCCCAAATCGTCGTCTCCAGTAGGGATGGGAGCGTGATGCGCGTGGGTAAACCCGGGGAATACGATCTATCAAATTTTGTGCCGCAGTCGAATCAGGACATTGATAAGATGTGGGGGTACGTGACTAGCCTACTTGAAACGGTTCAGGATCCATTCGTTAAGGCCCTGGTTGCATCATTTAGAGACGACGTGGACTTCGTGAAAAAATTCAAGTCGTTTTACGGTGCGAGGATGTGGCATCACTCCTGTGCTGGCGGGCTGCTAGAGCATACATGGGAGGTTCTTCAGTTCTGTGAATTGGCTTGTAAAATTCACCCCTCCATAAATCGAGATCTGGTCTACGCGGGCGCTTTTCTGCACGACATTGGGGTTTTGAGGGACAACGTGGAGCCCCTGGGCATGTATGAGAGCAAGGAGGGGTTCATGATGGGGCACACATACCTCTCCGCTGAGATGGTTTCGAGTAGAATCTCAGCTATCTCGGGGTTCCCAGAGATTACCAGGGCTAAACTGATGAACATCATAATTAGCCATCATGATAGGAAGGAGCAGGACGTAGTCGAGTTCACTAGGACGCCTGAGGCGGCGGTAGTCGCCTGCGCCGATGTCTTCGGTTTTAGGGTGTCGCAGTACATCAGGGCGAAGAAGGATTCACCGGGTGGAACCTGGAAGACCCAGAGGAGCCCCGTTGGCTGGGTGTTCACCGAATAAAGTGGTTGTGGAACTCTTTCTACCGCCCTTCATGTGCGTGTACTATATGCTTGGGACCAGCGTCCTAAAGGAGGTTTATAAATTGAGGCTGGGCTATTCAGAGTTATGCCTGTCCTTGAATCAGTTGAGTGGTCAGGGCCAGCCTTATCCCTACTCAGCCACTGCGCTGAACTTGATCATGGTAGGCCTGCAATTATGCATGTTCGGCACACCGAGCGCACGAGCCTTGAGCATGGTGGAGCGAGTGGCGACGATATGTTGTCAACTCCATCTGGCATAGCTGCGGCGGTGGAGTTTGGAGTCAGGCTTCCAAGTGATCGTCGGTATCGGTTGTACCACACATATGTTCAGAGGGCCAGAGAAACAGCGGGAGCTATTCGGGACGGAATCTTTTCCCGCGGAGGCTCTGCTGAGATCGTTGAAGTAGTACCCTTCAAGTATTCGATTGATAGGGTTGCCGTGAATAGGTACCTGGGTAAAGTCAGGGAGAGATGTGGAAGTGAGGCCGCAACGTCTGTAGGGTTCACGAATGATTGGATGGCTGGCCTGGTGACACCTCCGGGTTGCATACTCCCCTCATATGATTTCGCGAGGACCGTGGCCGACTATACTCTTAGGAGGCTTGAGTCTGCGACTTTTGATACGTTCGACATCTATGTTAGTCATGATACCTACGTTGGGAGCGTTATGTTTCACTGGTTTGGGCTCCCCGTCCACCAAGACGGAATTGACTTTTTAGATGGTTTCATTCTCCAGCTGGAGGATGATGGAATGGCTGTCTGGTTCAGGAACAGGAGAATGGTGTTGGACTATCCTCACTGGTGGAGACCTAATAAGCAACATAACCGATAAGTTCGCATTCACGTGCGCTTGTGTATACTTATTACTGCTCAGTGTCTCACGTTTACTTGGTTTAAGAGCTTGAAGAGAATCGTGATGGTTGGCGCTGGCCCAGCGAGTCTCTTTGCAGCAAAGCATCTCGCTGGAGAGTGTGAGGTAACGATACTAGAGGAGACTGGGCATGTAGGGGGGTCGGGTCTATACTCGGATGGTAAGCTCAACTTCAACCCACTGATAGGCGGGGATCTCACCGAGTTTATGCCGATTAGTGAGGCGTGGGGGGTAATCGATAACATCCGTGAGAATTTCAAGGAGCTGGGAGTTGACACTGAACCCCGTGGCGAGGAGGGTCAGCGCCAGCTGGAGCGTGAAGCAGCGAGGGCTGGTATCAGATTCGTCAGGATAGACCAGAGCCACATCGGATCTGATCACCTTCCGAGGGTGATGCAGGAAATGAGAAAGCGGCTAGAGGGGGATGGTGTTCGTTTTGAGTTGGGTGTGAAGGCGACCGGGTTGAAGACCTTGGGATCTAGGGTCACCGGAGTTAAGGCCAGTGGGAGAGTATATCCCGTTGATGGCGTTCTTCTCGCCCCAGGCAGGGTTGGGTCAGGTTGGTTGATCGAGTTGATGGCCTCACTTGGCGTCGGAATGAGCTATAACCCGATTGACATAGGTGTGAGGGTTGAGGTCCCGAACGAGGTTATGGATGAGATTGTGAACGAGCATGGGTGCTGGGATCCGAAGTTTCACATCTATACACCTAGCTACGATGACTTCGTGAGGACGTTCTGCGTCTGCCCGAGGGGGTTCGTTGCTAAGGAGGCTTACGAGGATGAGTTGTTTGGCGTAAACGGATATTCGATGAGGGACACATCGTCCAAGAACACTAACTTCGCTCTGCTTGTCAGGGTTAAGCTGACTCAGCCCCTGGAGAATACCACCGAGTATGGTAGGGGGATAGCTAGGCTCGCTAATACCCTCGGTGGGAGGAAGCCGATTCTTCAGAGGCTGGGGGACCTAAGGGCCCATAAGAGGTCGACGTGGGACAGGCTCAGTCGGAGCTACGTGGAACCCACGCTTGTGGAGGTTACCCCCGGGGACATCTCTATGGCTTACCCAGGGAGGATTGTGTACGATATTGTTGAGAGCCTTGAGAGGCTCGAGGCGGTGATGCCAGGCGTGGACTCTGACTCCACGCTCCTGTATGGTCCTGAGATAAAGTTCTACGCCATGAGAATCAAGACCGATAAGACACTCGGCACGAGCGTGGGAAATCTGTGGGTTGGTGGTGACTGGGCGGGTGTGTCAAGGGGGATAGTGGGCGCTGCAGCTTCCGGCATCATCGCTGCCAGAGGCATTAGACTACTTTAGGATAGAATCTACTTGGTTAAGATGTTAAATTTTTAAATCGGCCAGTCCCGATACCTGCGAGCCTATATGAATCGTGGATCCTTAATATTTATCTAAAAAATCGCGTAGCTTAGTATGTGAACTTTTCCCGGAAGATACTGACTATTGCATTATTCGTGATTGGAGCATTAGTCTTGTTCTCAATGCTTCGCGCCGGGGACAACGAGAATGTTCAGCTGCCTCTTCCGACAAGGGAGAGTAAGGTACCGAAAGATGTGACGAAAGTAACCCCAGCTACGGATGTTAACCCGCCTAAATCTGAGTCTGATCTCTACTGTGACCCTGTTCCAGTTAATGGACTTGTGAATACGGCGGGTGGAGAGGACTCCGCGTTCATATTGCCCGATGGTAATACACTCTATTTCTTCTTCACCCCAGATGTAAGAGTCCCTGCGGAGAAACAGGTCACCGACCAGGTCACGGGGATATATGTGTCGAAAAAGGTGGGGGATACCTGGCAGGAGCCTGAGAGGGTAATTCTCCAAGATTCTGGGAAACTGGCACTTGATGGAGGAGCCTTTGTCCAGGGTAACACCATGTATTTTTGTAGCGCAAGGGAGGGATACACTGGACTTCACTGGTTTAAAGCAGAGTACGTCAACGGGAAATGGAGAAGTTGGGTCAACGCAGACTCGGAGCTGAAGACCCAGGAATACTCCGTTGGAGAGCTACACATCACTTCCAATGGTGATGAGTTGTATTTTCACACCGATAGGTCGGGGGGAGGTGGTGGTCTTGACATTTGGGTCTCTCGGAAGATCGATAGCGTGTGGGCTGAACCAACTAATCTCGTGGTTGTGAACTCTGGTGGTTCTGAGGGTTGGCCATGCGTAACGGAAGATGGTGGTGAACTCTGGTTTTCGAGGG
Organism: Candidatus Bathyarchaeota archaeon RBG_13_52_12; assembly: GCA_001774245.1. Taxonomy (GTDB): domain Archaea; phylum Thermoproteota; class Bathyarchaeia; order TCS64; family TCS64; genus UBA8941. The sequence goes on from MEZF01000100.1 coordinate 18,877, forward strand.
ACTATGGCATTTGGAGATCCCTGAGGGTTAATGGGAAATGGCAGGAGCCGGTGAGGATGTTCTTCCCGCTGGCGGGTGAGCCGAGCTTGGACGAGGAGGGAAACGTGTACTTCGTTCATCACTTCTACAAGGACAATCTGATGCTTGAGGCTGACATTTATGTCGCAGTGAAAAAGCCGAGGACCTATGGGGTCTCCCTATCGCCTAAGAGTTCCCAAGCAGGGGATTTCCAGAATTTCTTGGTCAGGGCGGGACAGGCAGGTAAGGTTTTGAGGTGGGCAGGTGATTGGCTAGAACTCGACACTGATGGGGGGGCTCCAGAGGTTATAACGGAGTTAGCAGATTCGAGGGAAATGGTTCCGTTGATCGAGGTCTCGCCTCAGTCTAACGGTGAACTGATTAGGCCCTTGAATAACACGAATCGGGAAAAGTACCTTAAAAGTATAGGCGATTTCGCTGAGACGCATCATCCGCTATACTTGGCTATAGGAATTGAGGTGAATAGCCTCTACATTAAATCAGAGACTGATTTCAGGAACTTCGCAGCCCTCTACAATGAAGCCTATGACGCAGTGAAAGAGGTCTCGCCTGATACTAAGGTATTCACAGTTTTCCAGTATGAGCTACTGAAGGGGCATACACTATGGTCCACCAAGCCAGCGAATGAGTCGAAGTCGCAGTGGCATCTGCTTGAGTTATTCAAGTCAGACGCCGTTGCTTTCACGACCTATCCATGTCTAGTCTTTACGGATCCTTCAGAGATCCCAGACGACTACTATGTAGAAATCAGGGAACACACTCTTAAACCAATAATATTCTCGGAGATTGGTTGGCACAGCGAAGAGAGCCCTGTTGGGTGGGAGAGCAGCGAAGCAGAACAGGCAGCTTTCATAACTAGATATCGTGAGTTGACGATGAACCTGGGTGTGGAGATCGCTGTATGGAGTTTCGTGTACGATCAGAATACTATTGAGCCATTTAGAAGCATGGGGTTACGTCGAGACGACGACACGGGTAGACCCGCGTGGGACTCTTGGGTAAAAATCTCTCGGTAGATACGGAGCGGGGGAGTCATTAAATGTGTTATTCGATCTGTTGATTGGACTTCACCGGATATCGTGTTCATCTTTTTCTTTTCTCTCCGCCTGATTTTCCAGTAGAGTAGTAATAGGAAGACGACTGCTACGAGTCCGACGGCGATCATCCCCCTAGGGTTATCTGTTCTGCTTCTGTCGAGTTCCTGAATTGGTGTGAGAAGGATTAATACGAGGAGGGATCCCACGCAGATCGCTAGCCTGTGGTGGTCTGATGAGTTTATCCAGTCGAATCTTAGCCTAATGATCAGTGTAAGGATCAGTGTTACGCCGAGGATTATTGTGAGGAGGGGTCCGCCCTGTGTGGGGATTATGTTAGGCAATATGTAGAACACGACGATGCAGGCTATTGATCCGGTAAAGGTGTAGAGTAGGTAATAGAGCGGCCTCTTCACCTGTCTGTCTGCTTTAATTGCCCAGCCTCTTCTGAGTCGCTTTGCGGCTATAAAGAATGCAGAGGCGATTATTAGTGCGAGAAGGATGTGAAGTGGATTTGGAGAGTATGCGGTGACGCGGTAGAATAAGAATAAGCCGAATAAAACATCTAGGGTGAATAGGATGGCGAAAGTAGATAGCCACCTTCCCTTGAGCCATGGCTCGCCCCTCCTCGCGGGGTATGCGAGCTCCACCAGTAGGATGGGGACCGTTATGCTGACTAAGGCGTGGTAGATTGTTAGGTCCACAGCCCAGACCCAGTTTACGCCTAGCCACCGACCGAAGACTCCCATCACGCCTAGGTCGGGCCAGTTGGGGTTGAACCAGCTTGCGACCATCACCCCCTCCTCTATGACGCCGT